>DJIP01000089.1:0-7708 GCA_002433675.1 Halomonas halophila
CGTGGGGGGTGTCTGCATGATCCTAGCCATTGTGGTTGTTGTCAGGGCGTCTGTAGTCACTGAATACACTATGCAGCGCTAGTGTATCCAATGTAGGACGACAAACTGTATACAACAATGGTTCGATACCTGATATCGGCGGTACGAACAGAACGGCAGAATCGGTAAGACAACGACGCCATGGACATTGGCGATGTCGACCTGGAGGCCGAGGCTCTGGTGGAAGAGTCGACGAGTGCAAGTGTCTCCAGGAGCGGTGCTAGACCCCCTTGCCTTCCAGATACCAGGTAATGACGACCTTTGCCACGTAGCCCAGCATGCCGGCGCCAAGCACGATGAACAGCATCAGGGTGCCGAAGCGGCCAGCCTTCGACTGCTTCGCCAGGTCCCAGATGATAAAGCACATGAACAGGATCAGGCCGCCAATCATGATGGGGGTAATCCAGGCCTCGAAGGTCTCGCGCATGGGGCTCTCGCTTATGTCGTAGCGGTGGGTGGAGGGAGTGTGAACTGGCTGTCATGGTATCCGGTCCAGATGCGGCTTGCAGCGCCCCGGGGATGCGCAGGCGCGTGCCTCCGTGCTAGAATCCGACCAAAATTCTCAGGTAATTCCATCACATGCCTACTCTCAAGATACTGGTTGGCACCATGTACGGTGGTGCTCTCGACGTAGCCGAACAGGTCAAGCCGTTGTTCGAGGACGCGGGCTACGAGGTTTCGGTGCTCGAAAACCCGACCCTGGCCGACGTCACCGACGACGCACCCGATCTGGCGCTGTTTTGTGTGTCCACTACCGGTAGCGGTGACTTTCCGGGAAATTTCGTCAGCTTCGTGCGCGAGCTGCAGGACAAGAGCCCCGGTCTTGGGCAGCTACGCTATGGCCTGATCGCCCTGGGCGACAGCTCCTACGGAGAAACCTTCTGCGGCGCCGGGCGCCGCCTGGATCAGTTGCTCGAGGAGCAGGGCGCCACACGCCTCGACGACCGACTCGAGATCGACGCCATGGAGACCTTCATGGCCGATGACGAGGCGCTGCCCTGGGTCGAGGGCTGGATCGCCCGTCAAAACCTGAAGGTGGCCTGATGGCCAGGGCGATCGCGAGCCCTGCTCGCCTGAGCCTGATGGTCGGCCTGATGCTGGTGCTGGCGTTGACCCTGCCGCGCTACCAGATGGCCGGTCTCGGCACCCGCGAGACGCTGGGCTATATCGTGCTCGGCGTACTGGCCCTGGCCAGCCTGTTTCAGTGGCGTCTGCTCGATGGCGCGGGACGCTCGCGCTTTCTACGCATGCTGTTCACCCTGCTGGGCTGCATGGTCGTGGGGCTGGTAGTAATGGCGATCTACAGTACCCTGGTCGATGGCATGGCGCTTGGTCTGGCGGTGCTCTCCCAGGGGGCGACCGCGGGGCTGTTGCTGCACGCCGTGGTGCTGGTGTTCTCGAAGCGGGATTGAAGGTCTCAATACACATCGCCCCGAGCCTTGCGGCTCGGGGCGATGTGTTTGTGGTGCAGCGAAGGCCATAAGGTCGATCAGGCGACGGCGCCACCCAGGGTGTAGCAGGGGACGTAGTCGCCGGCCAGTTTCATCCGACCCTGGGCGACGAAGGACGTCAACAGGGCGTCGAGCTTCTCCATCAGGTCGGCCTCGGCGTGCAGACGGAAGGGGCCGTGTGCCTCGATGGCGCGAATGCCCTGTTCCTTGACGTTGCCGGCGACGATGCCGGAAAAGGCCCGACGCAGATTTGCCGCCAGTTCGTGCTTGGGCAATTCACGGTTCAGCGCCAGCGATGCCATGGCCTCATGGGTCGGCACGAAGGGTTCCTGGAAGTTACGCGCGATGGTCAGACGCCAGTTGTAGTAGAAGGCGTCCTGGCGGGCGCGCCGATACTCGGTGACCTTGTCGATGTTGGCGCGCATGGTGCGGGCCACCTCGGTCGGGTCATCGATGATGATCTGATAGAGCTCCCGCACCGATTCGCCGAGGGTGTAGACCAGAAATTCGTCGATTCGCTGGAAGTACTCGGCGGCGCTGGCGGGGCCGGTGAACACCACCGGGAGTTCCATGTCGGTGTTGTCCGGGTGCAGCAGGATGCCAAGCAGGTAGAGGATTTCCTCGGCAGTGCCGACCCCACCGGGGAAGACGATGATGCCGTGGCCCAGGCGTACGAAGGCTTCCAGGCGCTTCTCGATATCCGGCATCACCACCAGTTCGTTGACGATGGGGTTCGGCGCCTCGGCGGCGATGATGCCGGGCTCTGACACCCCCAGGTAACGGCCGGGGTAGCGGCGCTGCTTGGCATGGGCGACGTTGGCGCCCTTCATCGGACCCTTCATCGCGCCCGGGCCACAGCCGGTACAGATGTCGAGATCGCGAAGCCCCAGATGGTAGCCCACGTCCTTGGTGTACTCGTACTCCTCGCGGGAGATCGAGTGACCGCCCCAGCACACCACCAGGCTGGGATCCCGGCTCGGCTTGAGCGTGCCGGCCTTGCGCAGGATGTGGAAGACCGCGTTGGTGGTGCCCTCGCCGGTGGCCAAGTCAAAACGCGACTGGTTCTGGATCTCGTTGTAGACGTAGACGATGTCGCGCAGCACGCTGGAGATATGCTCGCGGATGCCGCGAATCATGCGGCCGTCGACGAAGGCCTCGGCTGGGGCATCGGTCAACTTCAGACGTACCCCGCGGTCCTGCTGCAAAAGCTCGATATCGAAGTTGGGGTAGGTCTCCAGCAGTGCCAGGCCGTCATCCATGGGGTTGCCGGAGTTGAGCACCGCCAGCGTGCAGCGGCGCAGCATCTCGTGCAGGCCGGTCTGGGAGCTGTCGCGCAGACGATTGACTTCGTGCTGGGACAGAATCTCGAGGCTGCCCTCGGGGGAGATCGTGGTGGAAATGGTCTCGGGCATACAAGGCTTCCTTGTCTGGGCGGGTGTCAGGGCGCAGGGGCCTTGGCACACGCCTGATTGAAGAGGGCGCGCACGGCGCTCTGATCCGCGTCGCTCATGCCGTCCTGGGCAAAGGCGCCGTCCAGCCATTCATGGAAGACGGCGTCGAAATCGTCACTGGTGACTTCGCTCGGGTCGTAGTCCAGCTGGTCCACCACCAGGGGGATCTGGGGTATCAGATAGCCCAGCGGAAACAGCTCCTCGGCGCTGGCGTCACGCTCCATGTCGATCAGGGCATCATGGACGGCGTCGGCACGGGCGGCGATGGGGTCATGCATGGTGGTGAACTCTTGGTCGGAGGTGGTGTGAAATGAACGCTCGATCATCGCTCGATGCTACCACGGCCGGGCGTCAGGGCGCACCGCTGCGGGCTTCGTGCTGAAGTGGTAGACTATGCCGACCCAAGGAAGGTGCCACGTTCACTGCGTGGGCATTTCCTCAACTGGCCTTGGTTTGCAGCAGCCATGACCTGGCTTGTCGCTGGCGTGCAAACCGGACGGATCACCCTGGCGTCACTCCATGTTCAATGCCCTGTACTTCCGCACCTTCATCACCCTGGTAGAGACCGGCAGCTTCACCCGTACCGCTCAGCGTCTCGAGATGACCCAGCCGGGGGTGAGCCAGCACGTGCGCAAGCTCGAGCGGTATCTGGACAAGACCCTGCTGGAGCGCCAGGGGCGCCGCTTCCGGCTGACCGAGGCCGGCCGCCGAGCTTACGACTACGCGGTAAAGCTGTTTTCCGAGCATGAACAGTTTCGCCACTCGCTGGACGACGAGAGTCTCGACAGCGGCGAGTGTCGACTGGCGTCGCCCGGCAGCATCGGGCTGATGCTTTATCCGTTTATCCTCGGTCAGCAGCAGCGGCATCCGGGACTGACCGTGTCCTATTGCTTCGCCTTTCATCAGGAGATCCTGGCCGACGTGCTGGCCGGCCGACATGATCTCGGCATCGTCACCGAGGTCACCCGTCACCCGGATCTCGAGTGTGAGGCGTGGCACGACGAACCCTTGAGCCTGGTGGTGCCGGCGGACTTTACCGGTACCAGCCTCAATGACCTGCTGGGGCTCGGCTTCATCAGCTATACCGATGGTCTGGACAAGGCCGGTAGCTTGCTGCGAGCCAACTTTCCCGACGACTTCAGCTCCATGAGCCACTTCCCGCGACAAGGCTTCACCAACGAGGTGGGCATGGTGCTCGACGCCGTGGCCCGTGGCCTTGGCTTCAGCGTAGTCTCGCGCCTGGTGCTCGAGACCTCGCCGTGGCAGCGTCAGGTGCGTGAGATGACCCTGACCCACCCCATGGACGAGACACTCTATCTCGTCAGTCGACGCGGGGCGCGGGTCCCCAGTCGCTACCATCATCTGCTCGAGGCCTTTCGTGAGCAGCGCCATCTGGAGCGCTTCGGCCACCCCGAGGGCCGCCAGGCCGAGGGCTGAGGCCTCAGTGCTTCCAGCATAGATGCGTAAAACGACAGAACCCCGCCGAAGCGGGGTTCTGTGCTTGGCATGCAACAGGATCAGTCGCGGTATTCGTCGATGCTCGGGCAGGAGCAGATCAGCTGACGATCGCCCAGCACGTTGTCGACTCGGTTGACCGCCGGCCAGTACTTGGCGCCCTTGACCGCCTCGGAGGGGAAGGCGCCGATCTCGCGGGAGTAGCCGCGGTTCCAGTCCGCGTCCATCAGGTCGGCCATGGTGTGCGGGGCCTTCACCAGAGGGTTGTCCTCCAGGCTCCACTCACCACTCTCGACTCGGGCGATTTCTTCGCGGATGCCGATCATGGCGTCGCAGAAGCGGTCCAGTTCGTAGAGCGACTCCGACTCGGTAGGCTCGATCATCAGGGTGCCGGCCACCGGGAAGGACATGGTGGGGGCGTGGAAGCCGTAGTCCATCAGGCGCTTGGCGATGTCTTCCTCGCTGATGCCGGAAGCCGCCTTGAGCGGCCGGATGTCGATGATGCACTCGTGGGCCACGGTGCCGTTCTGGCCCTTGTAGAGCACCGGGTAGTGCGCTTCCAGGCGGGTGGCGATGTAGTTGGCGCCGAGGATGGCCAGTTCGGTAGCCTCGCGCAGACCGCGCGCACCCATCATCTTGATGTAGGCCCAGGAGATCGGCAGGATCGAGGCCGAGCCGAAGGCCGCCGCGGACACCGCACCGGAGTCCTCTTCGACACCGTCGATCGGCGTCACGCTGTGGTTGGCCACGTGGGGCGCCAGGTGCGCCTTGACACCGATCGGGCCCATGCCGGGACCGCCGCCGCCATGGGGGATACAGAAGGTCTTGTGCAGGTTGAGGTGGCTGACGTCGCCACCGAAGTCACCCGGACGTGCCAGGCCGACCTGAGCATTCATGTTGGCGCCGTCGATGTACACCTGACCGCCGTTGGCGTGGACGATGTCGCAGGCCTCGCGCACGCCTTCCTCGAACACCCCGTGGGTGGACGGGTAGGTGAGCATGATCGCGGACAGCGCCTGTGAGTGCTGCTCGGCCTTGGCCTTGAGGTCGGCCAGGTCGATATTGCCATCCTCGTCGCACTCCACCACCACCACGCGCATGCTGCACATGGCAGCGGAGGCCGGGTTGGTGCCGTGGGCGGAGCTGGGGATCAGGCAGACGTCACGATGCCCCTCGCCCTGGGCCGCCTGGTAGCGACGGATCGCCAGCAGACCGGCGTATTCGCCCTGGGCGCCGGAGTTGGGCTGCATCGAGATGTGGTCGTAGCCGGTGATCTCCACCAGGAAGGCCGCCAGTTCGTCGATCATCTGGCGATAGCCGGCGACCTGATCCTTCGGCGCGAAGGGATGGATGCGGGCGAACTCCGGCCAGGTGATCGGCATCATCTCGGTGGTGGCGTTGAGCTTCATGGTGCAGGAACCCAGCGGAATCATCGCGTGGGCCAGCGACAGGTCCTTGTTCTCCAGGCGCTTGAGGTAGCGCAGCATCTCGGTCTCGCTGCGGTAGCGCTGGAAGGTCGGGTGCTCGAGGAAGTCGCTCTCGCGTCGGCAGGCAGCAGGAATGCCGCTGGCCTGAGACTCGACGATGCCGTCGTCGAGTTCGCGCACGCCAAGGCCGTGCTCCTCGCCCAGCAGCACGTCGAACAGTGCGTCCAGGTCGTGGGCGGTGGTGGTCTCGTCGAGGCTGACACCCACGTCACCGTTATCGAAGTAGCGCAGGTTGATCTCGTGGGTCATGGCACGACCGTGGATCTTGCCGCGATCGACCCCGGTCAGACGCAGGGTGTCGAAGTAGCTGTCGTTGGCCAGGCTGACGCCTTTCTGGGCCAGGCCGGTGGCCAGGATGGTGGTCAGCCGATGGATGCGCCCGGCGATGGTGCGCAGGCCCTCGGCGCCGTGATACACCGCGTAGAAGCCGGCGATGTTGGCCAGCAGCGCCTGGGCGGTGCAGATGTTGGAGGTGGCCTTCTCGCGGCGGATATGCTGCTCGCGGGTCTGCATGGCCATGCGCAGGGCGGTGTTGCCGCGGGCGTCCTTGGACACCCCGATGATGCGGCCGGGGATCGAGCGCTTGAGCTTGTCGGTGGTGGCGAAGAAGGCGGCGTGGGGGCCGCCGAAGCCCATCGGCACGCCAAAACGCTGGCTCGAGCCGACCACGATATCGGCGCCCATGGCGCCGGGCTCCTTGAGCAGGACCAGGGCCATCAGGTCGGTGGCAACGCAGGTCATCACGCCGCGCTTCTTGGCCTCGGCGATCAGCGGTGCCAGATCGTGGACGCGTCCGTCATTGCCTGGGTACTGCAGCAGCGCGCCGAAGACGTCATGGCTTGCGAGTTCTTCCGCCGGGGCGATGACGATCTCGTAGCCGAACCAGGAGGCGCGGGTCTTGAGTACGTCCAGGGTCTGGGGGAAGACATCGTCGGCAACGAAGAAGGCATTGGTCTTGGCCTTCTTGTTGGAGCGCCGGCACAGCGCCATGGCCTCGGCGGCGGCGGTGGCTTCATCCAGCAGCGAGGCGTTGGCCAATTCCATCCCGGTCAGGTCCATCACCATCTGCTGGAAGTTCAATAGGCCTTCCAGGCGGCCCTGGGAAATCTCGGGCTGATAGGGGGTGTAGGCGGTGTACCAGCCCGGGTTTTCCAGCACGTTGCGCTGAATCACTGCCGGCAGGTGGGTGTCGTAGTAGCCCTGACCGATGTAGCTTCTGGCGACCTTGTTCTGGCGCGCC
This sequence comes from Halomonas halophila, assembly GCA_002433675.1. GTDB lineage: Bacteria > Pseudomonadota > Gammaproteobacteria > Pseudomonadales > Halomonadaceae > Halomonas > Halomonas salina_B. The sequence continues at coordinate 7,124 of DJIP01000089.1, forward strand.
AGGCGGTACAGGTAGTCCAGTGCCTCGGCTTCGGCCTTGGGCGGATCAAGGTCGAGCTCACGGCCCAGGCGGATGTTGGCGGGCACCGTCTTGTCGATCAAGGACTCCACGCCTTCGACACCCAGGGCCGACAGCATCTTGGCCCTGTCGTCCCCATCGGGACCATTGTGACGACGGAGAAAGGCATCGTGATCGGCCAGTTCGGCCAGGCGACGTGTATCGAAAGCCATGGAACACCTTGAGTGTGACGGACCCCGAAGATCCGGATGAATAACGGGTTGCCTCGCGTGGTGGCGGGCGCGTTGGCCGGGGCCGAATGGCCCCGGCGAGGGGAGGGAGTGGCTCCCCAGGTGGCGCGGGTCAAAGAGGCCCGGCTCAGCCTTCGGCGTCGACCACCGCCTGATAGGCGTCGGCGTCGAGCAGGTCGTCGAGGGCGCTCTGGTCGTCGAGGCGCACCTTCATGATCCAGCCGTCCTCGTAGGGCGCTTCGTTGACGGTCTCCGGAGCATCCTCGAGGGACTCGTTGACCTCGACGATCTCGCCGTCCACCGGTGCATAGAGGTCGGAGGCGGCCTTGACCGACTC
>DJIP01000089.1:8014-8170 GCA_002433675.1 Halomonas halophila
GTCGGAGGCGGCCTTGACCGACTCGATGACGCCGAATTCGTCGCCCTTGGCGAGGCTGGTGCCGACCTCGGGCAGGTCGACGAAGACCACGTCACCCAGGGCTTCCTGAGCGTGATCGGTGATGCCGATGGTGACGGTTCCGTCGCCGTTGTCCTG
>DJIP01000089.1:8497-8908 GCA_002433675.1 Halomonas halophila
ATCCATTCGTGGCTGTCGACATAGCGCAGGTTGGCGGGGATTGAGCTCATCTCGATTTCCTATACGAAAAAGGTTTTCCGGTTTCGCGCATGCTAACGCCATTCTCGGCGTTTGGCGAGTCCATGACGAGAGAAAAACGGGGGTGGTCGCCGCACTCTCACGACATAGGGTGGAACGACTCGCCGTTGGCGTCCAGTCCACGCCCGTGGCTGATGCCACGGAGAGGCCAAGGGAGTGCGAGGATCGGACGTGATAGACGCATTGGTGGCGAGAAACGGCATGATTCGACGTTGGCGACTATGCTACAGACGTCGAAGAGGCGCGGGGGCCGCCAGCGACCAAAGGGGGATTTGCCAAGACCAAATGGCTTGGCTAAGGTGGCAAAAGTTTCCAATAGGAAACACGGTTGGC
>DJIP01000089.1:9228-9674 GCA_002433675.1 Halomonas halophila
TTCACGCAAACGACGGCTGGTGAAGCGGTGTTAGCGTGGACAAGCGTTGCTGGTGCCCTTGCGACAATATCCGCTATCGTAGGCGGGTCCGTGCTGTCGATTCTGCTGACATGCCTGTTATTCCGATGACATTTCACGGTAAACAGGCCTTCTGCTGGTCGACAGCGCATAACAACAAGTGCCGAGTCAAAAGGGAGACTTCCGTGGAAGCACTCAACAATATCTTCTCCGCCATCAATGGGGTGGTGTGGGGACCGATCATGCTGATCCTGTTGCTGGGGGTGGGCATCTACCTCCAGTTGGGTCTCAAGCTCATGCCCATCCGCAAGCTGGGGATGGGGTTCAAGCTGATGTGGGGCGGGCGTGACAGCAAGTCCGAAAGCAAGGATGAAGGAGAGATCTCGCCGTTAAACGCCTTGATGACGGCGCTGTCGGAGACCATCGGA
>DJIP01000145.1 GCA_002433675.1 Halomonas halophila
TCGACTCACCGCCAATCGGCGCCCGCCTGCCCCACAGCTTGGGACAGACGGGCACGGCCTCGTCAGCGCCGTCTCGATGCCGTCGGCTCAGTAGTGCAGTACGGTGCGGATGCTCTCGCCGGCGTGAAGCAGGTCGAAGGCCTCGTTGATCTTCTCGAACTCCATGTTGTGGGTAATGAAGTCGTCGATGTTCAGCTCACCCTTCATGTATTGCTCGACGTAGCCCGGCAGTTGGCTGCGGCCCTTGACACCACCGAAGGCGGAGCCCTTCCATACCCGACCGGTCACCAGCTGGAAAGGCCGGGTGGAGATCTCTTCGCCGGCGCCGGCGACACCGATGACGATCGACTCGCCCCAGCCCTTGTGACAGCACTCCAGCGCCGAGCGCATGACGTTGACGTTGCCGATGCACTCGAAGGAGTAGTCGACGCCGCCGTCGGTCAGGTCGACGATCACCTGCTGGATGGAATCGCTGTAGTCCTTCGGATTGACGAAGTCGGTGGCGCCAAACTGCTTGGCCAGCTCGAACTTGTCCGGGTTCACGTCGATGGCGATGATGCGACCGGCCTTGGCCATCACCGCACCTTGGATTACTGCAAGGCCGATGGCACCGAGACCGAACACCGCCACGGTGGCGCCCGGCTCGACCTTGGCGGTATTCATCACCGCACCGATCCCGGTGGTCACACCGCAGCCGAGCAGGCAGATCTTGTCCAGCGGCGCTTCCTTGGACACCTTGGCCAGCGAGACTTCCGGCACCACGGTGTACTCACTGAAGGTGGAAGTGCCCATATAGTGATAAAGCGGCTTGCCATCCAGCGAGAAGCGCGTGGTGCCGTCAGGCATCTGGCCCTTGCCCTGGGTGGCGCGGACCGAGCTGCACAGGTTGGTCTTGCCCGAACGGCAGAACTTGCACTCGCCGCACTCGGCAGTATAAAGCGGGATGACGTGGTCGCCGGGCTTCAGGCTGGTGACGCCCTCCCCCACCTCTTCGACCACACCGGCACCCTCGTGGCCCAGTACGGAAGGAAACAGTCCCTCCGGGTCGGCCCCGGACAGGGTATAGGCGTCGGTGTGACAGACACTGGTGGCGACCACCCTGACCAGCACCTCGCCGGCCTTGGGGCCTTCGACATCGATTTCTGTCAGGGTAAGCGGCTTGCCGGCTTCCAGAGCAATGGCGGCGCGAGACTTCATGGCAATCTCCTCGGATTAGGGGCTGCACACCAGGCAAGAACGACAGCCAAGCCTGGCGCGCTGACGTAAGGGGCACGGGTCATCCTGACCCGGTTGATGATGACCCCAGTCTAGACCTCGCCATGGGCTGGGATAAAGCGTGCATTCAGCATAACATTGTTGCTGTCTCGCAATAATGGAGAGCGCCATGCATCCCTGGGCCGGCATCGAAGCCTTTATTGAGGTGGTGCGCCTGAAGTCCTTTGCCGCCGCCGCCCGACGCCTGGGGGTATCCAGCTCCCACGTCAGCCGACAGGTGGCCGCCCTGGAGAACCGGCTCGATACGCCGCTTCTGTATCGTACCACCCGCCAGATAAGCCTGACCGAGGCCGGGCGACTCTACTATCAGCAGTGCGAGGCGCTGGTCGACGGCTTTCGCGAGGCCGACGCCGTGGTCAAGGACTTCGAGGCACATCCCAGGGGCGAACTGGCGCTGACCTGCGCCACCACCTTTGGCGAGCGCTACGTGGCGCCTCTGATCAATGACCTGTTGATCCAGTACCCTCAGCTCGGCGTGCGTTTGCACTTCACCAACCGCCAGGTGGACCTGATCGAGGAAGGCTTCGATATCGGCATCCGCATGGGCACGCTGGAGGACAGCACCATGATCGCCCGTCGTCTGGCCGATCGCCGCGAGTACGTGGTGGGCTCCCCCGACTACTTCCAGCGCTATTCGCAGCCCCACGCCCTGTCCGAGCTGAAGCACCACCGCTGCCTGCATGGCTCACGCGATCGCTGGCGCTTCGCCGTCGACGGCATTCCCCGGGAAGTGGCGATCAAGGGCCCGTGGCAGGGCAACTCAGGCCCGGCCCTGCTCGACGCTGTGCTGAAGGGCGTGGGCTTGGGCCAGCTTCCCGACTACTACGTCGAGCATCATCTGGCCCGGGGTGAGCTGGTCTCGGTGCTCGACACCTACCGTCACAGCGATACCGGCGTCTGGGCCGTCACCCCCCACCACCGCCACCGCTCCCCTAAGGTCCGCGTGGTCATCGACTACCTGGCCGAACATCTCGCAGAGCGCCTGCCACCGCGTTATCGCGACAGGCGGGAAGTGGATAAAAGGCAACCGGTGTAAAGAGCGAGTACAGAGCCCCACCCCAAGGGAAAAAGCCAAAATCCCGCTTTAATGCGAATATCCCCCCCTATCCTCCAAGATGAAAGCATGGGAAGAGCATCAAGGTGCTTCTTCCCCGGAGCAATAAAAAACACCCAACCGAAGTTGGGTGTTTTCGACTACATGACCAAACGAAACAACTATTGCACTTCGAGCTGATTATCCTGAATCATCTTCTGCAGGAAGGCGTCACTTGTTGCCCCTCCCATACTGACATCCATCAACATGATGGTCTGATCCTCGTTGCTAGCAAAGACACCAAGATCCCCACTCGAACTTACGTGAATGACCGTATTGGTGCCAGCCTGGGCCGCAAACAGGAAGTCCGAAAAATCCGATTCCTGAGCGCCGTCAAGCAGGTCGGAGAGATCGAGTTTGTCCGCATTGGCATCGCTGCCAAAGTTACCCAGCGTAAAGTCAGCGATGGTATCGATGGCCGGTGCGCCTTCGCTACCTTCGTCTCCTGACTTGTAGATGAAGGTATCAGCACCAAAGCCGCCAAACATCAGGTCGTCATCGGCACCGCCATGCAGTTGGTCGTTGCCACCCGCACCGATCAGAACATCATCGCCGGCACCGCCATGCAGGTCATCGCTACCGCCATCTTCACGTTCCTCATCTAGCAAGGAGACGTAGTTGTCACTCACGTACTGGCGAACCTGTTCACTGGATGCATTGCTGCCTCCGTTTACCGCCCACTTGAGATACTCGGTCAAGCCTTCATAACCCAACCCATCATGGGTGTTCGCGGCAAAGGACTGCCCGGAGTCACCATTGGTCCACGCCAGGTGGTCGGTGTTCACGGTATCGCCAAAAATGACGTCATCACCCGCCTGCCCCCTGAGCGTGTCGTCGCCCAACGAACAGAGGACGAATACCTTTCCACCCCCCTCAAGATCCACGTCCAGGTCATCACCGTCGTAGATGGTCTCCACCTCACCATATTCCGCCAGGTAGTCCTTGCCGTAATAGCGATCTTCCAGCGTGATCTGTTTCAGTTGCAGGTAGTCATCCCCTCCGGCGTAGTTGTGCACCTCGAAGACCAGTCGATACTTGCCCGGATCCAGTACGCCTGCATCCCAGTTACGCCAATAGGTGGACTCCGCCAGTATAGACTCGGAGTAGGTCTGCCACTTGCCATCGACAAAGGTCTCGATGGAATAGTTGAACTTGTCCTCGAGTGAGCCGTCACGCGCGTCCGTCCTGTAGAAGATCCTCATGGACGTCTTCAGCTTGTCGTCGCCCGAATCTGACACTACGAAGGAAGGACTGACTACCTGGGCGTTGACACCATCCTTGTACCAGTCCTCGATGCGCAGCGTATTGTCGGCGGCAACGATCTTGGTCCCAGAGCCGGAAGTAAGCTTCCAGTCCTCGAGACGAAGCACCTCGTTGGTACCGGGCGCGAAGCTTCCGATAGTAGTGCTCTCGACCACGGCCCCCTTGTAAGGGATTTCGCCAAGGCCCTGAACATCGGTGTTGTCGAAGAACTTCAGGAAATCGTAGAAGGTGCGCTCACCGACGCCCACCGCATTGACTTCACTGAGATCCGACAACTCCTTGAACGCCTCGATGGCCTCGTAGAGCGCGGTCTGGTTGGGGAAGTGTGCGACAACTGCCGGTTTGCCGTTGTCGTCTAGGTAGTGGGTCGGTCCACCATCTGAAAAGAAGTAGGTCAAGTCCTGGTAGTCGCTGAATTCCGGATTGGCGTCCTGGGCCTTCAGCCAGCCACTGGCCGTACGAATCCCCGCCTCGAAGTTGGTCTCTCCCCCAACCGCCATCCCATTGATAAACGACAATGCCGCATTGACGTCACTACCGGTGCTCCCCAGATCAATGGTTATGTGCTTTCGGGACATGGTATCGAAGTCCACGATCTGCAGGTTAACCTTGCCTTCGTGCGACACCAGGTCCGTCAGCAGATTTTTCAGGGCCTTTTTGACCACCTGCAGCTTGTTCTGGCCCGCAACATCGGACGGCTCTCCCATGCTGATGGAGGTATCGACGATCAGCGAGACGTTGTAGTTGACCGCAGGCTTTATCTCCTTGAAGACGCAGCCCTCGTCCCCGATCAGTACGTCGTTGCCGCCATGGGTATTGGCCGTATTGTCGCCGTTGTCCCCGACATAGAGCTCGTCATCGGGATCCGGGGTCTGGGTCACCTTGACCACCAGGTCAGCGCGGTCGCGATCCCCGTCTCCATCGGTCAGGGTATAGCGAATCTCAGCATCCCCTTCGAAGTCATCGGCCGGAGTGAAGGTCAAGGTCCCGTCGGCGTTGACCGTCACCGAGCCTACGTCGCTGCCCCCGACGACGGTGGCACCTGTCACCACGGCACCGTCCGCACCCACGCTGTCGTTGGCGATGACATTGACGGTGACCGGAGCGCCATCGGTCGTGCTGGCGCCATCGTCCTTGGCGACCGGGCTGTCGTCATCCACCAGAACGTTGAGCTTGCCGAGGGCAGTATCACCATCGCTGTCGGTGACGGTGTACTTGACATCAAAGGAGATATCATCCTCGCGGTCGGCGGCGGAATGATCCAGCGGCTTGGCCAGCACCACCTTGTAGGTACCGTTGGCGACGTCGGTCAACTGAATAGAAATGACGCGATCACCATTGCCGTCGGTACCGATCAAGGAACGGCCGTTGCCATTGAGCGTCCAGGTTACCGGGCTACCACCGCTGGTCAGAGCAGGCAGACCATCCGTGGAGAAGCGCACTTCCCCGGCGCCGTCGTCACCGAAGTCGTAACCAAGGCTTCCGCTGGCTACCAGCCGCTCTCCGGCGACGTCCGCGACACCACCCGCCACACCACCAGGCAGGCCATCCTCGTCGACAATCGCCCTGGGCGTGCCGGTGGAGGGGTCACCATCGGTTTCCGGCGTGGTCGGCTTGTCGTCTTTACCGCCGACGCTGACCGTCAGTTCACCGTCGACGGTGTCTCCATCGCCGTCGGTGGCGGTGTAGTCGATGACCGCCTCGCCGCTGAAGTCTGGCGCCGGCTTGAAGGTCAGGGTGCCATCGGGATTGATGGTCACGCTTCCCACATCACCCCCACCCACCACGCTGGCGTCGGTCAACTCACCTGCGCCATCCGCGCCAAAACGGTCGTTGTCGAGTACGTCCACGGTCACGCTGCCGTCGGCGTCGGTGCTGGCCGTGTCATTGCCCACTGGCTGATCATCATCGACGATCACCCGGAGGAGCCCCGAGGCGCTGTCACCATCGGCGTCGGTGATGGTGTAGCCGACGTTGAAGTTGATGTCGTCTTCCACATCGGGGTTGGAATGATCCAGCGGCTTGGCCAACACCACCTTGAAGGTACCATTGGCGATGTCTGTCAGCTGCACAGAGATGACCCGTTCACCATTGCTGTCGAACCCGACCAGTGAGCGACCATTGCCACTCAGCGACCAGCTGACGGAACTGCCGTTGGAGGTCAGATTGGGCAGATTGTCGGTGCTCCAGGTAAAGCCCCCCGCGCCGTCAGGGCCAAAATCGTAGCCAAGCGAACCGGAGGACACCAGTCGTTCGCCAGCAACGTCATTGATGCCGCCGGCGATACCGCCTGGCAGCCCGTCCTCGTCGACGATGGCCTTGGCGCCGGAGGTGTTCGGGTTACCGTCCGTCTCCGGTGTCGTCGGCGTGCCGCCACCACCGTTGCCGCCTCCATCACCACCGGTAATATCGATGTGGCCGCTGCAGCTGACGCTGTCGCCATCACCATCGGTGGTGATGATCTTGAAGTCCAGGCTGGCGTCTTCAGCGGCGTCCTCGTCCGCTTCGAAGCGCCATGTACCGTTCGGGTTGACGACAAGGGTGCCGACGCCAGTGTCGATATTGGTGCCCAGCGGATACTCGGTGTTGTCTCCCGGGAGCTTGACGACGGTCTCGGCAACGCCGTCTGCGCCACCATCTTGCGTCCAGGTACCCGTGACCACGTCCCCCGCTCTCACTGTGTCCGGGGTATCGATACCGTTGGTCGGCGTATCGTCATCGATGTCGATGCCAAGACGCGCCGTGGACTGATTACCTTTGCTGTCGGTGATGACATAGCCCAACGAGAGCAGCAGGTTATCCTCGATACTGTTGGCTGGATGGTCAAGACGCCCGAGCAGGGTGACCTGAAAGTCACCGGTGTCTACATCAAGCACCTTGACGTGAAGGACCGGAGTGCCATCGGGGGCGCGGGCGGTCAGTGTTTCTCCGCTGGGAGACAACTGATAGCGCAGGGGCTCTCCACCGGAGGTCAACGAAGGCTGGGTGTCGGGGGCCCATGCAAAGGCGCCTCGCGTGGCAGGCCCGCTGGAGCCGAAGCTATACCCCAGATTTCCGGTGACCTTAACCACCTCACCCGGATCATCGCCATTGCCCCCTGCAATGCCATCTGGCAGGCCATCCTCATCGAGGTGAACAATCGTACCAATCTCGCAGTCGCAGTCTGCGGCAAGCAGAGCAGCGACCTGGGCGGTCTGGTCAAACATTGAAGTCGCCATATTAGCCATCCTTTCACAAATTGGAAAACTTGAACTGTTTTCAGCGTGCAAGGTAAAACTAAGCAAGCAACCTCATAACAAACATTGTACTAACGATCTCTACACTAAAATCCAAAACTCATAACGGCAAAAAAGCATCGAAATAACGTCGTCATTAAAAACACTAGCTCACAAAAATAATAATCTATAAAATTAGAAACATAGATGATATTAAAACAAACAATCCTGATGGATAACAAAAAAACATGTAAAGGTTAAAACTTGCACTAAAAAGGCATGTCGCGCCTGCTGGAAATATTATCCACGTTTCGTGTTACCAGCTTCATGAGTTCCTGGCATCGCAACCGGATGAATTTTTGTCAAAAAATGCCGAACGAGCATGGCGACCACGGGTTGGCTCCCTTCTCGATGGGGGCGCGCCAATGGCGAATCCAGAGGGAGAAAAAGGCGGCACAGGATCGACGGGAGAAGAATCAGAAAAAACCCGGCCTTGAGGCCGGGCAGCGGGAGAGTAGTGGCAATCGCCGTGGCTATTTGAAGTTCTTGCGTACCATGTTCTGGATCTCGCCGACGATGCCGCTGCGAAAGCTCAGCACGCAGAGCACGAAGATGGCACCCAGGATGACGCTGACCCAGTTGCCCAGTGGCGACTGCGCCAGTTGGGTCTGCAGGCTGACCACCAGGCCGGCGCCAACCAGCGGGCCAAACAGGGTGCCGACACCACCGACCAGGGTCATCAGGATGACCTCGCCGGACATGTGCCAGTGCGCGTCGGTAAGAGAAGCCAGCTGAAACACCACCGTCTTGGTCGCGCCGGCAAGGCCAGCAAGTCCTGCCGAGATGACGAAGGCCACCAGCTTGTAGGCGTCGACGTTGTAGCCCAGCGACACCGCCCGAGGCTCGTTCTCGCGGATGGCCTTGAGCACCTGGCCGAAGGGCGAGTGCACGGTACGCTGAATGATGGCGAAGCCGATCACGAAGATCGCCAGTACTACGTAGTACATCGCCAGGTTGTCGGACAGGTCGATCAG
>DJIP01000222.1:0-6820 GCA_002433675.1 Halomonas halophila
CCGGCGAAGACCGACTCCTGAATCTCGACGGCGCCAGCACCGGTACCAGTGCCACCAACCTTGATCGCGACCTCGCCCTCACCCAGCGCATCGGCCAGCGCCTTGCGATTCTCGGCATCGAGCGAGGGCAGCTCGAACACCAGATTGCCGCTCTCGGGAGTCCACTCGGCGGCCCTGTCGGCAAGAGCGCTGAGGACGTCCAGCGCTGCCCGGATACGCTCGGGGTCCTCCACCTCGGGAAAACTCGGCTGAAAGGTGCTCATCCCCGACGGCATCGGCAGGTAATCGAGCGCTGCCTCCTCGGGCTGGCTGCCGGGGCCGATACCCGGCAATGGCGGCATGAATCCCTGGGTCATGTTCGAACACTCCCGTCGCGAGCGATGATATTGGCGCTGGCAGACGTCCCTTGCAGAATGGCGTGGATCTCGCCCAGGTAGTCATCCCAGTCGCGCACCTTCGAGATCACCCCGGTCATCCGCCCGTCCTGGAAAAACAGCAGTGAAGGCACCGGCCATACCTGAAAGCGTTCGCGCGTGGCGTCTTCTTCCGCGCGGTCCACCACCGCGGGCTCAAAGCGCCCCGGGAAGGCCTTGACCAGCTCCGGCAGAATGGCGGCCACATCGTTGGTCTCGAGGTTGGTGGCCGGATCGCCGCTGAGAAACAGCACCCGATTGCCTGCCCCGGTCACGAAGGCCGCCAGTTCATCCCCGGCCAGGCAGGGATAGTCCAGTTCATTGATCAGCCGGTGCAATGGCCCCGTCATTGGCGTGACTCTTTTGTCGCTCACTTGTCGCTCACTCGCTTGTGTTGTCGATCACCCGCTTGCGTTGTTACCCGTGGCGTACTCACCCGGTGGAGGCACCCGCCTTGCGCGCCGCCTCCAGATGCGGCGGCAGGCGGGGTTCGCCCTGCTCCAGGTCTGCAAACAGTCCCGTCTCGACCGTCCCTCCCTCGGCCGCCATGGCCATGGCCCTTAACGCATCGCTGATGCGCAGCGCCTCATCGGCCTCCAGCACCCGCCTTGCCGCCCCCAGGAAGACCAGCAGCCAGTCGCCGGGGCTCACCGCCTCGACCAGGGAAATATCGACCTCTTGTCGATCCTCTGCCCCGTCGCTGACACAGATGGCGAGCGTCCCGCTGGCCTCGAGCACCCGCATGGGAATGCCAATGCACATATCGCGGCTACTCCTTTACAGGGCTTTCAGTAACACCATCCCGCTCGCTTCCCGCCACGCGAGACGGGTCGCCGTGCGCACCGCCAGGATGGCCAAGGTCCCTTGCCAGAAAGCGCGGATCCCCCACACGGCAGGCATCACGTGGTGAAGGACGCAGATTTTCGTAGTGGTGAAGGGCCAGCGCCGAAGGCGCCAGTTCGTCGATGGGGGCCTGGTGATCGGGGCTGAGTCCGGGGCTGTGTTGAGAGCCGTGTCCGGGCCCGTGTTGAGAGCCGTGTTCGGGGCTCTGTTGAGAGCCGTGTTCGGAGCGGAGTTCGGGCCTTGCGCCCCAGGATGCCAGCTCATCGACCACCAGGCGGATCACCTCATCGATTCGCGCGGCAATCTCCGGTCGCAGCGAGCCGCCATAGTCATCCAGCACCGAGGGCTGCACACCGACCAGCATCACCTTCTGTGGCTGCCAGCCGAGCAGCTGCGCCGCCGCCAGCACTTCCTGAAAGCCGGTCTGGTGCAGCGACATCTTCTTGGCGCCCATAAAGCTCGGCACCTCGCCATCGCGCACCACATGCACGCTGCCCGGGGCCAGGCCGTAGTCGATGGCATCGATGACCAGCAGGCGATCACAGGCCTGCACGTAAGGAAGCAGGTAGAGCCCCTGGGTGCCGCCATCCATCACGGTCACCGCCTCGGCAAACGTATAGCGCTGGTGAAGCGCCTCCACCGCGCGAACCCCGAAGCCTTCATCGGCCCACAGCACATTGCCGATGCCGAGTACCAGAACCGAGGGCGTCGCCTCACGATCATCCATCTCCATGCCTGGCTCCCTCGCTGTACCGAATATTTGCCTGCGCGACTTTAGTTGGCCATTTCCTGCATCTCGTTCTTTCTTGGTCTCCTTCAGCGACTCGCTCTTCGCCTGCTTCTTCGATGCGTTCACCATCCGCATATCTAGATGCAGCAAGAAAACCAGCGGCTATCCACGCAGTGCCTTGTTTGCCAAAAAAAAATGCCGAAAAACATAACATAGAAAACGCTCTCACCTTCGCCACAGGCGCCATATCCAAAAGCGATTTTTCACTCTACAGCAGCCACTTACATGCACATAACCATGAAATACCGCAGCGATTTTCGACTATTTCCGCAGAATAACGCCGACACCTTTCAATAAAAAACACGCCCATCGTTCCAGCACAATCACATGGTCACTTACCCTACAAAAGTCCAATAAGCGACGCCTTAAAGAGAAGATTTCTCATAAAACAACGGGCAATAACGATTTGACTGATGCCTGATGTTTACCTGATTAATGCTCGACCGCAGCAACGCTCCCATCGGCCGCCATGACACCAGGCCCACCGGCCTGTGCACACGCCTCACTCTGACCTGAATCCAGACAAAAAAGCGCCGGAGACCTCACCCGATATTCTCGGTGAAGCCTCCGGCGCCAGCGCTCTGCTCTGCTGCCCTTCAACTTAAGGGCCAGCGAGCTACTGCTAGCAACTGCTAGCAACTGCAACGAACTACAACGGATCGTCGTCCTTGAAGGTGCGCTCCCCCGAAATCATGGTCGAGACGATGCTCTGGCGGGACATGATGTCTTCGCGTATCGCCACGTACACATGGATGATGATGAAGGTGATCATCACCCACATGCCGAGACGATGCAGGGTATGGACGTCCAGGCTCTGGCCCGCCAGCGGGATGACCCAGCCGAACAGCGTGTCCTGCCAACTGCCGCGCAGGGCGCCTTCGGCGTAGAGCGCCATCCCGGTCACGATCATGAACAGGGTGCCGAGGGTAATGAAGATGAACATCGCCAACTGCGCAAGCGGGTTGTGGCCCACATACTTGCGCGGACGCTTCTCCAGAAACAGATACCAGCGAAGCTCGAACCAGACCTCACGCCACCAATCGCGACGGTGCAGCGGCAGACGAAACAGCTGCTTGGCGTGGTGATTGCCGACCAGCGACCAGTAGAAGCGAAACAGAAAGCCAATCGCCAGGATGTAGCCGGCGGTGAAGTGGGCAAAACGGATATAGCCCATCACGAAATGATCGCTGGCCTCACCAGACACCGTCGGCAACGGCTTGCCGATAAAGTAGCCGGTGACGATCAGCACCAGGATGGCCGCCGCGTTGGTCCAGTGCCACAGCCGCAGCGGCGCCTCGTAGACGTACACAGACGTCTGCTTGACCGAGGAAGGCAGCACCCTCTCCTCCCCGGGGCCTAGCTTGCCTGCCTGGGAATCTGCGTCGGCCTGGCCGGCTGTCGTAGTTGATGACGCTTTCGAGTCATGGGACATGGGACACCCTCCCCCGGCTATCTGACGGTGACGCGAGACAGTTCTTCACCGTCTTCGCTCATCACGTGGGTGGAACAGGCCAGGCACGGATCGAAGGAATGCAGCGTGCGCAGGATCTCCACCGGCTCGTCCGGCCGCTCCATGGGCGTATTCAGCAGTGACGCCTCGAAGGCACCGATATTGCCCTCCGGGTCCCGCGGGCTGCCGTTCCAGGTAGTCGGCACGATGCACTGGTAGTTCTCGATCTTGCCGTCCTTGATGCGAATCCAGTGGCCGTTCATGCCCCGGGGTGCCGCAACCATGCCGACACCGCGCGCCTCCTGGGGCCAGGACGCCGGGTCCCACTTCTCGATATTGGCGGTAGCCAGGTCGCCGGCACGGATATTGGCGATCAGCTCATGCCAGTCATCGAGCATCATGGACGCGCAGTAGTGGGCTTCCAGGGCGCGGGCCAGGGTTCGGCCGATGGTGGTCGGCAGCGCCTGCTTCGGCGTCAGGCGGGTGCCGGCAAGCTGGTTGAGGGCGGCAAGCGACGAGTCAACCTGGTCGATCACGAAGTCATTGCCCTGGGCGTAGTTGAGGATGTAGCGCGACAGCGGCCCCACCTCCATGGCGTGGCCACGCCAGCGTGGCGACTTGATCCAGGAGTACTTGGCGGCCTCGTCGATCTCCTCGATCCGGGTGCGGGTGCCGACGGTGCCCTGGCCCAGCTCGTAGTGGTGCTCGGTCTCGCCGTCCCAGGGGTGCAGGCCACGGGACTCGTCGGCGTAGCGGTACCAGGAGTGGGCCACGAACTCCTGGATCTGCTCCGGGTCGGTGGGGTCCACCTCGTGGATCTCGTTCCAGTTGCCGCCGAGGATGGCGCCACCCTTGAGCTGGTCGGTGGACTTGTCGTAGTTGACCTTGGAGTAATCGCCGTAGTCCATGACGTTGGTGGCGGACAGCCCCCCACCGTATAGCCAGTCCTTGTAGAAGCTGGCGATAGCGATGACATCGGGGATATAGACGTTTTTAGAGAAGGCGAAGGCTTCTTCGATGCGCGCGCGCACAAAATTCAGCCGCTCCATGTTGAGCGGCGCGCCCGCCGCCAGGTCGCCGTCGATGTTGATGGCACAGGGCACCCCGCCGACCATGTAGTTGGGGTGGGGATTCTTGCCGCCGAACACGGTGTGGATCTTGACGATCTCCTTTTGCATGTCCAGCGCTTCAAGATAGTGCGCCGTTGCCATCAGGTCCGCCTCTGGCGACAGCCGGTAGGCGGGATTGTCCCAGTAGCCGTTCTTGAAAAGCCCGAGCTGCCCCGACTCGATAAAGGTCTTCAGGCGATTCTGGACGTCGCGGAAATAGCCCGGCGACGACAGCGGATGGTTGGGGCCGGTCAACTGCTGCAGTTGCGAGGTCGCCCGCGGATCGGCCCTCAGCGCATTGACCGGGTTGACCCAGTCCAGCGCGTGCAGGTGGTAGAAGTGCACCACGTGGTCGTGCCACTGCAGGACCTTGGCCATCATCTCGCGGATCAGGTGGGCGTTGCGCGGGATGCGGATATCGAGTGCGTCCTCTACCGCGCGTACCGAGGCCAGCGCATGACAGCCAGTGCAGACGCCGCAGATTCGCTCGACAAAGGCCCAGGCGTCGCGCGGGTCACGGCTCTTGAGAATCACCTCGAGCCCGCGCCACATGGTGCCGGTGGACACCGCGTTGCGGATGATGTTGTTGTCATCCACGTTGACCTCGCAGCGCATATGGCCCTCGATGCGGGTCACCGGGTCGACGACGATACGTCGTCCGCTTCTGTCCAGATTGAACCCGTTAGGGGTGTTGATCTGGGTCATCAGGCTTGCTCCCTGTTGGCTGACGACTGGCGCTTGACCTGCGCCCGTTTCAAGGCGCTGACGGCGGCGTGGACCGCCACCGCACCGCCCACCCCGGTGGCCACAACGCCGCCGATCTGGTCGGCGTTGGCCTCGATGCCAAACTGGTGCACGTCCTGCAGCCGGGCGTACCAGGACCCCTTGTCCCAGAAGCCGTCTTCGGAGCAGCCGATACAGCCGTGGCCGGCCTGGATCGGGAAGCTCACGCCCTCGTTCCAGCGGATGGTCGAACAGGCGTTGTAGGTGGTCGGGCCCTTGCAGCCCACCTTGTACAGGCAGTAGCCGCGACGGGCGCCCTCATCATCGAAGGACTCGACGAACTGGCCGGCGTCGAAGTGCGGCCGGCGGTAGCACTTGTCGTGGATGCGCTGGGAATAGAACATCTTGGGTCGGCCGGTGCGGTCGAGCTCCGGCAGCCGGTCGAAGGTCAGCATATAGGTGATGACCCCGGTCATGACCTCGGCGATCGGCGGACAGCCCGGTACCTTGATGATCGGCTTGTCGGTGATGACCTTGTGCACCGGGGTCGCCCGGGTGGGGTTGGGGCGCGCCGCCTGGACACAGCCGTGGCTCGCGCAGGAGCCCCAGGAGATCACCGCCTTGGCGTGTTCTGCGGTCTCGCGCAGCTGATCGACGAATGGCCGCCCACCGACGATGCAGAACATGCCGTCCTCGTTGAGCGGGGGATTGCCCTCCACCGCCAGGATGTAGTTGCCCTTGTAGCGCTCTATGGTGTCGGCCAGGGCGGCTTCGGCCTGATGCCCCGCCGCCGCCATCAGGGTGTCGTCGTAGTCCAGCGAGATCATCGACAGCACCACGTCCTTGACCAGCGGATGGGCCGAGCGGATGAACGACTCCGAGCAGCAGGTGCACTCGAGCCCGTGCACCCAGATCACCGGCGTGCGCGGCTTGGTCTCCATGGCGTGGGCGATCTTGGCGGTATAGGCCGGCCCCAGTCCCAGCGCCGCCGCCGTCAGTGAACAGAACTTCAGAAATGAGCGACGCGTGACGCCCTGTCGCCGCATCACGTCGTAGAAGGTTTCGATGGGCTCCATCGGCAACGACTCCCCTGTCGTGGTCCTGGATCTCGCCACCGGCGTGATCCCCTGATCTGGAGGCGGCCTGCCCTCGATACGGCCAAGGCCAGAAGCCGACTCGAGGCCTTTGCGCCAGGCCATCCAGATCGCCTGTTGTTGTTTCCCTTATATACGGGGCAAGGCCCGTGCCAGATTGCGGGGAGCACGTCTTTTCAAACACTTGGCGCACTTGACGACCACAGGGCGGTAGCGCCCTTTCCAGCGGCCTCCGTCACGCCGGCCCAGAACTCGCGCTACACGGCACACTGGTGGTAGCCGGCTTTCCAGCCCACTGCGCTGGCTCCGCCGTGGCCTACACGGCGCCAAGTGCTTGACAATAAGCCGGCAATCCGTAGAATACGGCGCCATCCAAAGGCTACGTAGCTCAGTTGGTT
>DJIP01000222.1:7167-7311 GCA_002433675.1 Halomonas halophila
TTCGAGTCAGGGCGTAGCCACCAGATACCGAAAGGCCCGTCGATCATCGATCGACGGGCCTTTTTGTTGCGCCTTCCTTTACAACGGTTCAACACCGATACAGAAAAAACAGAGCGCCTGGCGGTTGCCCGCCAGGCGCTCTGT
>DJIP01000222.1:7620-7787 GCA_002433675.1 Halomonas halophila
GTTGCCCGCCAGGCGCTCTGTCGTCGTTTCAGCCTTTCAGCGCGTGCTGCGAGCGCTGGACCTACACCAGTTCGGCGCTGTTAAAGAAGGCCGTCAGCGCGCGGGTCAGGTGTTCCACGTCCTGGCTGCCGGCGGTCTCGCGGATCGAGTGCATCGCCCACTGGGGC
>DJIP01000222.1:8158-10046 GCA_002433675.1 Halomonas halophila
GGGCCGATGGTGCTGCCACAGCCCATGTCCGCCCGGGTGATAAAGGTCTGCACCGGCACCTCAGCCTGCTCGCACAGATCACGGAACATCGCCGCCGTGGCGCTGTTGGTGGCGTAGCGCTGGTTGGCGTTGGTCTTGATCACCGGGCCTGCGTTGAGGCTCGGGCCGTGCTGGGCGTCGTGCTTGTCCTTGAAGTTCGGGTGCAGCGCGTGAGCGTTGTCGCAGGAGATCATCCGCGAGGACTGGATCAAGCGGATATAGCCTTCCTCGGTGCCCTCGCCGACCTGGCCATTCACCCGCTTGAGCACGTCGGCGAGGAACGGACCCTGGGCGCCACAGGCGCTGGCACTACCCACCTCTTCGTGATCATTGGCGACCAGCACCATGCCCTGTTCGCCGTCGGCGTCGAGCATCGCCTCCAGGCCAATAAAGCAGGACAAAAGGTTGTCCAGACGGGCGCTGGCGATCAATTCCTTGCCCACGCCCACCAGCGACGGCGGCTGCAGGTCATAGAAGCCCAGCTCGAAGTCCAGCACCTTTACCCCGGTCAGGCCGTGCTCCTTTTCGAGCCAGGCCAGCAGCAGGCGATCGAGGTCGTCGTCCTTGCCCCCCTGCAGCACCACCGGCGCCATCTGGGTCTGGGCATTCATCGCCTTGCCGTCGTTGGCTTCGCGATCCAGGTGGATGGCCAGGCTCGGGATGATGGCGATGGCCTCGGCGACGTTGAGCAGCACGCCCTCGACCCGCCCATCGGCGTGACGGACATGCAGACGCCCGGCCAGGCCCAGGTCGCGGTCGAACCAGGGCGCGAGCAGTGCCCCACCGTAGACCTGCACGCCAAGCTGCAGCCAGCCCGCAGACGTCTGGCCGGCGTGGGTCTTCAGCCTGAGATTGGGGCTGTCGGTATGGGCGCCGACCATGCGCAGACTGGTGACCGGCTGGCCCTTCGGCAGGTTGACGGCGATAATCGAAGAATCGTTGCGGGTCACGTAGAAGCGGTCACCGGGAACCAAATCCCAGCTATCGGTCTCCAACAGGCGACGGTAGCCGGCGTCCTCGAGCCGCTGAGCCATGTTCGCGGTAGCGTGCCAAGGGCTGGGGGAACGGTGAAGAAACTCAAGCAGCCGACTGAGCCTTTTGGCGCATCCGGCATCATCCTTTGGCAAGCACTCCTGTGACATGGGCGTCCTCTGTTGCATGATAGTGTGGTTCAAGGATTGACCCTGAATGTCGCACAACGGCGAGGGTCAAGGATTGACATCAAGCTGCTACAATGCGAATCCGGTCCAAGGGACCCGCCGACCGAGTCGGTGTCAGACCGACGAGTGTACACGAATCCTGGAGTGCTTCATTGATGAGCCTGATTGAGTCTGCGGGTCGCGCCCTGGCGTTGTCCCTGCTGATCGCGGCCCCCACGGCGCTGGCTACTCCCACGCCCGGCGACGACCAGCGTCAGGCGGCCATGGAGGTGGCCGAATCACTACGCTACGGCCACTACGCGGACGTAAGCCTGGACGACCAATGGTCCAACCGCGCCTTCCAGCGTTATCTGGATGTGCTGGACGGCCAGCGTGCCTACTTCGTGCAGTCCGACGTGGATGAGTTCGCCGATCTGCGTACCGGCATGGACGAGGCATTGCTGGATGGCTCTCTGGAGCGGGCCTACGACCTCTACGAGCGCTACCACGAACGTGCCGAAACGCGCCTTACGTGGATGCTCGACGAGATCGACCACCTCGACATGAACTTCGACGGTGAAGACCGCCTCGAACTCGACCGCGAAGATGCCTCCTGGGCAGCCTCCCAGGCAAGCCTTGACGACTTGTGGCGCAAGCGCCTGGCCAACGCCGCCCTGACGCTGTCGATCAGCGGCCAGGAAGACGACGAG
>DJIP01000046.1:0-4084 GCA_002433675.1 Halomonas halophila
GATGGCGGACCTCAGCTTTACCGAGATGCTCGACAAGTGCGTGGCGCTCGGGGTGGAAGGTATCGAGATGACCGGTGGTGGCTGGTCGCCGGCGCCGCATTTTCGTGCTGACGAACTGCTCGCCGATAGAAGCCTGCTGGCCTCACGCCTGAAGGAAATCGACGCCCGGGGACTAGAGATCGCCGCCTTGAACTGTTCCGGCAATCCGCTCGACCCGGGGGAACTCGGCGAGCGCCACCGAGGCGAGATCGAAAAGACCATCCGGCTCGCCGGTGAGATCGGGGTCAAGCGCATCGTCACCATGTCGGGCCTGCCGGCGGCGGCGCCGGGGGACAGCGTGCCCAATTGGCTGGTCTACACCAGGAGCTGGCCCGATGAGATGCCCGAGCGCGATCGGTACCAGTGGGAAGACTGCGCCTTTCCCTACTGGCACGGCCTGGTGAGGCTGGCCGATGAGGTCGGTGTCGAGCGATTCGCGCTGGAAAACTTTTCGGCGATGCTGGTGTGGAACCCCCAGACCCTGTTCCGCCTGCGTGACGAGGTCGGGCCCAAGGTCGGCATGAACCTGGACCCTTCGCACCTGTTCTGGATGGGGGCCTGCCCGATCGCCGCGGCCAGGGCACTGGGCGATGCCATCCACCACTGCCACGGCAAGGATACCCGCATCGAGCGGGGGCTGGCCGATGCCAACGGTCTGCTCGAGCTCGCCGAGGTCACCGACGTCGCCAATCGCGCCTGGAACTATGTGGCGGTGGGAGCGGGACATGATCTTCAGTGGTGGAAGGAGTTCTTCTCGGTGGTGCGAATGCAGGGCTACAACGACTGGGTCAGCCTCGAGATGGAGGACTTCACCATGTCCACCGAGGCCGGTATCCAGTCGTCGATCGATGCGCTGAAGCAGACCATCAGTCGTTAGCGATATGAATAGGCTGATCAAGGGTGCTGCCAAGGTGCCGCTTGTTGCTGATAGGCCAGAAGTAGTGGGATGCGATAAACCATAAAAAAGCCCCGCCGGTGGCGGGGCAAAGAGAGAGACGTTCCTTGGTCCGCCGATGACGCCAGCCCTTACCTGGGCTGCCGGAATCGGCGGAGTTTGTACGGTTACTGTTGCTGCACGATCCACTCGTGTTCAGGGTCGTTCTTGAATTTCCATTCGCGCTTGGGACCGGCCATCACGTTGAGGTAGTAAAGCTCGTAGCCGTGAGGTGCACCCACTGGGTGGTAGCCCCGAGGCACCATCACGCAGCAGCCATTTTCCACTGCCATGGTCTCGTCCAGCGAGCGGTCATCGGTGTATACCCGCTGAAAGGCGAAGCCCTGGCTCGGATTCAGCCGGTGGTAGTAGGTTTCCTCGAGGATCGACTCCTCGGGCAGATTGTCGACGTCGTGCTTGTGGGGCGGATAGCTCGACCAGTTGCCTGGCGGTGTGTAGACCTCGACCACCAGCAGGCCGTCGGCGGGTTCGGTCTCCGGCAGGATGTCGTGGATATGCCGAGTGTTGGTGCCGCCGCCGCGGGTGGAGCAGTTGACCTGCTGTGGCGCGATCAGCCTGGCCTTGTGGTTGCCGTGGCCCGGTGCGCTGCACACCGCGATCTCGAGATCGGTCAGTGCCTCGACCTCGAAGTCCGCTCCATCGGGCAGGTAGACCGAGTAGGGTGGCAGCTTGTCGAAGATGTCCATGCGCTCGCCGATGTCCTCCCAGCGTTCGCCGGCGCCGGCGACGGTGGCACGTCCGCTCAACAGCACCAGGCAGTGTTCGCGTGAGCCGGTCTCGCCGCTCAGACGCTGGCCCTTTTGCAGCCGGTGGACACGAAAGCCGACGTGGTCCCAGCCAGCGGATTGCGGGGTGACTTCCAGCACCTTGCCGTCGGCGTCGGGGCTCTGGGGGCGTACAAGAAGCGATGTCATGGACAGGATCTCCTGTTGGTGGCCTGCCCGGTCGCGCAGGGCGCGGGGCGTGGGCGGGCCAGGGTGTCGAGGGGCGAGCTGGCCGCTAGCCCGAGGCAGGGGCCTCGGGAGACGAGCCCTTGTCGGCGGCGCTGTCCTGGCGCACGCCCAGGGCGATGGCCATGCTCTGGGCCAGGCACAGGGTGGCGGTGAGGCCGCGGAAGCTCTTCACTTCCGCTTCCTGTACCACCAGGGTCACGTCGGCGACGCGGGCCAGCGGGCTCAGGGTGGAATCGGTGATGGCAACCACCGGCACGCCTTTGTCACGGGTCTGTTCGGCCACCTCGCGGGTTTCCGATGCGTAGGGCGAGAAGCTCACCGCCAGCAGGACATCGCGGGGACCGATGGCCCGTGCCTGTTCCTGATGCATACCGCCCAGGGCATTGATCAAGAAGCAGCGCTTGTCGACGTGGTTGAGTGCGTACTGCAGGTAGCTTGCCACCGGGAAGGTGCGGCGCATGCCCATCAGGTGCACCGCCTCGGCGCCTTCCAGAAGGTCCAGCGCGCTCTCCAGCTGGCGCGGGTCGGTACGCCCGGGGAGTTGCTCGAGCATTTCCCGGTTGGCGTCGGCAAATTCCCACAGCAGTTGAGAGCCGTTGGGGGTCTCACCGGTGGCGGAGCGCACCGCGTGGATGCGCTCTGAGTAGTTGGGCAACTCATCCACCAGGCGCGAGCGAAACAGCTTCTGCATGTCCGAGAAGCCCTTGAACCCAAGGCTGTTGGCAAAGCGAATCAGCGTGGACGGCGTGACGCCCGCCTGCTCGGCCAGCCTCGCTACGGTGGAAAAGGCTACTTCCTGCGGGTGATCGAGCAGAAAACGCGCCGTCTGCTGCAGGCGACGGCTGAGGTCGGGGTACTGCTCGGTGATCTGCGCTTCCAGCGCGCTGAAATCCTGAGGTAGCTCTGCCATGGCGGTTCACTCGGTTGCAGGGTGTTGCCCAGCGTTGGCCGTCGTCTGGGATCACCCTAGTCAATTGGGAACAAAAATTCCATTAATGCTTTGGTATAGAACGTTCAGATGGAACGTTTCATTCAGTGCCAAGGCTATCATTGTTGCCCTGGAGGAGGAGGGTCGCCTTGTACTTTGGTCGACAAGTTTCGGCCACGCCGTCGGTCTCCGTGGGCTCGAAGCCGAGCCCAGATGATTGATTAGCGGGGAAAAGCCGCAATGAGCTGATTGCTGGAGCATCAAAGGAGGAAACATTCCCTCCATTTAACCTTGGGAATTTTTGTTCTAAAGTGCGACCTAACCGGTTGCAAACAGTTCTGATGTGACGTTTCCGGCACCTTCTTCTCGGCTCAGGGAGCGCCCCATGGCATCTCGATCACTGCACTTTGCCCTTAACCATATGGCCTGTCCTCGCTACTCCATCGAGCAGCTGATGCATCTGGCCGTCGAGCTCGACATCGACGCGGTGGAGCTGCGCAACGACGTCGGCGACAACAGCCTGGCGACGCTCGATCAGGCCGTTGCCGCCGGAGAACTGGCCCGGGAGCTGGGTCTGAGCGTACTCAGCGTCAATGCGCTGTATCCGTTCAATGTGTGGGACGAAGAGCGTGCCGTTCAGGCCGAGCACCTGGCCGAACGGGCAGCGGCGGCGGGCGCCCGGGGTCTGGTGCTGTGTCCGCTGGTCGCCGCGCCCGACGAGGCACCAACAGCCACCGATATGGTCAAGGCGCTGGTGGAGCTGGGGGCAATCCTTGGTCGTCATGGGCTCGTGGGGTTCGTCGAGCCACTGGGCTTTCCTGACTCGTCGTTGCGACTCAAGGCTTGCGCCGTGGCCGCCATCGACGAGGCCGTCGCCATCCTGGGGCCATCGGAGCCGGCGCGCTTTTCGCTGGTGCACGACACCTTTCACCACCGAGGGGCCGGTGAAGCGGCACTGTTCGCCGCGCGCACCGGCCTGGTTCACCTGTCCGGCGTCGAGGATCCGACGCTGACCTTCGACGCCATGCGCGACGGCGACCGGGTGCTGGTGGGTGAGGGCGATCGCCTCGACAACGTCGAACAGGTGCGTCGCCTGCTCGCCGATGGTTATCGCGGTTACCTGTCCTTCGAGCCCTTCGCCGAGTCGGTACACGCGCTTCAGGATCCGGCGGATGCCCTCGCGCGCAGCATTGACGTCATCCGCGATGG
>DJIP01000046.1:4466-34678 GCA_002433675.1 Halomonas halophila
GCGATCCGCCCGTGTCGTGCTGAACGCCACCCACCTGGTTCAGTGACAACGTCCTGAACCTGAGCGTGAACAATGATAAGGAGACTTCCATGAAAATCGCCCTCGACCCCTTCATGCATCGCCACGTGCCCCTGGAAAAGCTGCCGCGCCTGGCCAAGGACCTGGGATACGACTATCTCGAGCTGTCGCCCCGGGATGACTTCTTCGACTGGTTTGTCCACCCCCGGGTGTTCCCGTCCCGCCTGCGCTCCTTCAAGCAGGCGCTCAAGGACAGCGAGGTCGAGATCGCCTCGCTGCTGCCGATGTTCCGCTGGGCCAGTCCCCACGAGGACGAGCGCCAGGCGGCGGTGAAGTACTGGAAGAAGGCCATCGAGGTGGCGGTGGAAATGGGCGTGGACACCATGAACTCCGAGTTCGGTCGTGGCCCGCACCCCGAGCGTGGCAGTTGCTCTGCCTGCTGCCATGGCGGCGCCACCACCGAATCCAGCGAGGCCGCCTGGTGGCGCTCGATGGAGGAGCTGGTACCGATCTTCGAGCGCGAAGGCATCCAGCTCAACGTCGAGCCACACCCGGATGACTTTGTCGAGACGCTGCACCCGGCGGTGGACATGATTCGTACCATCGACTCGGACAACGTGAAGTTTCTCTACTGCGCACCCCATACCTTCCACTTTGGCGATGACATGGCGCAGATGATCCGTGACAGCGCCCCGGTGCTGGCCCACGTCCACGTGGCGGATACCTTCAATCACAAGGGATCGTCGGGGCTGCGCTACATCATCAATCCGCCGGGCTCCACCGCCCGCATCCACCAGCATCTGGATATCGGCCAGGGCGAGATCGACTGGGATCTGTTCTTCAAGACGCTGGCCGAGGTCGGCTTCGACGGCATCATGACCGCCTGTGTGTTCGCCTGGGAAGAGCGCGCAGAAGACTCCTCGCGCTTTATGCGCCAGGAAATCCAGCGCTACGTCGATACCTACTTCAACCCACGCTGAGGCTCGTCCTGGCCGCGCTACCTCCACGCCCTGTCCGGCGCCACCGGGTGGGGCGACTTGCCCCCCGGGAGCGTGACGGCAGGCTCCCGTGCTTCCCGGACACTGCTACGACCAAAGATGAACTGAATCGGTTGTTCCAGAGATTGAACGAGTGGAATATCAGTTCTATCATGGATTCAAATAGAACGAACAATCCAAAGTCGTCGGGACGCCCGTCACGGGCAGAGCACGGCTTATCGTGACCACACCAGGGTGACGCCATGACCACCAACAAGACGCTGGACCTAATCTGCCTGGGCCGAGCGGCCGTGGATTTCTACGGCGAACAGATCGGCAGCCGGCTTGAGGACATGTCGTCCTTCAACAAGTACCTCGGCGGCTCGTCGGCCAATATCGCCTACGGTACCGCTCGCATGGGGCTGAAGTCTGCCATGTTGACGCGGGTCGGCGACGAGCACATGGGGCGCTTCGTACGCGAGGAACTGGCCCGGGTGGGCGTGGACGTCAGTCAGGTCATCACCGACCAGGAACGACTCACCGGTCTGGTGATCCTGGGCATCAAGGATCAGGACACCTTTCCGCTGATCTTCTATCGCGACAATTGCGCCGACATGGCGATCAGTGCCGATGACATGGATCCCGAGTTCATCGCCTCCAGTCGGGCGCTGTTGATCACCGGTACCCATTTCTCCACCGACGGCACCTATCAGGCCAGCAAGACCGCCATCGAATACGCCAAGGCGGCCGGCACCAAGGTGATTCTCGATATCGACTATCGTCCGGTGCTGTGGGGCCTGACCTCGCTGGGTGACGGCGAGACCCGCTTTATCTCCGATGATGGTGTCAGCGCCCACCTGCAGACCATTCTGCCGGACCTGGACCTGGTGGTCGGCACCGAGGAAGAGGTCCACATCGCCGGTGGCAGCACCGACACCATCACCGCGCTCAAGCGTATTCGCGAGCTGAGCGATGCCACCATCGTGCTCAAGCTGGGCGCGCAGGGCTGCACCGTGCTCGACGGTGAGATTCCCGACAGCGAGTCCGAGTTCGAGGTATTCACCGGGGTGCGTGTCGAGGTGCTCAATGTGCTGGGTGCCGGTGACGCCTTCCTCAGCGGTTTTCTGCGCGGCTGGCTCAACGGCGAAAGTCATCAGCAAAGCTGTGCCTACGCCAACGCCTGCGGGGCCCTGGTGGTCTCCCGCCACGGCTGTGCCCCGGCGATTCCCAGCAGCGAGGAACTCGACGACTACCTGAGTCGCGCCGAGGATATCCCGCGTCCCGACCTGGACACGCGGCTCAACCACCTGCACCGGGTCACCACCCAGCGTAGCCCGACGCAGTGGTCGGATCTGTGCGTGCTGGCCTTCGACCATCGCAAGCAATTCTACGACATGGCCCGGGAGGTCGGCGCCGACCCCGGAAGGATCAAGACGTTGAAACGGCTGCTGGTGCAGGCGGCGGAGCAGGGCGCCGGACATATCGGTGACAGCCAGATGGGCGTGCTGATCGACGACACCTACGGTCAGGATGCACTCAATGACGTGACCGGGCGCGGCTGGTGGATTGGCCGCCCGGTGGAGTTGCCGAGCTCGCGTCCCATCGAGCTGGAAGGCGGGCGCAATATCGGTGCCCGACTGGCCGCCTGGCCACGCGAGCACATCGTCAAGTGCCTGGTGTTCTACCACCCGGAGGACCAGCTCGACCTGCGCCGCACCCAGGAGCGCCAGGTGGTGGAGCTGTATGACGCCTGCCTCAGGACCGGGCATGAGCTGCTGCTCGAGATCATTCCGCCCAAGGATCAGCAAAGCGATGACGATACCTTTCTCAACGCCATGCAGCGCTTTTACAACCTCGGCGTCTATCCCGACTGGTGGAAGCTGCCGCCGCAGACCCCCGCGGCCTGGGAGCGCATCAGCGTGCTGCTGGCGCGACGCGCCCCTCACTGTCGCGGCGTGGTGATGCTGGGGCTCGATGCGCCCCTCGAGACGCTCAAGAAGGGCTTCATGGACAGCGCCGGGTTCGACGTGTGCAAGGGCTTCGCGGTGGGGCGCTCGATCTTTGCCGAGCCCAGCCGTCGCTGGCTCGCCGGCGAGGCCGACGACCAGGCGCTGATCGACGATGTAGTCGCCAATTACCGCGAACTGGTGGACTGCTGGAAAGAACGCCAGAGCGTCTGAACGAGAATGAGCGAAATGGGGGTGAGCGTGGTAGCGCTCCCAGACCATGACCAAGATAACGATAATCCGGGTCCCCTCAGGACCCGGCAGCCATCTCCGAGAGCATTGCCATGTCCACGATTCGACTGACCATGTCCCAGGCGGTGATCCGCTACATGCAGGCCCAGAAGGTGAACGTCGCCGGCCAGATCAAGCCGCTGTTTCCCGGCGTCTGGGCGATCTTCGGCCACGGCAACGTGGCCGGCCTCGGCGAGGCGCTGTATCAGGCCCGTGAGACGCTGCCGACCTACCGCGCCCACAACGAGCAGGCCATGTGCCACGCCGCCATTGCCTTCACCAAGACGCTCAATCGTCGCCAGGTGATGGCCTGTACCGCCTCCGCCGGTCCTGGTTCGGTGAACATGGTAACCGCGGCGGCGGTGGCCCACGTCAATCGACTGCCGCTACTGCTGCTGCCGGGCGACACCTTCGCCACGCGCAAGCCCGATCCGGTGCTGCAGCAGGTCGAGAACTTCCACGACCACACCCTGACCTCCAACGACTGCTTCAAGCCGGTGAGTCGCTTCTTCGATCGCATCACCCGGCCGGAGCAACTGCTGACGTCGCTGCCCCAGGCGATGCGAGTGCTGACTGACCCGGTGGAGTGTGGTCCGGTGACCCTGGCGCTGCCCCAGGACATCCAGACCGAGGCCTACGACTATCCCGAGCATTTCTTTGCCGAGAAGGTACACCACCTGCGCCGTCAGGCCGCCGACCCGCGCGAGCTCGACGATGCCATCGCCTTGATCCGCTCGGCCGAGCGACCGCTGCTGGTGGCCGGTGGCGGCGTCCACTACGCCGAGGCGCTGGCTGAGCTCGACGCCTTCGTCAGCCGCTACCAGGTGCCAGTGACCGAGACCCAGGCGGGCAAGGGCGCGCTGCCCTGGGACCATGCCAGCAACGTCGGCACCCTGGGTGTGACCGGTTCAGCCGCCGCCAACAGCTTGGCCCAGGAAGCGGATCTGATCATCGCCGTGGGCACCCGGCTTGGCGATTTCGCCTCTGGCTCCCGGGCGCTGATCAACCCCGAGGCGAAGATACTGTGTCTCAACGTGGCCTCCTTCGATGCGGTCAAGCACTACGCCCAGCCGCTGGTGGGCGATGCCCGCCTGAGCCTTGTCAGCCTGAAGGACGGGCTCGAGCAGGGCACCGCCCCGTGGCGGCCGGCCTCGTCCTGGAGCGAGCGGGCGGCCGCGCTGCGCGATGACTGGAATGCCACCGTGGAACGGGTGACCCAGGATCGCGGCACCGGGCTGCCCTGTGACGCCGAGGTGGTGGGGGCGGTCAACCGCGCCGCCGGCGAACGCGACATCGTGGTGTGTGCCGCGGGGGGCCTGCCGGGCGAGCTGCAGAAACTGTGGCGTACTCGCTTCGATCGCGGCTACCACATGGAATACGGCTACTCCTGCATGGGCTACGAACTTGCCGGAGGCCTCGGCACCAAGATGGCGCTGCCCGATTCAGAGGTGTTCGTGATGGTCGGTGACGGCTCCTACCTGATGATGAACTCGGAGATCGCCACCTCGGTAATGCTGGGGCACAAGATCATCGCGGTGGTGCTCGACAATCGCGGCTATGGCTGCATCCATCGACTTCAGCAATCCTGCGGCGGCCCCGGCTTCAACAACCGGCTGGAGGACTGCCTGAGCGTCGAGGCCGGCGCGCCCAAGACCGACTTCGCCGCCCACGCCGCCGCCCTGGGCGCCAATAGCGAGAAGGTCGCCAATATCGCTGAGCTTGAGCAGGCCCTCGAGCGCGCCAAGGCGTCCGACATCAGCTATGTGATCGCCATCGACACCGATGGCCTCAACGACACCAAGGAAGGTGGTGCCTGGTGGGACGTGGCGGTGCCTGAAGTCTCGCCGCGTCAGGAAGTGGTGGACGCCCGCGAGCGCTATCAGTCCCACAAGGCGCGTCAGGCCAGAAATCTCTAGGCCCGAGTCCGCTCTGCCACAACAACCCAATATTCCAGGCGCGCCGGCGCCTGGAGCACCGAACGCCGGAGGACGCCATGAGCATAAGACTGGGCATCAACCCCCTGACCTGGACCAATGATGACCTGCCCTCGCTGGGCGGAGACACCCCGCTTGAGACCTGCCTCGCCGAGGGACGAGAGGCCGGTTTCGACGGCTTCGAGCTGGGCCACAAGTTCCCCCGCGACGCCGCCACCCTGGGGCCGATCCTCGAGCGTCACCAACTGTCGCTGGTGTCAGGCTGGTACAGCGCCGAGCTTTTGACCCGCAGCGCCGAGGAAGAAATCGCAGCGCTGACGCCCCATCTGGAACTGCTCAAGGCGCTCGGCGCCAGGGTCATGGTGTTCTGCGAGGTCTCGCGCTGCGTGCATGGACAGATGGGGGTACCGCTGAGCCATCGCCCCACCATGAGCGACGAGGAATGGACGCTGTTTACCGAGCGCCTTGACCAGGTGGCCGAACACTGCCAGCGCGAGGGCGTGCAGATCGCCTATCACCACCATCTGGGAACGCTGGTGGAATCCGAGGCCGACATCGACCGGCTGATGGCGAGCACCGGACCGGCGCTGGGCCTGCTGCTGGACACCGGCCACCTGGTGGCCGCCGGTGGCGACCCCTTCGGCGTGCTCGAGCGTCACGCTGCACGCGTCAACCATGTGCACTGCAAGGATATCCGTGCCGAGGTGCTGGCCGATGTGCGCAACCGCAACCGGAGCTTCCTGGAAGGGGTACTGGACGGCATGTTCACCGTGCCCGGCGATGGCTTCATCGACTATGGCCGGTTGTTCCAGGGGTTGGTCGCGCACGACTACCAGGGCTGGGTGGTGGTGGAGGCCGAGCAGGATCCCGCCGTGGCCCATCCACTGACCTATGCCCGCAAGGGCTATGACCATCTTGCACGCTGCTGCGACGAGGCCGGGTTGGCCCTGGCCTCGTGACAGCGCCCTCCGTGCCGATGTCTTCAGTCGTCTGTTCGATAACTCTTTGTATCAGGAGCACCGCATGACCATTCTGGGCAACTTTATCGCCGGCCAGCCCCAGGCCAGCCACAGTGGCCGCACTGCCGAGGTCTTCGACCCGGCCAGCGGCGAGGTGACACGTCAGGTAGCACTGTCCAGCGCCGACGAGACCCGCGACGCCGTCCGCGTCGCCGACGAAGCCTTCCCCGGCTGGGCCAAGATGTCACCGCTCAAGCGTTCACGCATTCTGTTCAAGTTCAAGGCGCTGGTGGAAGAGCACGCCGACGAGATCGCGCGGCTGATTTCCTCCGAGCACGGCAAGGTGTTCTCCGACGCCAAGGGCGAGCTGACACGCGGGCTCGAGGTGGTGGAATTCGCCTGCGGCATACCGCATCTGCAGAAGGGCGAACATTCCCTCAACGTCGGCACCGGTGTCGACAGCTTCTCGCTGATGCAGCCGCTGGGCGTGTGCGCCGGCATCTCGCCGTTCAACTTCCCGGCCATGGTGCCGATGTGGATGTTCCCGGTGGCGCTGGCCTGCGGCAACACCTTCGTGATGAAGCCATCGGAGAAGGATCCGTCCACGCCGATGCGCCTGGCCGAGCTGCTCAAGCAAGCCGGCCTGCCGGATGGCGTGTTCAACGTGGTCAACGGCGACAAGGAGAGCGTGGACGTGCTGCTCACCGATGAGCGGGTGCAGGCGGTTAGCTTCGTCGGCTCGACGCCCATCGCCGAGTACATCTACGCGACGGCGTCTGCCCACGGCAAGCGGGTTCAGGCGCTGGGCGGCGCCAAGAACCACATGGTGGTGATGCCCGATGCCGACCTCGACCAGGCGGTGGATGCGTTGATGGGAGCGGCCTACGGCAGCGCTGGCGAGCGCTGCATGGCGATCTCGGTGGCGGTACCGGTGGGCGAAGAGACCGCCGAGCGACTGCGCGCCAAGCTGGTCGAGCGGCTCGAGAGACTGAGCGTCGGCCCCGGCATCAAGGATGGGCCCGACCACGACATGGGGCCGCTGGTCACCCGCGCTCACCTGGACAAGGTAGTCGGCTATATCCAGGCCGGCGTCGACGAGGGTGCCGAGCTGGTGGTGGATGGACGTGAGGCGACCATCGACAACGCCGGCAATGGCTTCTTCGTCGGGGGTTCGCTGTTCGACCACGTCACGCCAGGCATGCGCATCCACCGCGAGGAAATCTTCGGCCCGGTGCTGGCGATCGCCCGCGTCGACAGCTTCGAAGACGCCCTGGCCATGGTCAACGACCACGAATACGGCAACGGTACCGCCATCTTTACCCGTGACGGCGCCGCCGCTCGCCAGTACTGCGAGCGCATCCAGGTCGGCATGGTCGGCGTGAACGTGCCGATCCCGGTGCCCATGGCCTTTCACAGCTTTGGTGGCTGGAAGCGCTCGCTGTTCGGCCCGCTGCATATGCATGGCCCTGACGGTGTGCGCTTCTACACCCGCATGAAGACCATCACCCAACGCTGGCCCAGTGAAGTACGCGATAGCGGCGGTCACTTCACCATGCCGACGCTGTAGCTGTAGCTGTAGCTGTAGCTGTAGCTGTAGCTGTAGTTGCACCCTGTGGACCTCTGACTGGGTATGAAGCCGTAGCGGTGCTTGTGACGCCTTGGCGGTGCATCAAGCGTCCCGCTTCGGTGTTGGTGCACTGTCCCGTCGGCATTGCTGCGGCGTACCGGGGGCGGAGGCTATCCGATTGCGCCGTTTCCCGCTTGCCAAGGCGCCGAATCCGGCGCCTTCCCTTTGGCTATCGCGGCAAATGTTGAAACGCGGGACTGGTGCGAGTGGTTAAGGCGGATAGACGATGTTTGTGTGCGCCAATTCAGCTAAAGATGTCGCCAAGGATTACTTTGTTTGCATTTTTTTGGATCGAGCGCTCAAGTCGACTAAAGTATAGAATATTTGGTTTGTTGTTTTTCTTTTCGGAATGTATGTTTCATTTGGCGCGGGCCGTGGAAGAGCATGGGCCGCCGAGGTTGGAGTCCTGACCGTTTGCAACCGGTCACAAGGGCCATCGATCCTCCAATAACAAGTGGACAACGTTATGAGCACAGAAGCGGCAGGGGCGCAGGCGACCGCGACAGCGGACGACAACGCCCAGAGCGAAGAGCTCGAATATCAACGCATTCCCCCTAGCCGGCAGTTGAGCGGCAAGTACTTTCTCGGGGCCTACTCCGGCGAGCACGTGGCCGGCACCGAATTCGTCATCGGTGCAGCGCTGGTCACCCTCGGTGTTTCCACCGGTGATCTGATCTGGGGTCTGATTCTCGGCAACTTCATGGCGGTGCTGTCCTGGGCCTGGATCTGCAGTCCGGTGGCTACCCGCACCCGCATGACGGTGTACTGGTTCCTGGCCCGGCTTGCCGGCAAGAAGATCTCCACCGTCTACAACATCCTCAATGGTGTCTTCTACGCCGTCATCGCCGGCGCCATGATCACGGTCTCGGCCTCGGCCTTCCGGGTGCTGACCGATATTCCGCCCCAGGTGGGGCTCTATCCCACCAGTGCCAGCTTCGTGATCCTGGCGCTGCTGGTCGGCGCCTTTACCGTCTGGCTGACCCTCAAGGGCTTCAAGCGCATCGCCAACTTTTCCACCGTATGCGCGCCCTGGATGGCGATCATGTTCCTGGTCAGCGGTATCCTGTCGATCCCCATCGTCACCCACCTGGGCGCCGAGCAAGGCATCGACGGCCTGGGCAACGTGCTCGGTGCACTGGTATGGACCGGCGTTACCCCCGAAGGCGAGCCTGGCATCAACATGTGGGTCATCGCCGCCTGGGCCTGGGGCATCAACCTGCCGATGCACCTCGGCATGAGCGACATGAGCATCCTGCGCTTCGCGCGCAAGTCCTCCTACGGCTACTTTTCGGCCTCCGGCATGTACATCGGCCACTTCATGGCCTGGGTCTGCGCGGGCATCCTTGGCGCCACCTCGGCGATGCTGCTCAAGGAAGCCATGGTCGATCTTGATCCGGGCGCCATCGCCTTCCGTCTGCTCGGTGCCATGGGGCTGGTGGCGGTAGTGATCGCCGGCTGGACCACCTCGATCCCCAGCCTGTATCGCTCCGGGCTGGCGTTTCAGGCGGTGTTCCATCGTCACAAGCCGTTCAACGTTGCCCTGGTGGTGGGCGCCGCCACCACGGTCGTCGCCTGCTTCCCGTTCGTCTTCGGTTCGCTGCTCAACGTCCTGTCCTACTTCGTGATGATGATGGCCCCCATCGGCGCGATCATTGCCGCCGAGCATTTCCTGCTGCCGCGCCTGTCGATCCGCCCGCTGTGGCGCGAACATCAGGGGCTCGAGGACAATCGTCCGGCCATGCTGACCTGGGCCATCGGGGTGATTATCGGCGTCGTGCTCATTGCCCTGCCCCAGGTGCATCTGTTTGTCGTGTTTCTCCCGGTGTGGACCCTGAGTTTCGTACTCTACCCGCTGCTGTGCCGCCGGATGGGTGCGAACAGCGAGCCCGGTATCGACTACTACGAAGAGGCCTATGGCCCGGTGGATCCGCCGGAACTGCCCGGCGAGTCGCCCCAGGCGCAGCCCGCGGTCAATCGTCGTGATCCGCTGTACCTGATCTCGTTTGCCTGCCTGGTGATCATCATCCTGGCGGCACTGTGGTCATGGACCGGTGACAACGCCGCTGTCGTCGACTACGTGGAAACCTTCAAGTGGCTGGTGATTCCGCTGTCGCTGGTGTACTTCGTGTGCGCCTCGATCTGGATTCATCGTCGTCGCCCGGCGGCGGCACCTGCCGCAGACGATCCCCATGTGTGATGACCCCAACCCTCAACAAGGATAGGTGATACGGCCGCCCGAGCGATCGGGCGGCCACCGCCTGGCTCTGGCACCAGCGTCACGACGCTGGTAGAGCCTCGACGCTGCCCATATGACGTTTTCGACCCGTGGGAGGGCAGCAGGTGCGATTTCAACAAGTGGTCAATAACAGAAAGGAGCCAGACATGACGCTATCTATCGGCATCATCGGTACCGGAGCCATCGGCAAGGAACATATGCGCCGGCTGAACCATACCCTCAAGGGCGCGAAGGTGGTGGCCGCCAGTGATGTCGGCCTTGAGCAGGCGCAGGCCGCCATCGACGAGGTCGGCATCGAGGCCAGGGCCTATGCCAGCGGCCACGACGTCATCAACGCCGCCGAGGTCGACGCCGTGGTGGTGACCTCCTGGGGACCGACCCACGAGGAATTCGTACTGGCCGCCATCGAGGCGGGCAAGCCGGTATTCTGCGAAAAGCCCCTGGCCACCACCGCCGAGGGCTGCCTGCGTATCGTCGAGGCCGAGATCGCCTCGGGTCGTGCGCTGGTCCAGGTAGGCTTCATGCGCCGTTTTGACTGGGCATACCGCCAGCTGAAGGCGCTGCTCGACG
The DNA here is from genome assembly GCA_002433675.1 of Halomonas halophila. GTDB lineage: Bacteria > Pseudomonadota > Gammaproteobacteria > Pseudomonadales > Halomonadaceae > Halomonas > Halomonas salina_B. The sequence continues at coordinate 15,025 of DJIP01000046.1, forward strand.
AGGGAGGCATCGGCCAGCCGCTGATCGCCAAGTGCGCGCATCGCAATGCCCAGGCCAACTTCTCCGGCGATGCGGGCCTGATCGATTCCTGCGTCCACGAGTTCGACGTGATGCGCTGGCTGCTGGAGGACGACTACGTCAGCGCCCAGGTCATTCAGCCGCGGATTTCGAGCCTGGTGGAGGGTGATCTGCAGGACCCCTCGCTGATCATTCTGCGCACCCGCAAGGGCATGGTCATCACCATCGAGAGCTTCCTCAACTGCCAGTACGGCTATGACATTCGCTGCGAACTGGTGGGGGAGAGCGGCGTTGCCGATCTGCCGCAGCCGGCGAGCGTACCGCTGCGTCACAGCGCACGGGACTCCCTGGGCGTGATCACCCACTGGAAGGATCGCTTTATCGACGCCTTCGATGTGGAGTTTCAGGAGTGGGTCGATGCCACCGCCAAGGGCGAGCGTCATGGCCCTACCGCCTGGGATGGCTATGTGGCGGCGGTGACCAGTGACGCTTGCGTGAAGGCGCGGCATTCTCAGCAGGTCGAGCCGATCGCGTTGGCCGAGCGTCCCGCCTTCTACCGCTGAAACGTGGTGTCACGCGGCCTGCCCTGATAGCGCGGGTGTCTGACATCATTGGCCACGGGCGTCGCTATCCTCGGCGCCCGCGACTTTTTCATGGGGCCACGAGTGTCTTGGTGCCGTGGCACGAATCCTGCCAGTCGAATATGCTGTTGGCCGGCCATTCCCGCCAGGCCATGAAGCCTGGCGGGAGCATAAGCAAAACGAGGCGCTGGCCACGCCCGCTGTCGACTGGAGACCCCCTCAATGCGTCATCTTCGAAGCCGTGGCCTCAAGGCCCTGACGGCTGTGCTCGCCGGTAGCGTCGTGCTGACCGCCGCAAGCGCCCACGCCCAGACCCGCCTGACCTACAAGTCCGCCTCCGCCGGCACCGCCTACTACCAGATGGGAGTGGAGCTGTCCGAGGCGATCAAGGCCGGCACCGAGGGTGACATGACCCTGACCCTGGAGGAGAGCCAGGGCTCGGTTCAGAACGTCATGGAGGTGATGGCGCGTCCCGGCAACTACGTTTTCACCTCGCCGCCCGGCCTGGTGACCCGTGCCCGCGAGGGTACCGGCCCCTTCGAGAGTCGCAACCATCCGCGCCTCAAGGACATTCGGGCGCTCTTCCCGATTCCCTCGCTGACCATGCACTTCGTGGTGGCGGGCGAGCAGGACACCCTCGGCATCGATGAACTGGCCGGCAAGCACCTGCTGATTGGCCAGGGTTCCTTTGGCGCCCGCGAGGCCGCACGCTATCTCGAGCTGTTCGACCTCACCGACCAGGTCGAGGTCGACGACGCCGACGTGGGCAGCGCCCCCGACGCGCTCAAGAACGGCCAGATCGACGCCTTCGCCACCGCCAGCTCCTTCCCGGCACCCAACGTGATCGAGACCGCCGCGAGCCACGATGTCGGCCTGGTGTCGTTCACCGAAGCACAGGTCGAGGCCACTGGCGCCGCGCCCCAGACCATTCCTGCCGGCACCTACGCCGGCATCGACGAGGACGTGCTGACCACCTCGCTGCCGGTGGTGGCCTACACCACCAGCGCGATGGACGAGGACACCGCCTACACCCTGACCAAGACCTTCTGGGAGCGCCGCGAGGCCATGGCCGAGACCTCGCCCTGGTGGCAGGCGATCTCGCCGCAGATGCTGACCAACCTCGAGGGGCCGCTTCACCCCGGCGCCCTGCGCTACTACGACGAGGTCGACGTGCAGGTGCCTGAGGCCCTGCGCTGAGACGATCCTGTCCAGATCTCGACCCGGCGGGCCCCTGCGGGCCCGCTCCGTTTCACCGATGATGTGCTGATTTCATGAACTCAAGCGACGCTTCTTCGTCGGCCGCAGCGGCCGACGCGCGTGACCCTGTTCGTTCGCCGTGGCCGGGTGCCCCGTTATGGATCGCGCTCGGTGCCCTGTCGGTGGTGTTTCACCTGGGGTTGATCTTCCACGGCCTGACGCCGGCGCTGATCAGTCGGCCACTGCATATGGCGCTGGTGTTGCCCTGGGTGCTGGTGTTTTCCGCCCGCACGCCGTGGCAGCGCATCAGCGGCCTGGCGCTAACCGCCCTCGGTATCGCCGCCTGCGGCTATATCGCCTTGAACGAGGACGCCCTGAGCGGCCAGTACGGCTTTATCGACACCCCCCTGCAGATGGCGGTGGGTCTACTGCTGATTGTGGTGGCGCTGGAGGCCGCCCGGCGTGCCATCGGCTGGCCGCTGCCGCTGGTGACCGCGATCGCGCTGGGCTATGCCGCCCTGGGCCAGTACGTGCCCGGCGAGTTTGGTCATCCTGGCCTGCCCATGGCCAGCCTGGTCGGTTCGCTGACCATCGCCGAGGGCGGACTGTGGGGCAAGTTGACCGGGGTCAGCGTCTCGGTAGTGGCGATTTTCGTGATCTTCGGTGCGGTGCTCAACGCGGGCGAGGCGGGGCGTGGTTTCATGAACCTGGCCGGCGCCGCGGCGGGCCGCCTGACCGGTGGTGGCGCCAAGGTGTCGGTGATTTCCAGCGCGCTGATGGGCTCGATCTCGGGCTCGGCGTCGGCCAACGTGGCCTCCACCGGAGCCATCACCATCCCGTCCATGGCGCGGCTCGGCTATCCACGTTCGCTGGCGGCGGCGGTGGAGGCGGTGGCCTCGTCCGGGGGCCAGATCATGCCGCCGCTGATGGGCGCCGGGGCCTTCGTCATGGTCGAGCTGACCGGCACCCCCTACACCGAGATCATGGCCGCGGCGCTGCTGCCGGCCTTTCTCTACTTCGCCACGGTGTGGCTCGGCATCAACGCCTTCGCCACCCGTTTCGATCTCAAGCCGGTGGCCGCCGAGGACCGCCCGGCAGCGCGTGAGGTGATCACCACCGCACTGTTCTTCGCGGTGCCCTTTGCGATCCTGCTCGAGCGCATCTTCCACGCCGGCAATACCCCCCAGTACGCCGCCAGTGTGGCGATCTTCGCAGGCCTTGCGCTGTTGGCCATGAACGCCGAGCTGAAGGTATCGGGGGCGGAGTTCCGCGCCCGCCTGGCCCAGGCAGCGCTGACCGCCGGGCGCCAGATCGCGGTCATCGGCGCGATCATCCTGTGCGCCTCCCTGGTCATCGGGGTGCTGTCGCTGACCGGGCTCGGGGTCAAGGTCACCTCGGCGATCCTGTCGCTGTCCGGTGGGCAGCTGTGGCCGGCGCTGCTGCTCACCGCCCTGGCCTGCCTGGTGTTGGGCATGGAGGTGCCGACTACCGCCGCCTACGTCATCTGCGTCTCGGTGGCGGGGCCGGCGCTGACCGAACTGGGCCTGCCGCTGCTGACCGCCCACCTGTTCGTGTTCTGGTTTGCGCTGCTGTCCACCATCACCCCACCGGTATGTGGTGCGGTATTCATCGCCGCTGGCATGGCCGACGAGAACTGGCTGAAGGTGGCGGGCAAGGCCATGGCGCTGGGGGTCGGGCTCTACGTCATTCCGCTGGCGATGGTCGCGCACCCGGCGCTGCTCGACCTTGGCTCCGGCGTCTTCGCCGCCCTGGCTACCACCCTGGGCGTGCTGATCGGCCTTGGCCTTGTCTCCTACGGGCTGATCGGACGTTTCGCCTGGTGGCTCAGGACTGCCCTGGTGGCGCTCGGGCTCGGCGTCATCTTCGTGCCCTGGCCGGTGTAAGAAATGACGGGCGTCGCGAGAGAACGAGGGCACTTCCACGAGAATTGTGTCCATGCTGCTCGGGGGAGTAAAGCGATGGCGGAGCATCTTCGCTGTGACTACGATGGCCCGTGGTGATGACTGATCCATGGGCATCCATACTCATGTTAGCCCGCGACCAAGGGTAGCGGGCCGTGCTTTTGTACCGGTTGCAACACGCGACGGTTAGTCGATGGTGTCCGTAAAGATGCTGAGTTCGCGCACACGCTCAGGATCGACATCGACGCCAAGGCCTGGCGAGTCTCCCAGCTCGATATGGGTGCCGTCCCCCGGCAAGTCAGCGACATCGCAGGAAATCATGGATGGGCCGACCAGATCATTGGCAATGATGTTGGGGTGAGCCAAGGCGAGGTGTGCTCCTGCCAGAGTGGCGATGGATGATTCGACCATGGAACCAATTTGACATGGTATATCAGACGCCATCCCGACTTCCGCCATGCACCGAGCGGCGTGCAGCCCGGACGATTTCATCAGTTTGATGTTGACCATGTCAGCTGCACCAAGACGAATAAGCTGTAACATGTCCCTGGTGCCGTGGATTGGCTCATCAGCCATAATAACGGCATCTGTGGCACGGGTAACTCGAGCCAGGGCGTCGAGATTCTCGATGAATACGGGCTGTTCATACCAATCTACATGGTAGGAGCGAGATTCATTGATGACCTTAAGTGCCTGCTTGGCACTCCATCCCTGATTGGCATCGACTCTCAGCGAAGTTTCGGCTGAAATGGCTTCTCTTACTCGCGCTATCCGCTCGATATCTGCTTCTGGCGCATCCCCTAGTTTGATCTTTATGGAATCGAAGCCCTGCCGGCAAGCTTCTTCCGCCTGACGTGCCATCTCGTCAGGATCCAGCATGCTAATGACACTCGGTAGATTCAGTATCTTGTGAAAACGCCCGCCCAATAGAGAGAAAAGAGGCATGTCGTACTGTTTGGCCAGCAGATCATGCAGAGCGATATCCAGCGCGGCCTTGGCGGATGGGTTATGGCGGGTGCGTCGCTCAGCAGCGTGATGGAATGCACTGATGTGATCCGGTGTTTGTCCGATCAGTAGTGGCGCCAGCTCCTGCGTGATAACACTGCGTGCGGTCTGCCAGGTCTCGCCAGAGACATGCTGATCGACAACGGCTTCACCCCAGCCCGTGATGCCACTGGAAGTTTCAATGCTTACGACCAGACTTTCAATGTCTTCGTAGGTGTCGTAGGCGATCTTGAAGGGTTGCTTGAGCGGTAGCCGGATGCCGTAGACGGTGATGTTCTTGATGCGCATGTCGAATGTTCCTTCATGTCCAGGAGATCAGGTGAGCGATAGTAATCATTCCACCTGCCATGACGATTTGTGTGACGGCTAGTGGGGCTAGCCATTTGATCCACTTGCTCCACGACACACCAGCTACGGCAAGGCCCGCCATGAAGTAGCCAGACGTTGGTGTGATGATGTTTGAAATACCGTCTCCAAACTGAAATGCGAGCACAGCGGTCTGGCGGGAAACACCGATCAAGTCTGAAAGAGGTACCATCAGGGGCATGGTGAGGGCCGCTTGGCCGCTACCCGATGGTACGAGGAAGTTCAGCAGTAGCTGAACAATGAACATGCTGATGGCTGTCAGTGCAGATGGCAGGTCAGCCAGCAAGGTTTCAAGATGATAGAGGATGGTATCGAGGATGCTGCCATCCTTCAGGACGATCAGGATGCCGTAGGCAAATCCTACCACCAACGCTCCCATGGCAATCTCCTTGAAGCCGTCGACAAAGCCTTCGGCAATACGGCTGGGGCCCATACCTGAGAGAGTGCCGACCAAAATGCCCATAAGAAGGAAAATCCCTGACATTTCACCGATATACCATCCGTGGCGAATGACGCCATAGGCGATTGAAATAATGGCGCCTGTGAAGGCCAGCATGACTAGCTTGTCCGAAAGGTCGAGTGTCTGATGGCCTCGTGGAGGAACACTGTTGCCGAACTGTCGTCGATCGTTGCGATAAACCAGACTGGCGGTAGGGTCTGCTTTAACTGAGGCGGCATAGCGTGTGACGAATGCGATAGTGACGCCGACAAAGATCACCCAGTAGATGACGCGCAGTGTCAATCCTGAAAACAGAGGAAGTTCAGCTATATCCTGGGCAACACCTACGGTGAAAGGGTTCATGAAAGCAGCTGAGAAGCCCGCGCCGGCACCAACGAGAGGGACCGCTGCGGCGGTGATGGAATCATAGCCCAGCATTCTCAGTATGGGGGCTAATATGATGATGAAGGCGATCGTCTCTTCGGCCAGGCCAAAGGTGGCCCCTCCTACGGCAAACATGGCCATCAATAAAGGAATCAGAATGATGTCTCTTCCCGATAGTGCGTTGCTGACACTAGTGACCAGTTTCTGCAACACGTCAGTAGCCTTTAGGACGCCGAAGGCACCGCCGGAAATGAAAATAAAGAAGATGATGCTGCTACCTTCTTTCATGCCCTCGAATACGGCCATAAAAGGTGTCAGTAGGGTGGATTTTTCACCCGGAACGGTGGTGTAGCTATCTGGTACGACCACCGTTCTGCCTTGCTCTGTGGAGGTGCGTTCGTAGCTACCGGCATCGACGAGGTAGGTCGATAGTGCTGCAATGCAGATGAAGGTAAACAGCACCACGAAAATGTGTGGAAACCTGACTGTTCGTCGCGGGGCCTTCTCGACTGTCGTTGTTGTATCGAGATCGCTCATGACTGCTCTCTATGGTTGGTGATGAAGAGTAAGGAAGTGTCTGGCAACGTCGGCGAGGAAGTCGCTGCCCTTCCCCAGGATGGCGTCGTTAAAGTCGTAGTTTGGCTGGTGGAGCGCTGCGGTGTCGCTGCCGTTGCCGATCCAGGCGTAGGCTCCTGGTACCGCTTCCAGCAGGAATCCCATATCGTCGGCGCCCATGCTGATGGGGTGGGAGGCCAGGGCGTCACGCCCCCATCGCCCCTGCGCAACTTCGCGGCAGAGACGCACGCAAGCAGGGTCATTGGCGACGGCGGGCGTTGAAGGCATATAGTCCAAGGACATGTGGCAACCGCAGGCGTGGGCTATGCCCTCGGCGATGTCACGAATTCGCTGTTCAAGGTGCAGACGCAACTCGCTCTTGAAGCAGCGGGCGGTGCCCTTGAGTCTGGCCATCGCCGGGATGATATTGCTGGCATGACCGCTTTGCAGGCTGCCGAGGCTCACAACAGCAATATCTTCCGGATTGACGTTGCGGCTGACGATCTGCTGAACGGCTGTCACGAACAGCCCGGCCGCGACGATGGGATCCTTGGACAGGTGCGGCATCGCGCCATGTCCACCGGAGGAGTGAAAACACACTTCGAAGTCATCGCTCGAGGCCATGTGGGGAACGTCGTGGATGACGAACTTTCCCGCCTCGACACCGGGCCAGTTGTGCAGCCCGAAGATGGCTTGAAGCGGGAAACGGTCGAGCAGCCCATTGGCGATCATCGCCGGCGCACCGGTTCCGAGTTCTTCGGCAGGCTGGAAGACGAGCACGACCCGCCCACGCTCGGGACGTTCGCGAACCAGTCGCGCGGCTGCGCCCATCAACATGGCGGTATGACCATCGTGGCCGCATGCATGCATGACGTTGGCACGCGAGGAGCAGTGGCCGGCACTGGCCACTTCCTGCAGTGGCAGAGCATCGATATCCGCTCTCAGGCCGACGGAGGCGCCTGGTCGTTGGCCTTCGATGATTGCGACGACGCCATGACCGCCCACCTGTTCGTGTATCTCGTCGACGCCTATCTCGCGAAGCATTGCCGAGATCCGTCGAGCGGTCTCCCTTTCTTCTCCTGAAAGTTCGGGATGACGATGGAGCTCCCTGCGAAAGGTGACCATCCTGTCTGTATCGAGGTCCTGCATTCCGACTCCTGCTCTTGTTGTGGGTCCCGGTGTGCCGGTGCCGAGTGTAGTGCGCTGGCGAAGGTCACCGTTACGTCACGAAAATGGCATTTTTCGGAGTATGTTCAGTTATTTACCCTATAAAAAATACTTCTTTACGATGCAGTCATGCTTTTTTGATATGCTCATTGCTCGCAACGTGAGGCGCCAATGGATATCAAGAAACTGAGGTACTTCCTTGCCGTAGTAGAGGCGGGCTCCATCACAGCGGCCTCGAGGCGCATTCCCATCGCGCAGCCGGCGCTGACACGCCAGATTAGGTTGCTGGAGGAAACAATCGGGGCGAGGTTGTTCGAGCGTGACCGCAAGGGCGTATCTCTGACCAAGGCCGGACGCTATCTTCACGACCACAGCAGGCGTCTGCTTGCCGAGCTGGATGGCGTGGCCAAGAGGACGCAGGCCATCTCCGACGGCTACAGCGATAACCTGTCGATCGGTATTACCACTATCCATTCCTGCATCCCCGGCATCTCTACCTTGATTAGTGAGTTCCGGAGGCGGAATACCGCTGTCAGACTATTGCTGGAAACCATGCTATCGGGCCCGCAGACCAAGGCCATCCGTGAGGGGAGTCTCGATGCCGGCATTCTCTTTACCGAAAAGGAGGAGGAGAGTGGGCTCGTGTACACACCATTGGCCAGCTATCGAATGGCCGTCATTGCCAGGCGGCAACGTTCGCTCAATGAGGTGGTGCCGGTCTCGTTGAGCGATTTTGCTGCTGCACCATTCATCCGCTTCAGTCGCGACTCGACGCCGGGCAGCTACGACAGGGTCGACAACTGCTTTCAGCAGGCCGGTATCGTCCCGAATACGATCCAGGAGTGCCACGACGACATCACGATACGCAGTCTGGTGGCGGCGGGTATGGGCTATGCCATCATGCCGGGGATTATGGCTAAGGGTGAACAAGACCTCGTGGCCTATGAGTTGGACGATTTGGACATCTATTCGCAGCTTGTGCTGGCGTTTCGCAAGGGCACCCGATTGAGCGCCGTAAAGGAGTTTTCGCGCATGGCAGTCGACGTCATCGGCGGGTATCGCTCGGTGTGATCCATCGAGCTTCTATAGTGCGTTCCTTTATCACTAACCGTAGACGGCATTGTCCTGCCGCGTCGGCTCATTTCATTCTTGAAACGGGATGAGCTGTCTCCCTGAAGTGCTCCGCCATGGCGTCATTGGCGCCCAGCATCGGCCCCTGTTCTCTATTCGGGAACAGGGGCCGATTGGCGTAAAGGATCCAGGTATCCAGGGCGGGGCCCAGGGGCTGGATCACCCGCAGCCGGTCGGGATGACGCTCGATGGCGTCCTCGGCGACGATGGCGGCGTCGGCCTGGCCATCCAGTAGCCGCTCGAGGGCGGCGACGATGGTGGGGGCGTCGTGTTCCGCGAAGGCCGAGAGGTCGGTGTAGTGGCGGGTGGCGGGCTGTCGCAGCACGCTTTTCGGCTGGGCCACGTCAGCGCGGGCTACCAGCGCCAGCGGGCGGCTGGGGGCGATAAAGGCGTCCACCGGAAAGGCGCGATGCATAAAGCGCCCGACGCAGTCGGCGTGGCTGGGGTGGGCGCTGACCTGCAGCACATAGTCGTAGCCTCCGGCGACCAGTTCCTCGAAGGCGCCGATGAAGTCATCCACCAGGCTGATCCGGGGCTCGATGTCCGAGATGTCTGGCTCCTTGAGCCTGCGATCGTCGAGATAGCGGGCGAGCACCAGGGCGTGGTTGCTGTCCTCGGGGCCGAGGGTGGCGAAGTGCATGGCGGTCTTTCCCTGTGGTGTGGTGCGTGGATAGCGGTTGATGGATGCGGAGCAAGGAGTCGTTCGGGGTGACGGGGGCGCGTCGGGCTCTCCCTGTCGCAGGAACCTTGTAGGCGAAAGCTTGCTGTCGGGCAACTCTGGTCGCACTGTCAGGGCGCTTCGTCTCTGGCAGAATAGCCCTCCTACCGGGCAAGCGACCAAGGAATCCCAATGGCTCACCTGTTGCGCATCGTGATGATCCACGGCCACCTCGAGGGGGTGGTCGAGCTGGACGTCGACGGCCATACCAACATCTGCGGCACCAACGCCTCGGGCAAGACCACGCTGCAGCGGCTGGTCCCGGTGTTCTACGGTGAGCTGCCCAACAAGGTGGTGCCCAAGACCCGCAAGAAGTTCGACGCCTTCTACCTGCCCAACCGCAACAGCTACCTGATCTACGAGTACCGCCGCGAGGCGGGCAACGTCTGCCAGGCGGTGCTGACCCGCAAGAGCGACGGTGGCGTCGAGTATCGCTTCGTCGGTGCGCCCTACCAGCCCGGACACTACCTGGTGGAGAGCGAGGCCGGAGTCGCAGCGCTGGACTACAGCGACTGGGCCAGCCAGCTGCGTCGTGAGGGAATTCCGGTGTCGCCCAAGCTCGGCGCTACCTCGGAGTTTCGTTCGGTGATCCAGAACGACTTCACCCACCAGCAGGGCAACCGCAAGGAAAGCCTGCGTCTTCGCCAGATGGCCGCCCAGTTCAGCCTGGTCAAGCCTGAGCATCGCATCCGCCATATGGAGAAGCTGATCAGTGCGGTGCACGCCAAGGAGGGCAAGATGGATACCCTCAAGACCATGTTGGCGGCGATCTTCGAGGAAGACGGTGTCGAACTGCCGGTGACCCGCATCCGCAATACCAAGGCCCGCGAGTGGATCGCTCAGATGCGCCAGTCCAAGCGACTGGAACCGCTGGAGCGATCGCTTGGCAAGCTCGATGAGCTCGACCAGGAGATCGCCGAGCGCGAGACCACCCTGTGGCAGTTGAAGCCCCAGCTCGAGGCGGACCGCCACCGTGCCGAGCGCACCCTGGCCGACGCCGAGGCCGAGATCGGCGACCGCCAGCGTGAGTTCCAGGAGCGTGAAGCCGCCTACGAGCAGGCCCGCGATGCCCTCAACGATCGCTTGAGCGAGATGACCAGCGAGCTGGAGCAGACCCAGCGCGAGCTTTCTGACCTGCAGGTGACCTTCGAGGCCTACGAGGAGGCCGATATGCCGGCGCTGGAGCGGGACGTCCAGGCGCTGCCCCAGTGGCGCGACCAGAGCCAGCAGCTGCGCGAGCACCTGTCGGTGATGCAGAACGCCTTCCAGGAAAGCCAGTCACGCCTTGAAGGACGCCTGCGTGAGCTGGGCGATGAGCTGGCCCGCCAGACCGAGGAGACCCAGGCGCGCATCGACGAGCTGGGCGAGACCCGCGAAGAGCTGCGTGACCAGCAGCGGCGTCAGGAAAGCGAGCTCGAACAGCGCTACCAGCAGCAGCGCCAGGAGCTCGACGAGAGCTACCGTGAGCGCCTGGAAAGCGGCGTCGAGCGGCTGGCCGAGCTCAAGGCCCAGTTGGCAGCCAGCACTGCCAGCGCCGAGGAAATCCAGGAGGCGGAGCTGGCCCAGGCTCGCCTCGACCAGGCCCAGACCGATCGCGAGGCGGCGAGCGAGACGCTGGGGGCGCTGCGCGAGGAGCTCGACACCCTCAAGCGCGCCCGTGATCAGGCCGAAAAGGAACTCAATGATGCCCGCCATCAGCTTTCCAGGGCCGAGGCTCACACCTATGGCCTGCACCAGCAGCGTGACCCGGCCCAGGGCACCCTGCGTCACTTCCTGCGCTTCCATCGTCCCGGCTGGGAGCAGCGTCTGGGCAAGGTGATCGCGCCGGAATTGCTGGAGCGCCGCGACCTGTCGCCCCGTGTCGGCGAGCAGGACCACGATGAGCTGTTCGGGGTGAGCCTGGATCTGGCTGCCGTCGAGGTGCCCGAGTACGCCCAGGAGGAGGCCAGCCTGCTGGCCGCCATCGAGCAGGCCGAGGCCGCCGAGATGCGTGCCGAGAGCGCGGTGCAGGCCGCCGAGCGCCAGATGAAGGCGGCCAACGAGCGGGTGCAGTCCGCCGAGGAAGCGGTGCGCCGTTCGCGCATGGAGCTCAAGCGCGCCGAGTCCGAGGTCGACTACGCCCGCGACGCGCGCAGCCAGCTGCAGGAGCGTCACGCCCGCCAGCAGAAGGCGCGACGTCAGGGCCTGGAGGAGGCGCTAGCCGCCCAGCGCGCCAGCCACGAGGGGCTGAAGGAGGAGAAGCGCGCCGCCCTGGATACCCTGGCCAAGACCCACCAGGCGCAGATGCTGGAGGTGAAGGCCGACGGCCAGAGCCGCCTCGACGGCGTCGATGACCAGATCCGCCAGTTGAAGCAGTACCAGAGCGACCAGAAGAGCGAGCACCAGCGCCAGCGCCAGGAGCTCGAGGCCGCCTTCGACCGCGAGCTGCAGGAGCAGGGCGTGGACCTGGCCTCGCTGAAGGACACCAAGGCGCGGCTGGCCTCGCTGGATGAGCGTATCCGGCTGACCGCTTCACGCCAGGAGCAGCTGGAAGACTATCGCCGCTTCATGCGCCTGGACTGGGGCCAGCGCAAGCCCGAACTGGTCGACAAGGAAACCCGGCTGGTACGCGACAAGGAGAGCGCCGAGCGCGAACGCGAACAGCGCAAGGCCGAATTCCAGTCCGAGCGCGCCGCCCACCAGCAGGCGCTGGGCGAATTGAAGGCCCGACGCAGCGCCGAGGCCGAGGTGATCGACGCCTTGAAGCCGCTGCTGGTGCAGGTCGAGCAACTGCCGCTGGACCCCTCGCCGGCGCCCCAGCGCGATGCCCCCGGCGACGTCCAGGAGCGCATCGAGCGCACCCGTCAGGCGCTGTCGGAGCGCGCGCAAGAGATGGACGCCCTGCGCAAGGGCTGCGAGCAGGTCGAGAGCGAGCTGATCAAGGGCGCCAGCACCGGCTTTGTCGATACCATGAGCGCCGAGCGCGCCAAGCTGCGCGAAGATGACGCCGCCGACGGTGCAGAGCCCAGCCCGCGCCGGCTGCTGCCGCTGCTGCGCGGGATGCTCAAGCTGCTCGAGGACCAGCAGCAGCAGCTGGTCCAGCAGGGGCGCAACCTGGGCGCCGACCTGGACAAGTTCTTCACCGTCTTTCGTGACCTCAACCGGCGCATCAGTGCCCAGAGCCGGCGACTGTCCGAAGAGGTCGCCGACGACCTTCGGCTGGAGGGCATCACCAAGGCCGAAGTGCGCATCCAGTCGACCATCGACGAGCTGGGCTTCTGGGAGCCGCTCAAGCGCTTCGCCCAGGACTATCGCGACTGGCAGGAGGCCGGCGGACTGCCGGGGGACGACTACCTCAACGCCCTGGCCGACGTGGTCGACCTGCTGCGCAGCGACCAGCAGTACAGCTTCGAGAGCCTGCTGCGCCTGGAATTGCACCTCAACGAGGGCGGCACTGACCTGGTGATCAAGAACGATCGCCAGTTGCTTGAATCCTCGAGTCATGGCATGGCCTACCTGATCCTGTGCAAGTTCCTGCTGGCCTTTACCCGACTGCTGCGCGGCCAGGCCGAGATCAGCGTGCACTGGCCCATCGACGAGATCGGCACCCTGGCCTATCACAACGTCGAGAAGCTGTTCGAGGCCTGCGACAGCAACCATATCCACATCGTCGGCGCCTTCCCCAACCCGGAGTCCGACGTGCTGCTGCTGTTCCACAACCGCTACCTGATCGACCGTGACGCCGCCCAGCCGGGCCGGCGCCGGCTCAAGCGCATCGAACCGCGGCTGAGCAAGCTGGCTCAGCGTCTCAAGCAGCGCAGCGCCGAGGAGGTCACCCAATGATCGAACATGGTCCCCTGCTCGAACGGCTGCTGGCCGGCGAGTTCATCTGCGCCATCAGCGACGAGAGCGCCTTTCGCAAGCTCGAGGACGAGGAAGTGCGCGAGCAGATCGACATCTACCTGCGCCCACTCAACCGCCGCCTGGCCACCAACGAGGATCGCAGCGTCCACTTTCTGGCCTGGCGTCAGCTCAACGAGGACGCTCGTGAGCAGCTGTCGCGCCAGCTCGGCGAGACCGTCAACAGCCTGCTGCCGCTACTCGAATGGCTGCAACTGGTGCAGGAGGCGCTGGGCCAGGACTCCCTGGCGGCCCCCGGCGATGTGCTCAAGCCCGCCGAGTTCAGCGCCAAGTGCGAGGACAACCAGAGCCTGCGCGAGCGCCTGGAGCGGCTGGCCACCGATCCCTTCTTCGGCTCCCAGAGCGAGCAGCTCGACGCCCAGATGAAGCAGGTGTTCAAGCGTCTGAAAGAGCACGGCTACCTGCTGCAGCCCCACGCCGACCGCCAGGTCTTTCTGGTGACCGCCAAGATCGACTATCTGGTGGAGTTGGTGCGCTTTATCCGCGACGAGGAGAACCTGCCGGTGGATGACGAGGCACCGGCCCGCCAGGAGACGCTGCTATGAGCGAGGAACACTCGCTCGAGAGCCGGCTGGTCGCCACCGGCACCGAGCGGCTGTCGCTGCTGGGGCGCTACGCCGATGTGCTGATGCAGGGCTATACCCGCGACGAGGTGCCGCTGGAGACTCTGACCGAAGGCGCCCTGCGCAAGCTGTTGGCGGCGCGGATTCTGTGGCGGCCCGACGAGCACGGCGCGGTCAAGCTGACCCCCAAGGTGCGCGAGCTGATCGCCGAGATGCTGGCCGACGAGACCCGCCGCCACGTCAACGCCGACGTCGGCGAGACCCTGGAGCAGATCCGCAACCTGGTGCAGAGCTACCGCGAGGCGGTGAGCCTGGGCGAGCACTGGCAGCAGGGGCCGTTGATGCTGCGTCTGCGCCAGGAGGTGGACGACCTCAACGGACGCTTCGCCGACGCCATCGACAGCCTGTGGCAGCGGCTCAACAGCGACTTCGGCTTCGTCAGCCGACTCAACGACAAGATCCGCGAGAACGACCGCGCCCAGAAGCAGATCGTGCGCCTGCTCGACGGCATGGCGCTGATCGACTTCGACGAGCTGATCGATCTGGTCGGCAGCGACGGCGCCCTGCGCAAGCTGCTGATCAGCCAGCTTCAGCAGCAGTTGAGCCAGCACTACACCAACCTGCGCGAGGTCCAGGGACGACTGATCGAGCTGATGGCGCGCTTTCGCCAGCAGCAGAAGCAGAGTCGGCTGGTGGCTGGCATGGCCGCCTTCCTGCGTGAGCATCCAGGCTTTGTGCCGGGCAACTACACCCGCCGCAGCGAGGTGCCGGAGCTCTTCAACCACGCAAGCCCGCTGCACGCCGCCGCCGCCCCGGCGCTGGATCACCACCGCGACGCCGAGGTGCTCACGGGGCTGCTGCACCAGTTGCCGGTGGCGGCCCATCGGCCGGAGCAGGCCGAGGTGGCAGGCCCTGCCATGGTCGAGGCGCAGAGCATGGTGGAGGCCCGCCAACAGGCGCTCAAGCAGGACGTGGAGCGCTTCTACCTGGATGTGGTCGACCAGCAGGCGCCCGCCGCTGGCGCCTCGTCGGGCACCAGCGCCCTGGCGTACCTGAGCGAGAGCGAACTCGAGTGGGACCCGGAGATATGGCTGTTTCAGGTTATCGCCGAGTACCAGGGCCTGCCCCGTGAGGAGCAGCGCGCCTTTCGGCTGATTCCCGACGAAAGCCCGGCCGGGCCCTTCAACGACGTTCAGTTGATTCACGACGTCAGTCTGGCGCTGGTGGTCTAGGCGTGGCGGAAGGGGCATTGAAGCCGACCGACTACGCGGTGCTTTCGCGTATCGCCCGGGAGCTAAAAGCTGCCCGGACGGTGGAGCGCAAGCGCTCGCTGAAGGCGATCGTGGCGATCGAGGCGTTCTGCGACGCGCATGACATCAGGCTCGATGACTATCGCCGGGGTGACACCCTGCGCTTTGACCGGCGCTTGCTGGGGGTCATCGACACGACGCTCCAGGAGCTGGGGCATAGGCCTATCGACGCCACCACCAGCGGACGCTCCACCCGAGAGCAGGCTGCGCACGGCTTTGATGAGGACAAGGCCAACCGCGCAGCACCCCGCCAGGCCAGGGTGCTGGTCAGCGCCCCGGCCTCGGCAACGCCGGCCTGGCTTGCCACCACCCTGCGAGAGATTCGCGACCTGGACTGGCGCGACCTCAGGCTGGACGTCTTCGACGCCCTGGTGCAGGTAGAAAACCTGGACAGCTTCTATGAGCTGGATGGCGCCCAAGGTGAGCTGGGCGAGGTCGACGCCCCGCTGGTGGTCTATCGCGGCGACACCCACTACCGCCAGGGGTTTGATGCCCTGGCGGCGGCCTGGGGCGAGCGCTTCCACGACCAGCGGGTGCATCTGTATCTGGGCGACTTCGACGCGGCCGGCATCGCCATCGCCCTGGCGAGTGGCGCGAGCCACCTGCTGCTGCCGTCGCTCGCTACCCTTGCCGACAAGGCCAGCGGGTTGCACCAGCCCGCCGAGCAGATGCCTCACCAGTCGGCGCTCAGGCGCCATCGCGAGGGCCTGAGCGCCGCCCACCCCTTGGGTGACTACCTCGCGCTGATCCTCGATCAGCAGCGCGGCCTGCGCCAGCAGTGGTTCGCTGGCCCCCTCGAGGCTGTGGCGCTGCGCTGAGTCATTTCCCTAGAGCTGGCGCCGCCAGCGATTCTCGATGGTGTCGAGTTCCGCCGGGCCGTACAGCGCCTGGGGGTGACCGCCGTAGTGGGCCCAGAGCTGGTCACCGAAGTCGAAGTGCCACCACTCGCTGGGCAGGTTGGTGAAGCCCTGGGCGGCCATGGTGTGGTAGAGCAGGCGACGATTGTCGCGGACCTCGCGTTCTGTCGCGTCGGGGGCTTTCTTGGCTTCATAGAAGGCCGTGTGGGAGGCCGGTATCGCCTCGTCGAACAGCGTACCCATGGGCAGCGGCAGGCCGTCTTCATCGCACAGGGTGACGTCCACGGCGCCACCGCTCAAGTGCGGGCTGGGACCGGTCGGGCTGGTGCTCGGCTCGGCGACGAATTCCCGGGTGCGCTCGAGCAGTTCATCCTCGGCGATGTCGGGGTGGTTGCCGCGAATCGCCTCCATCAAGGTCTCGAACAGGTACTGCTGGACCCGCCAGGGCCGCCAGCCGTCGAGCACGATCAAGCCGACGCCTTTAGGCAGCGAGCGGGCCGCGGCAAGCACCCTGCGGTAGACGCCTTCGCGCACGTAGCACTCGTGGATCGCCCCGGGGATGCCGAGGCGGGCGTAGGCTGGAAATACCTTCACCGGCGCCGGTGCCAGGCTCATCGGCACCAGCGGCTCGTCGAGCCGCTGGATGGCAATCTGACGTAGCTGCGACCAGGCCGGCTCCGATGCGAGGGGGATCGGTGTGTGGCGCGGATCGCGGCAGGCATCACGAGAAGAGCGATCTTGGGTCATGGTTGCCTCATCCCAGGGTGGTCGGGAGCCACAGGGTCAGCGAGGGCACCAGGATCAGTGCCACCAGGACCAGCAGGGCGATGACCACGAAGGGCCAGATGGTACGAAACAGCGCGGTGATCTCGAGCCGGCTGACGGCGGCGGCGACAAAGACGCAGGCGCCCATGGGCGGCGTGATCAGCGCGATGGTGATGTTGAGGGTGATGATGATGCCCAGATGGACCGGATCGATACCCGCCATCATCGCCACCGGGGCAAAGATCGGCGTCAGCAGCATCAGTGCCGAGACCTCTTCCATGAACATCCCGGTGATGAAGGTGATCAGGCTCAGCAGCAGCAGGATGACCACCGGGTTGTCGACGTAGGGGGTCAGCAGTTCGACGAACTGATTTGGCACCTGGGCGTAGGACAACAGCCAGCTCACCGTACTGGAAGCAGCCATGATCACGAAGATCGCCGCCGTCAGTCGGGTGGTGTCCACACAGGCCCGCCACAGCCCGGCCAGGCTCAGATTGCCGGCGAGCACGCCGTAGAGCGCCACATAGGCGACGGTCAGCGCGCCTGATTCAGTCGGTGTGACCAGGCCCATGACGATGCCGGCGACGATCAGGAAAGGAGCCATCAGCGCAGGCAGCGCCCCCAGGGCGGCGATGCCCAGCTGGCGCGCCCCGGGCCAGCCGTCGCCCCTGGGTAGGCCCTTGCGTCGGGCGTAGACGGCGTTCATGCCCATGAAGGCGGCGCCCAGCAGCAGCCCGGGAATGACGCCTGCCAGAAATAGGTCGCCCACCGAGGTGTTGGTCAGTGAGGCGTACAGAATCATGAAGATGCTGGGCGGAATGATCGGCCCGATCAGCGAGCTGCCGGCGGTGAGGCCGGCGGCAAAGGCGGTGGAGTAGCCTTCCTTGCGCATGGCCGGCACCAGCAGTGAGCCCAGCGCGGAGGTATCGGCCACCGCCGAGCCGTTGACGCCTGCGAAGAACACGCTGGAGACCACATTGACGTGGCCCATGCCGCCGCGCAGGTGGCCCACCAGCAGGCGCGCCAGCGCCATCAGTCGGTCGGTCAGTTTCGAGGCGTTCATCAGGTTGCCGGCCAGAATAAACAGCGGGATGGCCATCAGCGAGAAGGCGTCGATGCCGCCGAAGAACTGCTGGGGCATCATGCGCGGGATCATCGACAGGTCGACAAAGGCGAAGCCGACCACCGCGGTGGCCAGCAGCGAGATGAACAGCGGCAGGCCGAGCAGCACGTGGACGATAAACACCGCCAGCATGGCGAGGGTCATGAGTGCGGCTCCTCGGTGTCCAGGGTGGGCAGCGGGTGAGGCCCGTGGCACAGCGCCATCAACGCCAGCAGGGCGAAGCCGATAGGCACGGACATCACCGGTACCGCGCGGCTGATGCCAAGCCCCTGGCTCTGGAAGATGGCCACCGACTGGGCGTACTGGAAGCTGAACCAGGCACCGCCGATGGCAAGCACCAGGGTCAACAGCCACTGGTACCAGGACAGCAGCCTGCTGGCCAGGCGCGGAATCAGTCGCTCGATCAGGGCGACACGCATATGGCCGCCTTCGATCCAGACGCTGCCAAGCGCCAGCATCACCGCGCCGATGATCAGGTAGCGGGCCAGCTCATCGGTCCAGATGGGCGCGCCGCCGGCCAGGTAGCGGGCGAGCACGCCGTAAAGCATGGCGAGCAGGTCGATCACCAGCAGGGCGCTGGCGACCCATAGCGATAGCCGCCGCAGGGCCATCAGCGGCGGAGAGTGGGCAAGTGACCAGGACATGGGCAAAGGCTTCCACGGCAGGGGTGAAGATCAGCGGAGCGCCCTCGGGCAGCAGCCAATCGAGGATTATCCGGAGACAGGTGCTTTCCAGCGATAGGGCGATCGAGAAAAGTTCCAGTATAGAGGGCCCCAAGGCAGCCGCGCTCTGGGCGGCGCCTGGTGGACGGCATGGCCACCAGGCGCTTGCCTGGGCTGTCGGCTCAGGCCCGTCAGGGCCCGAGCACGGTCCAGCGGTTATTCGCTGCTGAGCTCGACGCCAGCGTCATCCAGGGCCATGTCGATATAGCGCTGCTCGATATTCTGGTCCTTGAGCCACTCCAGGTAGGCCGGCTGGCCCTGCTGGCGGAAGGCCTCGAGCTGCTCGGCGCTGGGACGGATGACCTCCATGCCCTGCTCCTCGAGGTAGGCGATGCGCTCGTCGACCTTGGCCTGGTTGTGCTCACGGGCCAGCTGGTTGGCCTCGGCCACCGCCTCGCGGAAGGCCGCCTGGGTCTCTTCATCCCAGCCGTTGATCATGCTGGCGTTGCCCACCAGGAACTGGTCGGAGTACTGGATGTTGGCCAGCGTCAGGTAGTCCTGCACCTCGTACAGGCTGCCCAGGATGATGTACATCGGCGGGTTCATCTGGCCGTCGGCGACGCCGGTCTTCAGCGCCATGTAGACCTCGGTCCAGGGGATCGGGGTGCCGGAGGCGCCAAAGGCTTCGTACAGAGCGACCTGGCTCGGGTCCATGGCGCGGAAGCGCAGGCCCTCGAAGTCGGCCGGCTCGGCGATCGGCGTCTTGTCGTTGGTGAAGGCCAGGAAGCCGCCTTCCTCGACCACCGCCAGCAGCTCAAGCCCGGCGCGTCCCTCGAGATCGTCCTTCACCGCCTGCCAGTAGGCGCCTTCGTCGAAGAAGCTGCGGGCGTCATCGAAGTCCTTGAACAGGAAGGGGATAGCGCTAACGAATACCTCGGGGACGATGGGCGACATGCCGGCGAAGGAAGCGATGTTCAGGCTCGGCGAGGCC
>DJIP01000379.1 GCA_002433675.1 Halomonas halophila
AATGTCGAGAAGGGTGGGGCGCGGGGTCACTCGACGACCCGCGGCACCAGGTACAGGCCATTCTCGACCTGGGGAGCGCAGCGCTGGAAGTGCTCGCGCTGGTCGTTCTCGGTGACCTCGTCGGCGCGCAGGCGCTGGGTGGCATCGAGGGGGTGAGCCAGCGGGGCGACGCCTTCGGTGTCGAGCGCCTGGAGCTGATCGACCATCTCCAGGATCCGGCCGAGATCGTCGTGATAGTGGGCTGCGTCATTCTCAGAAAGGTCGATCCGGGCCAGGTGAGCGGCACGGAGGACCTCGGCGTGTTCAAGCGCCATGATCAATTCCTCGACGGAAGGGGTCCATGAAATGACCGCAGAAGGTACCACATTCGCGCGTCGTCGGGCAGGTCTTGCCGGTCAAGGGAGACGCGCATCACGCTTGCCGCTAGGGGGGGTCAGTGATACCGTTTGCGTCCGCACAGGGTTTCCGGTCTGCACTAGGTATCTTTATCCATGTTCAAACGTTTACGAGGTGTGTTTTCCAGCGATCTGTCGATCGACCTGGGGACGGCCAATACGCTCATCTATGTGCGTCATCGCGGGATCGTCCTGGATGAACCCTCCGTGGTCGCGATTCGGCAGTCCGGCAACATGCGCAGCGTTGCTGCGGTCGGCGCCGATGCCAAGCGCATGCTGGGCCGCACCCCCGGAAACATCACCGCCATTCGTCCGATGAA
Source organism: Halomonas halophila (assembly GCA_002433675.1). Taxonomy (GTDB): domain Bacteria; phylum Pseudomonadota; class Gammaproteobacteria; order Pseudomonadales; family Halomonadaceae; genus Halomonas; species Halomonas salina_B. The sequence continues at coordinate 716 of DJIP01000379.1, forward strand.
GGACGGCGTCATCGCCGACTTCACCGTGACCGAGCAGATGCTCCAGTACTTTATCCGCAAGGTGCATCAGAGCACCTTCCTGACGCCGAGCCCTCGGGTCCTGGTGTGCGTTCCCTGCATGTCCACGCAGGTCGAGCGTCGCGCCATCAAGGAGTCCGCCGAGGGTGCCGGTGCCCGTGAAGTCTTCCTGATCGAGGAACCCATGGCCGCGGCCATCGGGGCCGGGCTGCCGGTGGAAGAGGCGCAGGGGTCGATGGTCGTCGACATCGGTGGTGGCACCTCCGAGATTGCCATCATCTCGCTCAACGGCGTGGTCTATTCCGAGTCCATCCGCATCGGTGGCGATCGCTTCGACGAGGCCATCAGCTCCTATGTGCGGCGCCACTATGGCAGCCTGATCGGTGAAGCCACCGCCGAGCGCATCAAGGAAGAGATCGGCTGTGCCTATCCGGGCGGCGAGCTGCGCGAGATCGACGTGCGCGGTCGTAACCTGGCCGAGGGCATTCCGCGCAGCTTTACCCTCAATTCCCACGAGATCCTCGACGCCCTGCAGGAGCCGCTGGGCTCCATCGTGTCGGCGGTCAAGAGCGCCCTGGAACAGTCACCGCCCGAGCTTGCATCAGACATCGCCGAGCGCGGCCTGGTGCTGACCGGTGGTGGCGCGCTGCTGCGTGATCTGGACAAGCTGATCGCCGAGGAGACCGGCCTGCCGGTGGTGGTCGCCGATGACCCGCTCACTTGCGTGGCACGTGGTGGCGGCAAGGCGCTGGAGATGATCGATCAGCACACCTTTGAGCTGCTCTCCAGCGACTGACGACGTCTGGCCCAGGACCTCCAGGGAGTCGGCCTATCAAACCGCTGTTCTCGCATGGCTCCGTGCCCGGGTACCGCATGCTGTTGTGTGCGGTGCTCGCGGGCGGGCTGATGTTTGTCGATACCCACTTCACCCGAATGGAATCGGTGCGTGCCCAGCTGTCGACGTTGGTGGCGCCGATCCAGTGGGCCGTCAGCCTGCCCAGTGACGTGCTCAACTGGGGCGCCCTGGCGCTGTCCGAGCAACGCTCGCTGGTGGAAGAGAACGCGCGACTGCGCGAGCAGCTGCTGACCCTGTCCCATCGGGTCCAGCGTATGGCCAGCCTGACCGCCGAGAACGTGCGCCTGCGCGAGCTGCTCGACGCGGCCCGGGATCACGAGGTGCCATACCTCACCGCCGAACTGCTGTCGCTGGATCCCGACCCCTTCACCCACCAGATGGTGATCGATCGTGGCCGCCGCGATGGCGTCTACGTCGGCCAACCGGTGATGGATTCCTCCGGTATCGCCGGTCAGGTCAGTGAGCTTTCGGCCTACTCCAGCCGCGTGCTGATGCTTACCGATGCCAGCCACGCCTTGCCGATCCAGGTCAATCGCAACGGTCTGCGCTTCATCATCCAGGGCACCGGTAGCTACGACGCGCTGAAGGTGCTGCACGTGCCGGATACCGCCGACATTCGCGTTGGCGACCTGCTGATGAGCTCCGGCCTGGCAGGGCGCTTTCCTGCCGGTTATCCGGTGGCTCGGGTCAGCGACGTCAGTCACGATCCCGGCGAGCCCTTCGCCACGGTCAGTGCAGCCCCCGTTGCCCAGTTGCAGCGCTCGCGTCACTTCCTGTTGCTGTTCCCGCCTGAGCCTGCGCTTGACGTCTCGCGAGGACGCTGGCACCCGGAGCTGGACCCCGAGGCCGTCGAGGCAGCCCGCCGCCTGGGTGAGCTGTTGACGCCCCCCGAGCAAGACGAGGAGGACGACTGATGGCCGCTACCCCACGCGTCAGCCTGGTGTGGGTATGGCTGACCCTGTCGCTGGCGCTGTGTCTGCAGGTCATGCCCATGGCCGACGGCTGGCAGGTCTGGCGCCCCGATTGGCTGGGCCTGATGCTCCTGTACTGGTGCATGGCGCAGCCCGATCGGGTAGGCGTCTTCCATGGCTTTGTGCTGGGCCTGCTGCTGGATCTGATCGAAGGGGCGCCGCTCGGTCAGAGCGCCTTGACCTTGTCGTTGCTGGCCTTCCTGTCGGCGCTGGTATACCCCCGCTTCAGGACCTACTCGCTGCTCCAGCAGGCGGTACTGATCTTCGTGTTGCTGGGTCTGGTGCAGTTGGTGGAACAGTGGCTGCGCACCCTGTTTGGGCCATTCTCCATGCACCTGTCGTTTCTGATGCCGTCGTTGATCGGGGCGGCGCTGTGGCCTTGGCTGGCGACCCTGTTCAAGGCGCTCGGCCGGCGTTCCGCCAAGACCTGAACCCATCATCACCTGAGACCCCACGAAAGCGTTGGAGACGCAAGCGATGAGTGAGCCCCTCGATGCTGATGTGAATCCCCCGGTGCTGCGCCTGGCCTCGGCCTCGCCCCGGCGGCGTGAGCTGCTGGCGAGCATCGGTGTGGCGGTGCAGATCGCGCCGGTGGATATCGACGAGACGCCACATCCCGGTGAGACGGCGCAGGATTACGTCGCTCGTCTGGCCCGGGCCAAGGCCCTGGTTGGGGCTGGGTCCATGCCTGGCGCGGGTTTCGATCTACCGGTGCTGGGCTCCGACACGTCAGTGGTGCGCGACGGCGAGATTCTCGGCAAGCCTGTCGACGCAGAGGACGCCTTTGTCATGCTGCGCTCGCTGTCCGGGCGCTGGCATCAGGTGATGACCTCGGTGGCGGTCAGCGGACCCGCCGGGGTGCTCGAGGCAACGGTCGTCAGCGATGTGCTGATGCGTGAGCTCCAGGACGACGAGATTCGCGCCTACTGGCACACCGGTGAGCCTGCCGACAAGGCAGGCGGTTACGCCATCCAGGGGCTCGCCTCGATCTTCGTCGAGCGCGTCGAAGGCAGCTATTCCGCGGTGGTGGGGCTGCCGCTCTACGAGACGGCGAGCCTGCTGCGCCGACAGGGCGTGCCTGTGTGGAACGGCGCTTTATTGTAACGGTGTCGTGACGGTGTCGTGAAGGTGTAGTGGCGCCGCCACTCGACGAGACGGCGAGCCGCCCGCTGGGCCACAGGCAGGCGTGTGCTGCTTCAGTCGAGTCGGACGGGAGGTCCGGCGCCAGCGCCATCGCAACCGCTGGCGGCTATGTCATAATGGCGCCAGACATCAAAGGACAAGGACTGCCGAATGAGTGGTGAAGTACTCATCAACCTGACGCCCATGGAAACCCGCGTGGCCGTGGTGGAGAACGGCGTGCTGCAGGAGGCCTTCATCGAGAGGGCCAGGCGTCGTGGCATCGTCGGCAATATCTACCAGGGCAAGGTGGTGAGGGTGCTGCCTGGCATGCAGGCGGCCTTTGTCGATATTGGCCTGTCTCGGGCGGCCTTCATTCACGCCCACGATGTCGGTGAGCACGGTGCCAACGGTGATGACCAGCCGTCCATCTCGCAGCTATTACACGAAGGCCAGTCGCTGGTGGTCCAGGTCACCAAGGACCCCATCGGTTCCAAGGGCGCTCGTCTGACCACCCACCTGTCAGTACCGTCGCGCTATCTGGTGTACATGCCTGACTCTTCCCACAATGGTGTGTCCCAGCGGATCGAGGACGAGGCCGAACGCGAGCGCCTGCGCAGTCTGGTCGAGGAAGCCGCGGCCGAGCAGCAGATCGAGATCACCGGTGGCTTTATCGTACGTACCGCCGCCGAGGGCGTGACGCTCGAGGAAATGGTCACCGACATGCACTTCCTGCTGCGGCTGTGGCGAAAGGTCAGCGAACGTCGGCTGACGGCGCCGGCGCCCAGTGTCATCTACGACGATCTGCCGCTGTTCATGCGCACCCTGCGCGACGTCATGCGCGACGACATCGAGAAGGTGCGCATCGACTCCCGCGAAAACCACGTCAAGCTGGTGGAGTTCGCCGAGGAGTTCATGCCCGCGGCGGTGGGGCGCATCGAGCATTATGCCGGCGAGCGACCGATCTTCGATCTGTACAGCGTCGAGGACGAGATCCAGAAGGCGCTGGCGCGCAAGGTCCAGCTCAAGTCCGGCGGCTACCTGGTGATCGACCCGACCGAGGCGATGACCACCATCGACGTCAACACCGGCGCCTACGTCGGTCATCGCAACCTCGAAGAAACCATCTTCAAGACCAACCTCGAGGCGGCCACCGCCATCGCCCGCCAACTGCGTCTGCGCAACCTCGGGGGCATCATCATCATCGACTTCATCGATATGGTGGACACCGAGCATCAGCGCCAGGTGCTGAGGATGCTCGAGAAGTCGCTGGAACGGGATCACGCCAAGACCAAGTGCACCGGTGTCACCGAACTGGGGCTGGTACAGCTGACCCGCAAGCGCACCCGTGAAAGCCTCGAGCAGACCCTGTGCGAGCCGTGTCCTTCCTGCCAGGGCAGGGGAACTCTCAAGACGCCGGAATCGGTGTGCTACGAGATCTTTCGCGAGATCCTGCGTGAAGAGCGCGCCTACAACGCTGAAACCTATGCGGTGCTGGCCTCCCAGGCGGTGGTGGATCGACTGCTCGACGAGGAGTCGGCGGCGGTCGCCGATCTCGAGGAATTTATCGGCAAGACCATTCGTTTTCAGGTCGAGACCCACTATTCCCAGGAGCAGTACGACATCGTGCTGATGTGATCCGATGAGGCCGATCCGCCTGCTGACTCGCTGGTTGTTGACGCTGGTGGCGGTAGTGCTGGCGATGGCCGCACTGCTGTCGCTGGTGCTGCGTGTGTCGCTGGGCCAGGTCGATCGCCTCGAGGATCGACTGGTCGAGATGATCGCCTCGCGCTTCGAGGCGGAGACCCATCTGGTGAGTCTCGAAGGCAGTCTGCACGGCCTCGACCCCGGCTTGACCCTGGACGGGCTGCGTCTCGAGGCCGAAGATTCCACGGGCAGCTATCCGTTGTTGCAGGTCGAGCGCGGTGAAGTGCGCCTGGACACCCTGGCGAGCCTCGACGAGGGTCTGCCGGTGGTCGACAAGGCCCACTTCCAGGGCGTCACCCTTCACCTCTATCAGGACCGCGAACGTCGTTGGCTGTGGCCACAGCCAGCGCGCATCCCCCCCGAACTGATGCCCGAAGGGCAATTTGACCTCGAGCGCCTGGATTTCTGGGTCGGCGTCATGCTGCGCCAGCGCGCCTGGGTAGATGACCTGCGCGTGGTGCTTCACGGCCGTCGCGAGGTGACCACCCTGCATGCGCCGAGGCTGTTGATGACCGGCGATGAGATGCGCACCCATATCGAGGGTGAGGTATTCATCGAGGACCGTGACGCCGAGGCCATGGAGATCGTCATGGCGCTGACGCCGGGCAGTCGCGAGGCGAGCAATTTCAGTGCCGCCCTGCAGGGCACCATGCAGCTCGACAGTCTGACCGGCTTGTCGCGACTGATCGGTATCGAGGACGTGCTGCGCTTCGACGAGGCCAGCGGTGACGCCACCGTCTGGGCGCGCTGGGACAATGGGCGCCTGGCGGATGTGCGCCTGGATGTGCTGGCGCCACGCCTGGCGCTCAATCAGCGCGACGAGATGGCGACAGCGGTCGCCCAGGAGATGGGCGAGGACTCGCCTGGTGGCATCGTGCTCAATGGGGCGGAACTGCGCGGTCAGTGGCTAAGGCGCGACGTCGATGACTGGGAGGCCTGGTTCGAGGGTGACGCCGAAGACGTCAGCTGGACCGGTAATGACGGCGAAACCGCGCCGGAAGGTGGCGCCGTGCCTCAATACTGGCACGTGGCAAGCCGCGAAAACGGCTGGTGGGCCAACGCCAGCGGCTTCGAGTTGGGCGCGCTGGCGCAGTGGCGTGAGCGTCTGCGCCTGCCCGAGGGCCTGGCCCGGGCGGTGGACGCCTTGAAGCCCCGCGGTCAGGTGACCGGGCTGGGCTTTGGCAGGCTCGATGACGAATGGCGTGCTCGGGTCAGCGCGCTGGGGGTCGAGGTCGATCCCTGGGAGAGTGCGCCTGGTGGTGGCCCGCTGGATGTCTGGGTGGAAGCCGACGGCACCCGAGGCCGGGTGGACTTCGTCGACGCTGGCCAGGCATCGATGAATTTCCCTGAGCTGTTTGCTGCTCCCATGCAGCTCGACTACGCCACCGGCGAGGTGATCTGGTCCTACGACGGGCCGCGCAGCTTCGTCAGCGGACGCGACCTCAAGGTCGGCTGGCGCGACGCCCAGGTGGAAGGGGGCTTCGGCCTGGCCATTGCCGCCGATCGTCGCGGGGGCTTCGGCCTTGAGCTGGACATGCGCGACGTCAATGCCCGGGATATCGCCTTGAGCGAATGGTTACCGATGCCGCTGTTGCGCAACGACGTGGACGCCGAACTGGCGGACTGGCTGGCCAGTGGTCTGGCCGGGCGGGTGCCCCAGGGGCAGCTACGTCTACATGTGCCGCTGCGTGAGCAGGACGATCTCGACAGCGAGAAGCTGGACAGCAGTCTGAGCCTGGAGCTGGATATCGTCGAGGGGCGGGTGCCCTACGCCGAAGGCTGGCCGGCGCTTACCAACGTCAGCGGCCACCTGTCCGTCGAGGATGACAGTCTGGAGGCGCGCGTCGACCATGCCGAGAGCCAGGGCGTGAAGACCGAAGGCGCCAGCGTCAGCCTGGCCGATGAGGTACTCAGCGTCGAAGGGCCGCTGTCGGCGTCGCTGACACAGTTGCTGGCATTTCTCGAAGAGATGCCGGTAGAGGGCGCCGAGGCCGCCAGTGACTGGCGTGGCGAGGGCAGTGTGACTGGCCAGTTGTCGCTGTCGCTGCCGATGGCCGATCCGGACGCGCTGGACCTGACGGTCGAGGCCGACGCCCAGGCGGCTAAGGTCGTGCATCAGGGCACCGAACTCGAGTTCGAAAACGTCAGTGGCCCCCTGACCTGGTCCCAGCAGGGCGAAGAAGGGGGGCTATCCGGTCGTCTCGAGGGCCAGGTGCTCGGCGGTAGCGTGGCGGCGGACCTCCAGGGCAGCAACGATAGCGTGGCGCTGTCCGGTCGTGCCGATGCGCCGGCACTGCTGGACTGGGCGGGGCTCGAGCGTGGGGTGCTGCTGTCGGGTTCCTTCCCCTGGCAGGGGCGGCTTGAACTCGATGCCCAGCGTCTGTCACTGGAAAGCACCCTGGAGGGTCTGTCGATCGCACTGCCGGCACCGCTGGGCAAGCGTGCCTCCCGGACGGTACCGCTCAAGCTGGACCTGAGCCTTGGCGACACTCCGGTCTTGAGCGGCCAGTACGGTCGCGATGTCGGCGCCCGTTGGCGCGCCGCCGGGCCCGGCGGCAGCCAGGGCCAACTGTGGGTTGGCCGGGAGGCACCCGGCGCTTGGCCGGGTGAGCCGGGCTGGTCGGTCCTGGCCTACCTGCAGCGGCTCGATCTGGGCGCCTGGGCCGACGCCCTGAAGCCTTTGGCCGGTGCCATGCCGGAAGGCGGCTCCAGTGGCGGCGGTGGGGCGGGTCTGTCCCGCCTCGAAGCCCGCACCGATTGTCTGAGTGACGGCGATCGGTGTCTGGGGTCGCTGACCATCGATGCCAGCCCCCGGTACAGCCAAGGCGGCAGACAGTGGCAGGCGGCGCTCGGCGGAAGCCTGCTCGACGGCCAGGTGACTTACCGCCCCGGCACTGCCCAGCCATTGGTGCTCGATCTTGATCGGCTGGTGCTGGACAACTTGATTCCCGAGAGCGGGCAAACAGCGGTTCAGGGCGCCGAGTCTGGCTCGCTGTTCGGTGAGCTTGAAGTCGCCAGCGCACCTGCGGCCTTCCCGCAGCGCGTGCGCGAGCTGCCTGACGGACGTCTTGCCATCGACAATATCGTGTATCAGGGCAATCGGGTCGGGCCCTTCAACGGCGCCTGGCGCTCCAGCGGTGATCGTCTGTCGGTGGAGCCGGTCTCGCTGAGTCTGGGAGAGGTGACCGCAGAAGGGTCGCTGGTGTGGGAAGCCTCCGGTAGTCAGGCCAGCCTGACACGCTCGCGACTGTCGCTCACCGGCGGCGATCCCGGGACCGCGCTGGCGGCACTCGGGCAGGATGTGGCGGTGCGCGCCGAAAGACTCGACGTGGACAGTCAGCTGGCCTGGCCGGGAGCTCCCTGGCAGTTTGCGCTGGCGCGATCGCGCGGTAGCCTGAACGTCGATATGGTCGACGGAACCTTCGCCAATATCAGCTCGCCCTCGGCCAAGGTGGTGGGACTGCTCAACGTCGACAACCTGCTGAGGCGCCTGCGGTTGGACTTCTCGGACGTCACCGGTGAGGGGACCGCCTTCGACCGTGTCAGCGGTGCCGCGACCCTGTATGGTGGAGTGTTGGAAACCGAAGGGCCGATTCGTATCGATGGCCCCGCCACCGACTTTACCCTGGACGGCTCCGCCGACCTGGCGCGACGTCAGCTCGACCTGATGCTCGGCGTGACCGTGCCGGTCAGCAACAATCTGCCGCTGGCAGCTGTGGCCGTAGGGGCGCCTGTCGTGGGTGGTGCCCTGTTTGTGGCCGACAAGCTGTTCGGCGACGTCATCGACCGGGTGACGCGAATTCACTATCTGGTGCAGGGTCCCTGGACCTCGCCCCGGATCACTCTGGAAAGTGCTCAATGACATCTCAAGCTGCATCCTTCGATGAGGCCGTGGCCACCCTGTTGACCCCGGGAGGCCTCGATCTCGGCGGTCTCGACACGGGACTCCGGCATGCCCTGGGCCCTGGTATCGACTACGCCGATCTGTACTTTCAGCGGACCTGGCAAGAGGGCTGGGTGCTGGAGGACGGCGAGGTCAAGGAGGCCAGCTACAACATCGACGGTGGCGTCGGAGTGCGCGCCATGGCCGGCGAGAAGACCGGCTTTGCCTACTCCAACCAGATCAACGCTGATGCCCTGGCCGAGACGGGCCGTACCGCCTCGGGCATCGTGCGCAGCGGCGCCACCCTGACCCAGGCGCCACGTATCCAGGTCAGTGCCGAGCCGCGC
>DJIP01000059.1:0-3207 GCA_002433675.1 Halomonas halophila
CTGGATGCTGATGCTCAACGTGCGGGTGATCGCCCAGGGACCGGTCAACGACGTCTATACCGCCGATAACCTGCGCCGTGCCTACGGCGGCCAGATCGCCCTGCTCGACGATGTCACCGGCGCCATTCCCACCGAGCGCGAGCACGCCAGCCAGCGACCCGAAGAGCACACGCAGCAAAGTCGGGAAGAGGTGCCAAGATGAGCCTGGACGCCCTGCTCGGCGACTACACCCTGCAAAACGTAGTGATGGGCGCGGCACTGCTGGGCCTGGTCAGCGGCGTGCTCGGCTGTTTTGCGGTGCTGCGCAAGCAGAGCCTGCTCGGCGACACCCTGTCCCACGCGGCACTACCCGGTGTCTGCCTGGGCTTTATCATCGCCGGGGGCCGAGAGATGGGCAGCATCCTTGCCGGCGCACTGTTCACAGGCTCCTTGGCGGCGCTGGTGATGCTGCTGCTGACCCGCATGAGCCGGCTCAAGACCGACGCCGCCCTTGGCATCTCGCTCAGCGTGTTCTTCGCCGTGGGGGTGGTGCTGTTGACCTATATCCAGGGCACCGGCAACGCATCCCAGGGGGGACTCGACGCCTTCCTGTTCGGCCAGGCCGCCGCCACCCTGCGCAGCGACCTGTGGATCATGACCGGCGTCAGCGGCGTGGCGCTGGTGCTGGTCGGCGGGCTGTGGAAGGAATTCAAGCTGGTGTCCTTCGACGCCGAATTCGCTGCCACCCAGGGCCTGCCGGTCACACTGCTCGAGGCCTTGATGACGGTGATGATCGCCCTGGCCGTGGTGGTCGGCCTGCAGATGGTCGGCGTGGTGCTAATGGCAGCCATGGTCATCGCCCCGGCGGTGGCGGCGCGTCAGTGGGCCAACAAACTGGAGTCCATGGTCATGCTGTCGGCGCTGTTCGGCATCGCCGGCGGTGTCACCGGCGCCTTGATCAGTGCCCTCGGCCCGGGGCTTGCCACCGGGCCGCTGATCATCCTGAGCCTGTCCAGCGTGGTGCTGGTATCGCTGCTGTTCGCGCCTCACCGGGGCTTTGTGTGGGAAATCCTCAAGCTTCAACGTGATCGGCGCCAGCTACGCCACCAGCGCGTGCTCACCACCCTCTACCAGCTCGCCAGCCACCACGCCGATCGCCAGTATCGCTCCGAGAAACGTATGGTGGACGCCTACCTGGGCACCGACAGCCGACGCGCGCTGGAGCGGTTGAGCGCCCGTGGCCTGATCACCCAGCAGACTCCGCCGTCCCACGAACCCGGTGACCACAAGCGCTGGGTACTGACGCCGGAGGGCTGCCGCGAGGCCGAGCGCATCCTCGATGACCTGGGCCGGGGAGGCCGCGCATGATGGCATCGCTGTTCGACAATATTCCGCTGATGATCATGCTGGTCGGCGCCCTCGTCGGCATCGCCTCCAGCCTGGTCGGGACCTTTCTGGTGCTACGTGGCACCAGCATGCTGTCCGACGCCATCGGCCATTCCATCGTCTTCGGCATCGTGGTGGTGTGGTTGCTGACCCACCAGGCCAGCGGACCGCTGCAGATCATCGGCGCGGCGCTCACCGGCATCTTCACCGTGTTTCTTACCGAGCTGCTGGTGTCGACCCAGAAGGTCAAGAAGGACGCCGCCATCGGCCTGGTGTTCCCGGTGCTGTTTTCCCTCGGGGTCCTGCTGATCAACCTCTACGCCAGCGACGTGCACATCGATGCCCACACCGTGCTGCTCGGCGAGATCGGCTTCGTGTGGCTCGACACCCTGCCTATCGGCGGTGTCGAGGTGCCCCGAGCGCTGGTCTCGATGGGCGCCATGACGGCGCTGAACCTGGCCTTCGTGGCGGCCTTCTACAAGGAGCTGAAGCTCGCCACCTTCGACAGCGCCCTGGCCAAGGCCCTGGGCTTCGCGCCGACCGCGCTGTTCTATGTGCTGCTGCTGTTGACCAGCGGCACCGCGGTGGCCGCCTTCGACGCCGTGGGCGCGGTGCTGTTCGTGGCCTTTGTCATCGTGCCGCCCTCGGCGGCCTACCTGCTCACCGACCGGCTGTGGAAGATCTTCGTCTACGCCTCGCTGATCGCCGCCGCCTCCAGCGTCTCGGGCTACTACCTGGCGGTGGCCTGGGACGTCTCCATCGGCGGCATGATGGCGGTGATGACCGGCGTCTTCCTGGCCCTGGCCTTCGTCCTCGGCCCGCGCTATGGCGTCTTCGCCCAATGGCTCGAACGTCGCCGTCAGCGCGAGCTGAACGAGAGCCGTACCCTGATGGTGCACCTCTATCACCACGAGGACGGGCCGGAGAAGGCGGTAGAAAACGTCACCATGGCGCTGCGTGACCACCTGATGTGGGACCCCGCCCGTGCCGAGCGGGTGGTGGAGCGCTCGCGCCAGCGCCAGCTGGTTGTCCAGGAGGGCGAGCGCCTGCATCTTACCCAGGCCGGACGCAACCTGGCCCGGGAGATCCTCGAACCCGGCGCCAAGGCCGAGACCGGGGCCTGAGCCTGAACACCGCGCAGGGCCGATACGCCTGTGACAACGCCCCCCCCAGACAGCGTCATCACCCTAGATAGCGCAACAAAAAGGGCGGCCAATGGCCGCCCTTTTTGTGTTCCTGTGGTCCAGCTACCGACATCAAATCACCTTCACCTGGATCTGACGCAGGTAGAGCCAGGATCCAACATCCTCAGATCTTGATGTCGTAGTCCACGTACTTGTGCATCAGCTCGTCGTAGGTGCCGTCTTCCTTGATCTCGGCCAGGGCCTGGTTGAACTGCTCGGCGAGCTCCTTGTCGCGGGGACGGAAGGCCACCGCCACACCATGGCCGAAGTACGACTTGGGCTCACGGATCAGCTCGGAGCTGACCACCACCTCGCTGTCGGCCTCGTCCACCTGCAGATTGGCCAGCGCCAGTGGGTAGTACATGAAGGCGCTGTCCAGGCGTCCGGTCTTGACGTCCAGCGCCAGGTCCTCGGCGGTGGCGTAGCGACGAACCTCCATGATGTCGCCATAGGTGTCGGTGATGAAGCGGTCGCGGATGGTGCCGCGCTGCACACCCACCGTCAGGCCTTCCAGGCTGTCACGATCGTCGGGGTCGATCTGCTGGTCACGCAGGGTCACCCACACGCTGGGGTTGGAATAGTAGGGTTCGGAGAACAGCACCTGCTGCCTGCGCTCCTCGGTGATCGCCATCGATGACATGATGGCGTCGTACTTGCG
>DJIP01000059.1:3507-5262 GCA_002433675.1 Halomonas halophila
GACATGATGGCGTCGTACTTGCGCGCCATCAGCCCCGGGATGATGCCATCCCAGCTCTGCTCGACCCACTCGCACTGGCGCTGGATACGTCGACACACCTCTTCGCCGAGTTCCACCTCGAAACCCGCAAGGGTGCCGTCGGGCAGACGATACTCAAAGGGCTCGAACGGGATATCCACCCCCAGCTTGAGTGGCTCATCCGCCTGAACGGTGGTGGAAGCAAGGGCGGAGAGCCCGATCAGGGCGCCAAGCAGCAGGGGGCGAGAAAACGATCGCATCCGTGAGATTCCTTTTTTGCGTTATGGTTATTGATCTATGCCTTTTGGGCCTGATGAGTCTGCCATTCTCCGCCTGCGCCGCCAAGCCACTTGCAGGACAATGACAGACACCGCCCCACCATGACCAAGGAATTCCGATGCTCAACGGCCGTGCCCTGGCCTATCTGTGTGAAGTGCAGCGCCGTGGCTCGCTGCGCGCCGCAGCCGTCCACCTCAATGTGGACGTCTCGGCCATCAGCCGACTGATTCGCCGCCAGGAAGAAGAACTGGCGACGCCCCTGCTGACCCGCCACCCCGACGGCGTCTCGCTGACCGAAGCCGGGCGCCTGCTGGTCGACCACCATCGCGCCCAATGCGACGCCGAGAGCGCCACCCTGTCACGGCTCAACGCCCTGCAGAGCCTGAACAGCGGGGAGGTTCGTCTGGCGGTGGGCGAAGGCTTCATCGCCGATCTGATCAACGCCCCGCTACAGACCTTCATGACCGCCCACCCGGGCATCGACATCGTGGTGGTGATGGCCGGCGTCAACGAGGCCATGGCCCTGATCCGCGATCGCGAGGTGGACCTGGCGCTGCTGTATGCCCCACCGGTGGACCCGACGCTGCACTGCCATGTCGAGCGCCGCCACCCGCTGGACCTGATCGTGCCCGCCGACCACCCGCTGACGCGTCGCCAGACGCCGCTTACCCTCTACGAGATCAGCGACTGGCCGCTGGCGCTGATGGACAACCCCTTCGGCATGCGCCAGATGGTCGACCAGGTGGCCCACCAGGAACGCCTGCACCTGACCTCACGGCTGCACACCAATTCAGTGGCGGTGTTGAAGAACTTCGTACGCTCCGGGATCGGCGTCACCTTCATGCCGGAGCTGACCGTCGCTGACGATATCGAGCAGGGACTGATTCGAGTGCTGCCGCTGGCCCATCCGGTGCTCAATGGCGCCCGCGCCCAGATCGTCAGTCGCCGGGATCGACCGCTATCGGTGGCCGCCGAGGCCTGCCTCTCCCACCTTAGACGAGGCATGCGCTTCTTTCAGGATGACGCCCCTCGCGTCAAGGCGGCTTGCCGCTACTGAGCCGTTGCCTGAAGATCAACGCTATAGGGTTTGATTAGTCAACACGACAACGCCTAGTCTCGATATCGACTTGCAACGATGCCGTTTTACAACAACACGACAACACCGGAGAGTCCCATGAGCCTGTTTCGTCCCCTTCCCCTGGTCGCCGCCCTGTCCACCGCCGCGGCACTGAGCCTGTCGGCTGCTTCGGCACTGGCCGCCACCACCGTCAACCTGAGCTACAACGGCGCGCCCGATCCGGACAAGAACGCCGTCCACGTCTTCGCCACCAACCTCAAGGAACTGGTGGAAGAAAAGACCGACGGTGAGCTCGAGCTCAAGCTCTACCCCAACAGCATGCTGGGTGAAGAGCAGGAGCGCATGGAGCAGACCATGGCCTCGCCGAGCCTGAACATCGC
>DJIP01000043.1:0-2474 GCA_002433675.1 Halomonas halophila
GCGCTGATGACCTACTTCCAGGTCGGCCCGGAGATGGTCACCGCCTCCTTCACCGGCGGGGTGATGCTCAATGACCTGGCGCCGGTGCTGCTGACCTTCTTCTTCTTCGCCGCCATCCTGCTGCCCTTCCTGGTGGACTTCGGCTTCATGGAGTTCATCGGCTCCATGGTGCGCACCCCCTTTCGCAAGATCTTCGGGCTGCCCGGGCGCAGCGCCATCGACGCCACCGCCTCCTGGATGGGCTCCGGCACCGTCGGCGTGCTGATCACCACCCAGCAGTACGAGCAGGGCTTCTACAACGCCCGTGAGGCCTCGGCCATCGCCACCAACTTCTCGATCGTGTCGATCGCCTTCGCCCTGCTGGTGACCAGCTTCATCGGCATCAACCATCTGTTCGTGCCTTTCTACCTGACCGTGGTGGTCGCGGGCCTGGTCGCCGCCGTCATCGTGCCGCGCCTGCCGCCGCTGTCGCGCAAGGCCAACACCTACTACGAGCCGGTGGGCTGCCAGATCCAGGAAGAAAACACCGGCAACCAGAGCCTGTTGCGCTACAGCCTGGGCATCGCCGTGGCCCGCGCCGAGACCGCCCCCGGCCCGCTCAAGCTCGCCCGCCTGGCACTGTTCAACGTCGCCGACATCTTCTTCGGGCTGCTGCCGCTGGTCATCGCCATCGGTACCGTGGCGCTGGTACTGGCCGAGTTCACTCCGCTGTTCACCTGGCTGTCCATGCCGATGGTGCCGGTGCTCGAGTGGATGGGTCTGCCCGAGGCCGAGGCCGCCGCACCGGCGACCCTGGTCGGCTTCGCCGACATGTTCCTGCCGGCGGTGCTGGCGAGCGACATCGAGAGCGAGCTGACCCGCTTCGTCATCGCCTGTCTGTCACTGACCCAGTTGATCTACATGTCCGAGATCGGCGCCCTGCTGCTGAAGTCACGGATCCCGCTCAAGTTGTGGGAACTGGTGGTGATCTTCCTGCTGCGCACCGCCATCACCCTGCCCATCATCGTGGTCATGGCCCACTGGCTGGTGGGTTGATCGGGAGGCCGAAATGACAGACCCCAAGGATGCTCACGCCGCCGGCAAGGCGGCCTTCACCCGCATCGACCAAAGCACGGCACAAGACTGGGCGGTGATCGCCGCCCACGACGCCGACTACCTGGCCGGCCTCGCCGACAGCGTACTGGACACCCTCGCCCGGCTGGGCGAGGGCCACCAGCCCTACCAGATCACCCGTCTGGAGCACTGCCTGCAGAGCGCGACCCGGGCCGAGCGTGCCGGTGCCGACGAAGAGATGGTCGTCGCCGCCCTGGTCCACGACATCGGCGACGAACTGGCGCTTTTCGACCACGCCGCCTTCGCCGCCTCGATCCTGCGCCCCTTCGTCAGCGAGAAGACCCACTGGATCGTCCAGCATCATGACGTCTTCCAGGGCCACTACTACTGGGACAAGGTCGGCGGCGACAAGGACGCCCGCGAGCGCTTCCGCGGCCATCCCTGGTTCGCCGACTGCGAAGCCTTCTGTCGCGACTGGGACTGCCCGTCCTTCGACCCCGCCTACGACACCCTGCCACTGGCGCACTTCGAGCCCATGGTTCGGCGGATCTTCGCAAGGGCCCCCTACTCGGTGGCCCCGGACCCCGCCCTCGCCCCTGGCTCGTCTCAAGCCCCTGATCCGTCTCAAGCCCATGCCCCGTCTCAAGGAAGTACCGCATGACCTGCGCTGAACTGCTGATCCGCCTGCTGCGTGACACCTACGACGTGGACACCGTCTTCGGTATCCCCGGCGTCCACACCATCGAGCTCTACCGTGGCCTCGAAGGCGGCAATGGACACGACCACCAGGGCAGTGGCATCCGCCACGTCACCCCGCGCCACGAACAGGGCGCCGGCTTCATGGCCGACGGCTACGCCCGCACCACCGGCAAGCCCGGCGTCTGCTTCATCATCACCGGCCCCGGCATGACCAATATCGCCACCGCCATGGGCCAGGCCCTGGCCGACTCGGTGCCGATGCTGGTGATCTCCAGCGTCAACCGCCGCGACACCCTGGGACGCGGCCAGGGCCGGCTGCACGAACTCCCCGGCCAGCGCGAGCTGATGGCCGGCGTCTCGCGCTTCAGCCACACCCTGCTCGACCCGAACGGCCTCGGCGAGGTGCTGGCCCGTGCCTTCGCCGTGTTCGACGGCGCCCGTCCGGGCCCGGTGCATATCGAGATCCCCATCGACCTGTTCGACGCCCCGGTCAGCGAGCCTGTCAGCACGCGCCGCACGGCGCTGGCCAAGGCCGCACCGGCCCCCGCCGCCCTCGAGCAGGCGCTCGACTGGCTGGTCGACGCCAAGCGCCCGCTGGTGCTGCTCGGCGGCGGCTGTGTCGATGCCCCGGACGCCGCCCGTCGCCTGGTCGAGAGCCTCGACGCTCCCACCGTCACCACCATCAACGCCAAGGGCCTGCTCGGCCGCGACCATCCGCTGGA
>DJIP01000043.1:2848-6455 GCA_002433675.1 Halomonas halophila
CGACGTGGTGCTGGCCATCGGCACCGAGCTTGGCGAGACCGACTATGACGTGGTGTTCGACGACGGCTTCACCCTCGACGGTCGACTGATCCGCATCGACCTGGACCCCGAGCAGCTCGCCCGCAACCAGCACGCCGACCTGGCAATGGTGGCCGACGCCGCCTCCAGCCTGGAGTCGCTGGCTGCCGGCTGCGACCAGCGCCTCGGCGGTGAGCGGCTTTCGCGCGATGGCCGCAAGCGTACACATGACGCGCTGAGCGCCCTGGCGCTGGCCGATGATCCGGCCTTCCGCCCCTATGTTCCGCTGTTCGACACCCTGCGCGAGAGCCTGCCGGGGGCGATCCTGGTGGGCGATTCCTGCGCCACCACCTACGCCGCCAACCATCTGGTCAGCCAGGACGCGCCGCGCCGTT
Source organism: Halomonas halophila (assembly GCA_002433675.1). Taxonomy (GTDB): domain Bacteria; phylum Pseudomonadota; class Gammaproteobacteria; order Pseudomonadales; family Halomonadaceae; genus Halomonas; species Halomonas salina_B. The sequence goes on from DJIP01000043.1 coordinate 3,262, forward strand.
TCTTCAACGCGTCCACCGGCTACGGCACCCTCGGCTACGGCCTGCCCGCGGCCATGGGCGCGAGCCTCGGCCAGCCGGACCTGCCGGTGGTGGCGCTGGTGGGCGACGGTGGGGTGATGTTCACCCTGACCGAGCTTGCCTGTGCGGTGGAAGAACGGCTGCCGGTCATCGTGCTGTTGTGGCACAACCAGGGCTACGAGGAAATCCGCCGCTTCATGGACAACGCCGGCGTCACCCGCCTCGGCGTGGACATCCAGGCACCGGACTTCCAGACCCTGGCGGCCGGCTTCGGCTGCGCGGCGACCCGGGTCGGCAACCCGTCTGGCCTCGCCCGGGCCATCGCCCATCGCCCCGAGGACGGACCGATGCTGATCGAGATCGACGCCGCAGCATGGAACGCCGCGGTGGCCTGATCGAGCGACGACCCCTTTGCCGGCGCCTCGGCGCCGGCCCTTTTTGCTCCTTTAGCCTGCTCCTTTAGCCTGCTCCGTTATTTGCTCCGCTTTTTGCTCCCGGTTTTGCCCCCTGCGGTACCTACCAACCACAACCACAAAGGTTTCCAAGATGATTTCACTCAAGCGGCTGATCGGCCACGACACCCTGGATGAACACCAGCACAAGAGCATGGGAGGCATGGCCACCTTTGCCCTGTGGCTCGGCGCCAACGTGGTCGTCACCACCATCCTCACCGGCATGCTGCTGGTGCCCGACCTGCGCTTTCCGGTCGCCATGACCTGGGTGCTGATCGGCTCGCTGATCGGCGCCATTCCGCTGCTGCTGGTCGGGCTGATGGGGCAGCGCACCGGCCTGCCCTCGATGGCCCTGACCCGCCGCGCCTACGGCCCCACCGGCTCGAAGATCATCTCGCTGGTCAATATGGCGGTGCTGATCGCCTGGAGCTGGATCCAGGCGCTATTGGCCGGCATGAGCCTGGACTACGCCATCGAGGCCACCACCGGCTACTCCAACCTGCCGCTGATGACGATCCTGTGCGAGACCATCGTGGTGCTGATCGTGCTGCGCGGCCATCTGGGCATCGAGCGCATCGAGCGCTGGGCGGCGGCGGCCATGATGGTGCTGGCGGCCGGCGTGGTCTACCAGCTCAACCGCCACTACGAGGTCGGTGCGCTGTTCGAGATGCCCGCCGAATCCCGCAACGGCATCACCCTGGGCATCGCCTTCGACATCGTCGTCGCCACCGCCTTCTCGTGGATTTCTACCTCAGCCGACTACAACCGCAACTGCAAGAGCGGGCGCATCGCGGTACTCGGCACCTACGGGGGCTACGTCTGCGCCTCGATGATCGCCATGGGTCTGGGCGCCGCGGTATCCGGCCTGTCGGTGCTCGGCGGCATGGAACAGACCTACGACCCGACCCGACTACTGTCCGGCTTCGGCTTTGGCCTGCCCGCTGCCCTGGTGATCTTCTTCTCGGTGATGACCACCAACGTCATGGCGGTCTACAGCGCCACCCTGTCGTGCATGAACGTGTCCCCCGGCATGGCCTTCTGGAAGCCGGCGCTGGTGATCGGCGTGGTGACGGTCTTCGGCGCCCTGATCCCCGGCATCCTCGACCAGTTCCAGAACTTCCTGTTGCTGATCGGCGCCTTGTTCATTCCGGCCTTCTCGGTGATGATCGTCGACTACTACCTGGTCGGCCGTGACGGCTACAGCGCCGAGCTGCTGCGCTCGCCGCACCAGCTCGGTCGGCCCACCGCCGGTATCGCCATCGGCGCCTACCTGATCGGTGCGGCCCTGGCGGCCTACTGGACCCTGGTGGCACCGCTGTCCATCGGCGCCTCGCTGCCGGTGTTCGTCATCACCGGCGGACTCTACTGGCTGGGCTGTGCCCTGTTCACCCGTTCCAGCCTCGCTGCCCAAGGAGACTGATCCATGCGCCTGATGCTGGCCCAGACCGACCCCGTCCACGCGGATGTCGCCGCCAACCTCGATGCCCTCGATGGCCTGTGCCAGCAGGCCGTAGCCGCCGGCGCCCAGCTGCTGGCCCTGCCCGAACTGGCACTGACCGGCTACAACGTGTTCGAACGGCTCGATGAGCTGGCCGATGAGGGCGAGTTGATTGACCAGGTCGCCCGGTTGGCGCACCAGTATCGCCTGCACCTGCTGTTCGGCCTGGCCCGGCGCCAGGCCGACGGCCGCCTGAGCAACTCGGCGGTGCTGATCGACGACACCGGCACCACCCTGGCCTGCTACCACAAGCGCCAGCTATGGGATCGTGAGCACCAGTACTTCACCCCCGGTGACGAGCTGTGCGTGGTCGACACCCGACTCGGCCGCCTGGGCCTGATGATCTGCTACGACAACGAGTTCCCGGAGATGGCCAGAGCGCTGGCCCAGGCCGGCGCCGAGGTGATCCTATCGCCCACCGCCAACATGGTGCCCAACGCCGAGCGCCAGCAGTTGCAGATCCGCGCCCGGGCGCTGGACAACCAGCGCTTCGTCGCCTGCATCAACCGCGCCGGCATCGAGGGCGAGCTGCACTACTGTGGCAACAGCCTGGTGGCCGGGCCGGATGGCGAGGTGCTGGGGCGCCTTGGCAACGACGCCGGGGTGCTGGTGGTGGACATCGAACACTCGCGTATCGACGAGAGCCGCAGCCACCAGGACTACTTGAAGGACCTGCGCGCCCTGCCGGGAGGCAACACGTGAGCACCTTCACCCTGCCCCGGGGTGACGCCGCCAGCTGGTATCGCACCCAGCGCCTGGCCGACGGCATCACCCTGATCGACGAACCGGCGATCAAGCCGTTCTACCGCTGCAATATCTGGCACGTTCGCGGCCGCGAGCGCGATCTGGTGGTGGACTTCGGCCTGGGCGCGGTGCCACTGCGCGAACGGGTGGCACTACTGGCCGAACGCGAGATCGTGGCGGTGGCAAGCCACACCCATTTCGATCATATCGGCGCCGCCCACGAGTTCGACTGCTGCCACGTTCATCACGCCGAGGCCGATATCCTGGCGAGCCCCGACAACCGCCGCACCCTGGCCGAGGCCTTCCTCGACGACGCCATGTTCGACGCCCTGCCACCGCCGCCCTACGCCCACAGCGGCTATCGCATCGCGGCGCCGCCGCGCATCGAGACGCTGGAGGACGGCGACGTCATCGAGCTGGGCGATCGCCATTTCGAGGTGATCCACACCCCCGGCCACTCGCCCGGCGGCATCGCCCTGTGG
>DJIP01000294.1 GCA_002433675.1 Halomonas halophila
CCGGTGATGTTCTGCAGGAACACCAGCGGAATCCTGCGCTGGGCACACAGCTCGATGAAGTGGGCGCCCTTGACCGCGCTTTCCGAGAACAGCACCCCGTTGTTGGCGACGATGCCCACCGGATGGCCGTGGATATGGGCGAAGCCGGTGACCAGGGTATCGCCGTAGTAGCGCTTGAACTCGTCGAAGTCGGAGCCGTCGACGATGCGCGCGATGACCTCGCGCACCTCGAAGGGCTTCTTGAGGTCGGTGCCGACGATGCCGTAGAGCTCCTCGGGATCGAGACTGGGCGGTCGCGGAGCGGCCATCGCCAGCTCGCCGCGCTTCTGCCAATTCAGACGGGCCACGCAGCGCCTGGCGATCTGCAGGGCGTGGGCGTCGTTGTCGGCGTAGTGGTCGGCGACCCCGCTGATCCGTGTATGGACGTCGGCGCCACCCAGGTCCTCGGCGCTGATGGTCTCGCCGGTGGCGGCCTTGACCAGCGGCGGGCCGCCGAGAAAGATCGTGCCCTGCTCGCGCACGATGATCGATTCATCGGCCATGGCCGGCACATAGGCGCCGCCGGCGGTGCAGGAGCCCATCACCACGGCGATCTGGGGAATTCCCTCCGCCGACAGGGTGGCCTGGTTGTAGAAGATCCGGCCGAAGTGGTCGCGGTCGGGGAACACCTCGTCCTGACGCGGCAGGAAGGCGCCGCCGGAGTCGACCAGATAGACGCAGGGCAGGCGATGCTTGCGCGCGACTTCCTGGGCGCGCAGGTGCTTCTTCACCGTCAGCGGAAAATAGGTGCCGCCCTTGACGGTGGCGTCGTTGGCGACGATCACGCACTCGACGCCCGAAACGCGGCCGATGCCGGTGACGATGCCGGCCGCCGGCACTTCGGTGTCGTACACCTCATGGGCGGCCAGCGCCGACAATTCGAGGAAGGGCGAGCCCTCGTCGAGCAGGTGGTCGATGCGGTCGCGCACGAACAGCTTGCCGCGTGATTCGTGACGGCTACGGGCCTTGTCACCACCGCCACGGCGGATGGCAGCGGTCAGTTCGGCCAGCTTGCCGACCTCGGCGCGCATGGCCGCGTCCCGGGCCTGGAAGTCCTCGGAGCGCGGGTTGATCTTGGTGTCCAGAATCGCCATGACCGGCTCCCCTTACTTGGATTCGTTGAACAGCTCACGCCCGATCAGCATGCGCCGGATCTCGCTGGTGCCGGCACCGATCTCGTAGAGTTTTGCGTCACGCAGCAGGCGCCCGGTCGGGTACTCGTTGATGTAGCCGTTGCCGCCGAGCAGCTGGATGGCGTCCAGCGCCACCTGGGTGGCCTTCTCGGCGCAGTAGAGGATCACCCCGGCGGCGTCCTTGCGCGAGGTCTGGCCGCGGTCGCAGGCGGCGGCGACGGTATAAAGATACGCGCGGCAGGCGTTCAGGGTGGTGTACATGTCGGCAACCTTGCCCTGGACCAGCTGGAACTCGCCGATGGACTGGTTGAACTGCTTGCGCTCATGGATGTAAGGCACCACCACGTCCATCGCCGCCTGCATGATGCCGATGGGGCCAGCAGCCAGCACGGTGCGCTCGTAGTCGAGGCCGCTCATCAGCACGCGTACGCCCTTGCCGACCTCGCCCAGCACGTTCTCGGCGGGGACTTCGCAGTCCTCGAACACCAGTTCGCAGGTGTTGGAGCCGCGCATGCCGAGCTTGTCGAGCTTCTGGGCGGTGGAGAAACCGGCGAAGCCCTTCTCGATGATAAAGGCCGTCATGCCCTTGGAGCCGGCGTCGGGATCGGTCTTGGCGTAGACCACCAGCACGTCGGCGTCAGGGCCATTGGTGATCCACATCTTGTTGCCGTTGAGGATGTAGCGGTCGCCGTCCTTGCGGGCGCGCAGCTTCATCGACACCACGTCGGAACCGGCGCCCGGCTCCGACATGGCCAGCGCCCCTACGTGCTCGCCGGAAATCAGCTTGGGCAGGTACTTGGTCTTCTGTTCGGCGGAGGCGTTGATCTTGAGCTGATTGACGCACAGGTTGGAGTGGGCGCCGTAGGACAGGCCCACCGAGGCGCTGGCCCGGGAGATCTCCTCCATGGCGATGCAGTGGGCCAGATAGCCCATGCCGGTGCCGCCGTCCTCGTCGGACACGGTGATGCCAAGCAGACCCATGTCGCCGAACTTTTGCCACAGGTCGGCGGGGAATTCATTTTTCTCGTCGATCTCGCCGGCGCGGGGAGCGATCTCGTCGCGGGCGAAGGCGTTGACCTGGTCGCGCAGCATGACCAGGGTTTCGTCGAGGCCGAAATCGAGGGGCGTATAGGGGCTGAACATGATGGGCTCCGGGGCATCCTTGATGGTCGATACGGCACCGCGAGAGGGCCGGACCATGCTTTTTGATGGTGTAGATGTCGAGTCGAAACGGCACCGCAGGCGGTGTGCGTTCACTGGATGACAAGAAGACTAGGCAAGGTTTACGTTAACGTAAAGTGCAGCTTGTGATGCTTGCGACCAAAGTAGGTAGATGGGGCGGCAGGCAAGCGGCAGTCGCTGGACAGCGGGGGAACCGCCAGCGGCTCCGGGCAAAGCGTCCGGCGCTGTGCGATGGGGTGGGCGGAAGGACTGTGTGGCTCAGTTCGAGGGCAGGGCAGTGTCCTGGTTCAATGCGAATCCAGACCCAGGCGCGAGACCGGCAACGCCTGGGAAAGGGTGTCTGGCGCAAGGCATGGTGCGACACGGCGAGGTGCGGGCTGGGTGTCCCCAGGCGTGCCCGTCATATCAATCTTCGTCCTGCCAGTAGTCCACCGCGTCCTTGCGCATGCCGTAGTGTTCGAAGCTGCGCTCGGCCTTGTCGCCGCCCGGCGCGCTGCCGGCCAGTACGCCAAACTTGCCCGAGTCTGGATACTCCGTCACGTCCGGGGCGTTCATGCTGCTGATGCACAGGTAGGTCAGGGGTTCGTCGGAGTCGTTGATGATCTGGTGGGCGCAGTCGGCGTCGCCAGCGGGGGCCGCGATCAGCTCACCCTCGACGATGGGGTAGCGTTTCTCTCCAAGACGCACGCTGCCCTTGCCCTTGAGCACAATGAACATCTCGTCATTGTTGTGATGGAAGTGGAAAGGCCAGGCGTGGCAGCCCGGCGCCAGGGTGACTCGGCGACAGCCGAGGTCGCGCATGCCGAGCACCGGCGTCAGGTTGATGATCTTGGCATCGACCTTGTCACCGTGCTGGTGGTCTTGCCGGGGAATCGGGCAGTGGCACAGAGAGAGGATGCGAGCGCGCATTGGGAGTCCTTGTCGGTCATGGGGACGAACGAATCATGCTGATCGCGTGAATCCGTTCGTCCTGCGTCAGTCCTCGTACCAGCCTAGACCGAGTTATATGACCCTGCTACTGACCTCGGTCAGTTGAGGTTGCTACCTCGGGCGTGGCCGCCGGCTTCAACGCAAACCTCCTGTTACTCGCTGTCGGCGTTGGGGAAGAACAGCTGCTGGCCCTTGACCTCGAAGTCGCCGATGGCCTGCTGGCCCGCCTCGGACAGCAGCCAGTCGTGCCACTCGTCGGCCAGGTCGTGCTTGAGCTCGGGGTGGCGCTCGGGAGACAGCTTGAGGCTGCCGTACTGGTTGAACAGCACCTCGTCCCCTTCGAACAGCAGCTCGAGATCCTGACGGTTGTCGAAGGCCACCCAGGTGGCACGATCCGACATCACGTAGGCACCCATGCCCGCCGCGGTGTTGAGGGTGGCGCCCATGCCGCTGCCCAGCTCGCGGTACCAGTCGCCGCCGGGTTCGACTCCCGCCGACTCCCACAGCCGCAGCTCCGCCCGGTTGGTGCCGCTGTCATCGCCACGGGAGGCGAAGGGCGCCTCGTGCTCAGCGATCAGGTTGAGCGCTTCGGCGGCGCTGCCGGCGTCACGGATGCCTGCTGGATCCTCGGTCGGGCCGATCAACACGAAGTCGTTGTACATGACGTCGGCGCGCTCGGTGGCGTAGCCATCTGCGACGAAGGCTTCCTCGCCGGCGGTGTCGTGCACCAGCAGGCTGTCGGCGTCACCGCGCCGGGCGATCTCGAAGGCCTGTCCGGTGCCCACGGCGACCACGCGCACGTCGATGCCGGAGTCCTCGGTAAAGCTCGGGATAATGGCGTCGAACAGCCCCGAGTTCTGGGTCGAGGTAGTGGAGGCCAGGGTGATGAAGCGATCCTCGGCCTGGGCGCTGGTGGCAGCCAGCGACAAACCCGCGATCAGCAGGGCGCGGGAGAGCAGAGCATTGGCAGGAGTGGAGCCTGGGTATGTTGTCATTGGTGCCTTTCCTTGCGTGGGTGGATTGGGTAATGGGACAAAGCGTGCATCGTTCGAAAGATCGGGGCGCGGGCCGGGCTCAATCGAGCAACTCGCCGTGGACGAAAGCGTGGCCCTCGGTGGTGACCGGGGCGTCGAAGAAGGTCGCCGCGGGGCTCTGTTCGACCAGCCGGCCGTGGTGCAGCAAGATCACTTCGTCGGCCAGTCGGCGCGCCTGATGAAGGTCATGGCTGGTCATCACGATGCGCACCCCCTGGTGGTGGAAGTCGTCGATGGCGGCCTCCACGGCGCGAATGGCGGCGGGGTCCAGGGCCGAGGTGGGCTCGTCGAGAAACAGCACCTCGGGCGACAGCAACCAGGCCCGGGCCAGCGCCAGGCGCTGCTGTTCGCCGCCGGACAGCACCCTGGCCGGGCGCCGGGCAAGCGCCTCCAGACCAAAACGCGCCAGCGCCTCCCTGGCCCGTTCGAGGCGCTGGCGCCGGGGCACCCGCTGCACCGCCAGGGCATACTCGAGATTGGCCAGGGCCGAGCGTCTGAGCAGCACCGGGCGCTGGAACACCATGGCCTGGCGTGGCGCCGAGCCTTCCCACACCAGGCGCCCCGACGTCGGCTGAAGCAGACCATGGGCCAGACGCATCAGCAGGCTCTTGCCGGCGCCGTTGGGCCCCATGACCAGGGTGCGGCGATGGCCGTCCAGGTTCAGCGACAGCGGCCCCAGCAACGTTTGCCCGCGGGGCGCGTAGCTCACGTGATCGAAGCGTAAGCGAGGCGCCGTGGCCGGCACCGAAAGCGTCAGATGGGTCATCCGAGCTGCCTCCGGGTCGCTTCGCCCAGCAGGTGCGCCAGCGCATTGATAGCACCTACCAACGCCAGCAATACGATACCCAGGCCGAGTGCCAGGGGCAGGTTGCCCTTGCTGGTCTCCAGCACGATGGCGGTGGTCATGACCCGGGTGACGCCGTCGATGTTGCCACCGACGATCATCACCGCCCCGACCTCGGCGCTGGCGCGGCCGAAGCCGGCCAGCACCACAGTGATCAGCGATAGCCTGGCGTCCCACAGCAGGGTCGGAATACGCCGCAGCCGAGAAACCCCAATGGAGGCGAGCTGTTCGGCGTACTCGCCGTGGAGTTCCTCGACCTTCTGGCGGGTCAGGGCAGCCAGGATCGGCAGCACCAGGATGACCTGGGCCACCACCATGGCGGTGGGGGTAAACAGCAGGCCCAGCGAACCCAGCGGCCCCGCTCGGGACAGCAATAGATAGACGGCGAGGCCCGCTACCACCGGCGGCAGCCCCATCAGGGCATTGAGGGCGACGATGAGAGGGGCTCGGCCTGGAAAGCGAAACAGCGCCAGCGCCGCCCCCATGGGAAAGGCCAGCAGAGCAGCGATGGCGACAGCGGTCAGCGAGATCTTCAGCGATAGCCCGACGATGGCGAGCAGGTCGGCGTCCAGACCGATGACGAGTTCAAGGGCTGTAAGGAAGGCAGAGTCGGTCATCGTGTCTCGGTCGATTGGGGCGTCGTGTGCTTGCCGTTTTCCGGTCTACCGGCATGATGTGATGATCTGCTGCGGTGCGCACCCCATGGCCGTAAAATATGCAACCATAAACCACTTCCTGCATAGTGACCCTCTACGTCTTTTGGAGGTCACCCGATGGTCGAACCCGTCCTGCCTCGCTACCTCACCACCGCAGAGGTGGCCGACTATCTGCGTTTGAAGCCACGCAAGGTCTACGATCTGGTCCGCCAGGGGCAGATTCCCTGCACCCGGGCCACCGGCAAACTGCTGTTTCCACGCCACGCCATCGACCTGTGGCTGATGAACCACCTGGAGGGGGATCAGTCTTCCGCGACCGAGCCGCTGGAGGTGATGGCCGGCAGTCAGGACCCGCTGCTGGACTGGGCGATGCGCGAGAGTGGCTGTGGCCTGGCAAGCCTTTGCCTAGGCAGCGGCGACGGCATCCAGCGGCTGCTGGCGGGCAAGGCCATGGTGGTGGGGGCACACCTGCTGGACGGGGCGGGGCGCTACAACGTGCCCTCGGAGCTTGGCCTTGGTGGCATGCGCGACCTGGTGGTGGTGCACTGGGCCAGACGTACCCAGGGGCTGATGCTGGCGCCGGGCAACCCGCTTGGCGTCGAAGGCCTGAGTGATCTGGCAAGGGCGGGGCTGCGTATCGGTCGGCGACCCGAGGGTGCCGGCGCCCATCGCTTGCTGGGTTGGCTGCTGGAGCGACAGGGTATCGAGATTGATCAGCTGGATATGATGGAGCATCCGGCGACAAGCGAGGACGACCTGGCGCTTGCCGTTTCCCAGGGCAGGGCGGACGTGGGACTTGGCGTTGAGGCCGCAGCCAGGCGCCAGGGGCTTCACTTCCTGCCCCTGCACCAGGAGTCCTTCGACCTGCTGTTGCGGCGACGCAGCTACTTCTGCGATGCCCTGCAGCGCCTGTTCGCCTTCGCCCGAGCCGAGCGACTGCGGGAGCAGGCGGAAAGCCTCGGCGGCTACGATGTGTCGCGGATCGGGACGATTCGCTTCAACGCCTGATGCGAGGCCGGGTGATCCTTGGTGTTCCGCCTTTCACGCGCGCAAGGGTGTCGCGGAGGTCGGTGATCCTTGGTGTTCTGCCTTTTCACGCGCGCAAGGGTGTCGCGTGAAAAGGCGGCCTCCCTTCTTATTCTTCCCGCATCGCCCGTGCCAGCATGTCCACGATCGGTTTCGCCACATAGCTGGCGAAGCTTCTTTCGCTGGTACGAATCATTACCTCTGCCGGCATGCCGGCCATCAGCCGCATATTCTCGGTCATGTCCTTCTCGCCGAGCTCGGTGACCTGGATGCGGACCTTGTAGTAGCGCTGGCGCGTCGCCTCGTCTTCGAAACTGTTGGCGCTGACGTGGACGACCTCACCATCGATGACGTTGGACAGCCGCTGGTTGAAGGCGCTGAAGCGGATTTCCGCCGGTTGGCCAAGGTACAGATGGTCGACGTCGTGGTTGGCCACCTTGGCCTCGACGATAAAGCCGTCGCCCATGGGCACCAGGTCCATCAGCGGGTCGCCGCCGCGCACCACCGCGCCCAGGGTATGCACCTTGAGCCCGACCACGGTGCCCGCTACCGGGGCGGTGATCTCGGTGCGCTTCAAGGTATCGTTCAGCGCCACCAGGCGTTCTTCAGCGTCGGCCACCTCGGCCTGCACCTGGCGCAGCGCCTCGCCGACCTGCTGCTGGAACTCCTGCAGGCGAATCTGCTTGTTGAGGGTGTTCTCGCTGATCTGGGCCCGGAGCCTGGCCACCTCGGAGACGTGGCGAGCGTTGTCGCTCTGGTACTCCAGGCTCTCGCGCTCCATCTCGCGCATGCGCTGGCTGCTGATCAAGCCATCACGAAACAGCTTGCGGTGGTTGGCGACATCGCC
>DJIP01000347.1 GCA_002433675.1 Halomonas halophila
CGCCAGGTGGGGTGGTCGAGGGCGGTGGTCTGGCGCAGAAACAGAGCGTCGAACTCGGCCAGGCGAGCGCTGTCGCGATGGGTGATCAGCGAGACGTTGATGCCCTGGCGCCGACCAGCGCGGATAAAGCGCTTGAGCGCGCCCTTGTTGCTGGGCGGCAGGTGTTCTTCAGGGTCGATCAACATGGCCAGGTCGAAGCGATAGCGCCTCCGCGCCCTGGGGGTGCGCCAGACCTTCAGCGAATGGCGATTGAGGGCGCGAGCGAAGGTGTCCTGCTCGTCTTCGTGAAGTCGCCCAAGCGCAAGCGGGCGCAGTCGCACCAGTCGATAGCCCTGGGCGGTGCGATTCAGGCGCGCTTCCATCAGCGGACAGGGAAGTCGCTCGAACAGGCGGCGGGCGACACGTGCCAGCAAGGGCTCGACGCATTCGCCGAAGAACACCCTGAAATGGACGTCATCGCCGAGTCGCTCGACAGCAGCGGGCCGGCTCAGCTCATCGAGTAGCCCGGTAAGGCCCTCGAGCTGCATGTCGGTGGTCGACTTGCGGCGTAGTGAGTTGAGGGTGTCGACGCTGGGGATCACTCTGGCGCCTCGTGCCTGGGCGAGCAGCGAGACATAGTAGCCTCGGCCCAGGTAGCCGAGGTCGGAACACAGATTGATGACCTGTGCGCTGGTGGCGCCCGAGGTGGCCTTGGCATCGGCGATGTCCGCGGCGTCGACATAGTGGTCGGCGTCGATCACATCGTCACTGGGGTGGTAGGGCTGCCAGTCGCGCTGGCGGTCGACAACGATACGCAGGGCGCACATCGCAAGAATTCCTCGGCAAGGGGCGAGATAGGGGCGAGACAGGGGCGGAACTGGGACAAGACTGGCGAAACAGGGGTGCAGCAAGGGTGCAACAAGGCCGAAACTAGGTAAAAGCCTGAAGGTGGACGACAACGCCCGAGCCGGGGGAGGGGGCCGGGCCGACGGTGGCAGGATGCGCCTGGGTTGGCGGCAAAGCAATACGGCGAGAAAGTGAAAAATATTCATTGTGTCGGCGGCTGACAGCGGGGCGTGTGCCAGACAGAATCAACAGATGACACACGTCGTCCGAGTCGGGCGTCGGGCTGCCGAGATGGGACCTCTCACTATGCCACTTGCCTTGCGTTTGGCCACCCCAAGCGATCTCGATGCCCTGGAGGGACTGGAGAGCCGCGGTTTTTCGGGGGACCGCTTCACTCGCCGCCAACTGCGCCACCTGCTCCAGCGCGCCCATGGGCTGACCCTGATCGCCGAGGACTCCACGGACACCGGTGTGCCGCTCGGCTACGGCACCCTGCTGTTTCGCCGCAACAGCCGCGCAGCGCGCCTCTATTCGCTGTGTGTGGCCCCCGAGGCACGTGGTCAGGGAGTGGGCAAGGCCTTGCTCGTGGCGCTGGAGCGTGATGGACGCGAGCGTGGCTGCGAGCGCATGACGCTGGAAGTGCGCGCCGACAATCGTGTTGCCCTCGGCCTCTATCGGCGGGCTGGCTTTCGCCTGTCTTGCTGGCTCGACGACTACTACGAGGATGGCTGTGCCGCCTGGCGCATGGTCAAGGCGCTGGGCATCCCTCGCGAGCGGCCGGCCGTGGCGCCTCCGGGTTCACCGTCCGTGGCAGCTCTCGCGGCATCTTCTGCGCCGTCTTCTACACCACCTTCCGAGCCGCCCTCCGTCCCATCCCGGAAGGACGCGGTAGCGACACCCTGCGGGTCGCCGTCGATGGTAGACTAGCGTTTTTGTCAGCGGAGCAGAGCGAGCATGCCCTCTTTCGATATTGTGTCCGAATTCGATCGTCACGAAGCCCAGAACGCCGTGGACCAGGCTAACCGTGAGGTTCAGGGGCGCTTTGACTTTCGCGGTGTCGACGCCGGTTTCGAGCTGTCCGATGAATCCGTGGCGTTGCATGCCGAGGTCGACTTCCAGCTCAAGCAGATGCTCGACATTCTGCGCAACAAGCTGATCGCCAGAAGCATCGACCCGCGCATCATGGACGTGCAGGACGCAGAGCTGTCCGGCGTCAAAGCGCGCCAGACGGTCGCTCTCAAGCAGGGGCTGGAGCAGAAGGAAGCCAAGGACATCGTCAAGCGCATCAAGGACTCGAAGCTCAAGGTTCAGGCCCAGATCCAGGGTGACAAGGTGCGGGTGACCGGCAAGAAGCGCGATGATCTGCAAAGCGTGATGGCAATGCTGCGCGGCGATGATGGTCCGGATCTGGCGCTGCAGTTCGACAACTTTCGCGACTGACGCAGGAGCGACGACAGCGATCTCGCCCGGATTGTCGTGGAGAGGCGAGCGAGGCTGGCGGCTGCGTCTGGCTACTGAGCCGATAGTGGCGTCCGATTGGCCTCGTCGCCCCCGCTGCGTTTCAATAAGGGAATTCTTGACCAATTGGCGTGGCGAGTGCGCCGCCGGAGTTCGCCCTTGATTTCCACCACCCGTCGCCTGGCCTGGCAGTTGCTGGCCTGGACCAGCTTCGCCCTAGGGGTTGTCGGGGCCTTCGTGCCGCTGTTGCCCAGCACCTGCTTTTTGCTGGTGGCGGTGTGGGCGGCGTCGAAGGGCTCGCCGCGTTTCGCTCGCTGGATTCGCAGTCACCCACGGTTCGGGCCTGCGGTGGTGGCCTGGGAAGAATCCGGTGCGATTCCCCGTCATGCCAAGTGGATGGCGCTGGCAATGCTGTCGCTGTCGGTGGTGGTACTGTTGATCAGCGTGTCGCTGTGGTGGTTGAAGCTTGGCTTGACCGTCATGCTGATCGGGATCGCCATCTGGATCGTGACCCGCCCCGAGCCCGCCTCCTCGTCCTGATGCCTGTCGCCCTGATCCGTTTCGCCTGATGGTTCCGACGTGCTCCGGGTCGCGCCGGTTTTTTGAGCCCGGCACGTCCGTACCCGTACAATATCGACGACTTTTCTGATTGGAGCATCCCCGATGTCCGACCCCCAGCCGATTCACCTGAGCGATTATCGTCCGCCGGCCTATCTTGTCTCACGCACCGAGTTGACCTTCGACCTGGCGCCTGGCGCCACCCGCGTCAAGGCACGCCTGCATCTGGAGCGTCACCCAGAGCGCGAGGCCGGTGCACCGCTTTGGCTGGATGGCGAGCAGCTTTCGCTCAAGGCCATCGCCATCGATGGCCAGCCGCTGGAGGAAGGCGAGTACGAACTGACCCGCAAGGGACTGTCGATTACCGGTGC
>DJIP01000204.1 GCA_002433675.1 Halomonas halophila
CACCGACCTGGGCGGCAGCTTCGAGGAGATGCCGAGTCATATCCTCGACTACGCCAAGCGTGACCGCCGCTGGGTCCAGGGCAACCTGCAGCATATGCGCCTGCTCGGCGGACGCGGACTGCACGTGCTCAGCCGTCTGCACTTCTTCTTCGGTGCCCTCGCCTACCTGTCGTCGCTGGTGTGGCTGGCGATCCTGGTGATCAGCACCATCGACGCCCTGATCCGGGCACTGGTGCCGACCAACTTCTTCACCTCGAGTTCGCAGCTGTTTCCCGACTGGCCGATCGCCCCGCCCAACCTGATCATGCCCCTTTTGATCGGCACCCTGGGCATGCTGCTGATGCCCAAGGTGCTGGGGCTGGTGCTGGGCCTGATCCAGAAACCCCAGGCCTATGGCGGACGCGTCCGGCTCGTCGCCAGCATGCTGCTGGAGACGCTGTTTGCCATGCTCATCGCGCCCTTGATGATGGTGTTCCACAGTCGTTTCGTGATTCAGGTACTGAGCGGCCGCACCGTGGCCTGGGATCCACAGTCCCGCGAGGGCCGCGCCCTGCCCTGGAAGGAAGCCTTTCGCCACACCTGGCTATGGTCACTGATCGGCGCCTTGTGGGCGCTGGTGACCTGGGCCTTCACCCCGAGCTTCTTCATTTGGCTGACGCCGGTGTGGCTCGGCCTGGTGATGGCCGCCCCGCTGGTCCGCTGGAGCTCCAGCCTGACCATCGGCCGGGCCCTGAGGCGCGCCGGCCTGTTGCTGGTCCCGAGCGAGACCCGCCCCCCGGCGGTGGTGGGCGAGCTTCGCGTCGCCGAGGCACCACCGCCCCCGGCGACGCCGGCCGCGCCGCCACGGGAAATCCCCCGCGAGATGCCGGTGCAGTCGTTTCGCGAGCACGGCACGGACTCGGCGCCAGAGGTCTCCGGCGAGAAGCCCGTCGACTGAGCCGGTGCCGTGGCACAGCGTTGTGTCCTCCCCCTCCTTTTGCATCATCCGGAGGGGGAATCCCAGCGGACAACAACACGTCAAGCATAGTGGCGTGTTCCATGATTCATCTGTTTGCCGGTGTCTGGTGGTAACGCTTTGCTCTACCAAAAGCATTCCCCAGCTCCGAATAACACACACCCGGCAGGAAAACCCTTTGTCAATTTCTACTTAAAAAGCAGGATAGCCATTTTTTCCCGAACTCTTCGTTCATATGCTTAATATCATGGTCTGGATGCGCTTCCTCATCCATAGCATCCCCTACAGGCAGTCTTTTACTTCCCTTCGAGAGCTCCCGCTCCGTAAAAACTCCGTTGACGATGGTATCAGCAGGCTGAGCGATCAACTCGGCATTGCATTTATCATACACTTCATCGTTCATTAACTTTATTCCGGACAGGTAGCTTTGCGGAGGATAACTTCTATCATCACCTTTCTTCTGAATAGGCAGGGGATTATGTCCAACATATATCTTTTTGTTGGTCACGCTTCTGATCATTTCCATGATCTTCCAGGACGTCGTACCCTTGACACTATCCTGCACAGCTTGCTTTATTACTGCTGATGAAAAAAAATTGCCAGGTTCAACAAAAAAAACTTCCATCTGAAGTCCGTAAATCAAGAATAGATCATATTCAACGATATCTATCTCACTCTTGCCACCCGATGTATAGGTGATGGTTCTCTTTAATCTATCTGTTTTTGGAACCAGTTTATTATCGATGAGAACCAGTCCACCCAAGCCATTACTTCTCGCGGTAAAGAAGACAAGATTATATTCTTGATGCCACTCTGGCATCAGGTCCCAGGCTCTTTTCAAAGCACCAACGTGGCTATTGCCCAGCACACAAATATTTTTCTTCATTCTTTACCTCCAAAGGCGTCGAAGATCTCTTCTTCGCAAACCAGGTCATTAATTTTCTTTACGCTACCTACCCTCTTTTTTTGTTTTCCGAAAATCTCAGCGCCGAACTTGGTCCTAAGAGAAGAAAAAAAATGATTCATCACAAAATCGACACCGTGGGGGTTAACACTTCGTTGATTGGGTTCGAAAAACACCCCCTTGAAAACCGGGCTGTTGATTATTTCATACGAAGGGAAATAATCCACATAATCACAACCTCTAGCAATTTGCCCAGCCACGGCACGCAACACTGACTTGGATTCCATTGTAGCAACTATTACGTTGTTCCTGGAGTTAGTCGCTACCAAAGGAACTGGGGAAACTGTCAATATAAAGCGTAGCGCAGGATTTTCATGACGCATTATTTCTATGGCATCTCGCAGATCATTCATCACAGAGGGATACATCTGATTCTTGAACGCATGGACACCTTTCAGGTAGGTCCCTGCTGAAGTCCCGGGGCACATCGGATACTCGTAGCCGTATTCCGCATTGAACCAGCTTTCAGTCAACCCTAAGGTGAAGACAAAGAAGTCTGATGAGACGATGCATTCCCTAAATGCTTTTATTGTCTCCTCTCGAGAGAGCATTAACTCTTCTTTACTACAGAAACCCTCTGGTTCCACCACGGGGCGAAAGGGATCATAGAACCGTCCATCCTTTTCCCAAACCTCCTCGGGCGGCTCTTTTCTCCCTGTTGCCCACTCTACCCACTGCTTCAACAATGAGGTTGTGTATATATTCCCGGTTCTTGCCGAAAAAATACTGTAATTGTATTTTTTTGCATTTTCCTGCGAGAGCCCCTTGGGTGGAATTTCTGTCGACACCCAGTTAAACCCTCTGCTATCAAGAGCGTTTCCAATATGTTGCGCAAAGCAGGAACCGAAGGTAACCACCCTACTATCCTTTGTAATCTTGAACTTTGGAGACCACAAATTGGATATGTCAAAAATTGACTTTTCGGCTACAGTTTTTTTCCAGAAGGCACGGTCTGGAAGTGTCGAATAGGGATTCATATTGCTCACCTCAAACATAAGATATAATATCGGTCATGAACGAATAAAATCAATAACGTCTATCTTAAACCACACGTTGCCACGACGAATAAGAATGTTTACGCCAACACTGCCATCTCGTCTTCCTTTCTAAAATATTTGCATAAAAAAAGAAAGGCGGAATATTTTCTCCTGTGTTGAGAAACGAGCACTGACAACGGCCCCGGAGCCCTTCATAAAAACCTTTTCCATGCACCATTCACCTACCCCTCGGGTGTTTCAAAAGAGAGCAAAGCAAGCATTTTTAGCTTCCATGAAAACTCGGCGAACCAATACTGCAAATAAAAACCGGACCAACTCACCTGTCACTTTCTGCCCTTCTTCACAAAGGAGTCGTCAAGCGCACAACGACTGTCAGAACATAGATAAAACAAACTTACTTTTTTTCACTCTAGATTCTCTCACATATTCTCTATCAGGCAGCCGCAAAACACGCAAACACAGTCCAGAGAAAATCCAAGAAAAACTACGAAAATATCCCTTTAAATAACAACAAAATCGTCGAAGCTTTGTCGAATTGATCAATCAGGCCTCTACTTCGCCACATTTCCTCAATCGGATAAAATGCATTCTCAACCATGCGAAAACTTCTCCAGATATCTGCACAGTTGCACTCTCGCGATATCGTGGGAACCTCCTCCCCAGCGGCGTATCTACTGATTGGGACCGGTTCTTGCCAAGCCGAGGTGGACTCCCTTCGAGGTCATGCTAGACTCGATCCAGACTCGCTTGACGGGGTGCCGGTGAATCCGGCTGAGATGGCGCAGGGCCAGCGGGATGCATCGCCGGCCGCCAGCGCCGATCCCGTGGAACCTGATCCGGGTGCGGTGTGGCCTCACACCTTGAACCGGCGTAGGGAATCAGGCGGTGGTGCCAGCCCCTGCGCGGCACCTCCCCCCTTTCTCGTCGCCGTGTCCTTAGCCGCATTCCGGATCCGCACCAACCGGAGGCAACATGGGCTACCGCTATACCGATCTTGTCGACGCCTGCCGCGATGACTGGCACGCCTATATCGAACACGACTTCGTGCTCGCCCTTGGCCGTGGTGAACTGGCCGACGCCAGCTTCCGCCACTACCTGAAGCAGGACTATCTGTTCCTGCTGCAGTTCTCCCGGGCCTACGCCCTGGCGGCCTACAAGAGCCACAGCCTCGACGAACTGCGCGGCGCCTTCGACGGCATGAAGACCATCCTCGACGTGGAACTCGGCCTGCATCTCGCCTTCTGCCGCGACTGGGGCATCGGCGAGGCCGAACTCAGTGAGCTGCCCGAAGCCCGCGCCACCCTGGCCTACACTCGCTACGTGCTGGATGCCGGCAGCCGCGGCGACCTCCTGGACCTGCACGTGGCGCTGGCCCCCTGCATGGTCGGCTACGCCGATATCGCACGAAGCCTCAACGCTCGCTCGGACACCCTGCGCGGTGCCGACAACCCCTTCGACGCCTGGATCGCCATGTACGAAAGCGACGACTTCCAGGCCGCCGCGCGCCAGGAGCAGGCCTGGCTCGACGAGCAGCTTGCCCAGGTATCCGGCGAGCGCTTTGCGCGACTGTCTCGGATCTTCACCGACGCAACGCGACTCGAGATCGACTTCTGGCAGATGGGACTCGATCTAAGCGACTGACACCAAAAGCACCACGCTTGACGGGGGGCCGCCAGAGGCGGCTGAGATCATGCCGCGCATGGGACCCGTTGAACCTGATCTGGGGGTAACCCCGATGCCACGGCATCGCGGTGAGGACCAGCGTAGGGATCAAGCGCTCACGGCCCAGGCCACGACGCCCCTTCCTTCCTCGCGCCATGCCCACAATAACGACAGCACCCAGTGCCGTGAGAAGGACAAGCCAATGCCACTCGATCACCCCGTTTCCGCAAGCAAGCCCCGCCATAGCGCGCACTTCCTGGCCGAGACCGCCCAGGTCGACAAGGCCGCGGTTGCGCCGCTGCCGGGCTCTCGCAAGGTCTATGTCAAGGGCTCCCGCGAGGACCTGCGGGTGCCGTTTCGCGAGATATCGCTGTCAGCGACCCGCACCTCCGGGGCCGACGAAGCCAACCCGCCGCTGCTGGTCTACGACACCTCCGGCCCCTACACCGATCCCCAGGTCGAGGTCGACCTGCGTCGCGGGCTTGCCGAGTTGCGCCGGCCCTGGATCGAGGAGCGCGACGACACCGAATGGCTCGATGGACCGACCTCGGACTACGGTCGCCGGCGCGCCAACGACCCGACACTCGCCTCCCTGCGTTTCGAATTGACCCGAACGCCGCGCCGCGCACGTCGTGGTGCCGATGGCCGCGCCGGCAATGTGACCCAGCTGCACTATGCTCGGCGCGGCATCATCACCCCGGAGATGGAGTTCATCGCCATCCGCGAGAACCAGCGTCGCCAGGCCCTGGCCGATGGCTATCGAGGCAGCGACGAGGTCGAGCGCATCCTCGGCCACCAGCATCCCGGGCAGGGCTTCGGCGCCCGTCTGCCAGAGGAGATCACCCCCGAGTTCGTGCGCCAGGAAGTTGCCGCCGGGCGCGCCATCATCCCCGCCAACATCAATCACCCGGAAGCCGAGCCGATGATCATCGGGCGCAACTTCCTGGTGAAGATCAATGGCAACCTGGGCAACTCGGCGGTGACCTCCTCCATCGAGCAAGAGGTCGAAAAGATGACCTGGGGCATCCGCTGGGGCGCCGATACCATCATGGATCTATCCACCGGAGCGAATATCCACGAGACCCGCGAGTGGATCATCCGCAACTCGCCGGTACCGATCGGCACCGTGCCGCTCTATCAGGCGCTGGAGAAGGTCAAGGGCGTGGCCGAGGACCTCACCTGGGAGGTGTTCCGCGACACCCTGATCGAGCAGGCCGAGCAGGGCGTGGACTACTTCACCATCCACGCAGGCGTGCTGCTGCGTTACGTGCCTCTGACCGCCAACCGGGTCACCGGCATCGTCTCTCGCGGCGGCTCGATCATGGCCAAGTGGTGCCTTTACCACCACCAGGAAAGCTTTCTCTACACCCACTTCGAGGACATCTGCGAGATCTGCAAGCAGTACGACGTGGCCTTCTCGCTGGGCGATGGCCTGCGCCCGGGCTCGGTGGCCGACGCCAACGACGAGGCCCAGATGGCGGAGCTCAAGACTCTGGGCGAGTTGACCCATATCGCCTGGAAGCACGATGTCCAGGTGATGATCGAGGGCCCTGGCCACGTGCCCATGCACCTGGTCAAGGAGAACATGGACAAACAGCTCGAGTACTGCGACGAGGCTCCCTTCTATACCCTTGGACCGCTGGTGACCGATATCGCCCCGGGCTACGACCACATCACCTCGGGCATCGGAGCGGCGATGATCGGCTGGTACGGCTGCGCCATGCTGTGCTACGTCACCCCCAAGGAGCACCTGGGCCTGCCCGACAAGGACGACGTCAAGACCGGCATCATCACCTACAAGATCGCCGCCCACGCAGCCGACCTGGCCAAGGGGCATCCGGGCGCCCAGCGCCGCGACAACGCCCTGTCCAAGGCACGCTTCGAGTTCCGTTGGGAGGACCAGTTCAACCTGGGCCTCGATCCCGACACGGCTCGCGCCTATCACGACGAGACGCTGCCCAAGGACTCCGCCAAGGTGGCCCACTTCTGCTCCATGTGCGGGCCCAGGTTCTGCTCCATGAAGATCAGCCAGGAGGTCCGCGACTACGCCCGCGACAACGGCCTGGAGGGTGACGGCGACGCCGTCATGGCCGGCATGGAGGAGCGCGCCCGGGTCTTCCGCGAGCAGGGCGCGGAGCTGTACAAGGAAGTCTGAACAAGCAGGTCTGAGACAAGCCACTCCCTGGCGCATCCCCGGGCAGCGTTCGACCGCCCGGGGATGCACGTCTTGTACGCCCAGACCTAGTCCCGCCGCACAGAGCTAGACAAAAGTCTAATCCAAAGATTCATGCACTTGACGCTCATCACGGCTTAGTCGGATCCACCAGCAAAGCCGTTCGACTACCTCCCCAGGCCAATTATTCGCGCCCCGGGGCGGTGCTAGATTCGCCGCCATCCCACGCATTCTCGCCTCACCAAGGCGTCTTTTCTGGAGATGGCATGAAAGCCCCGATTCTGGTGATCAACTGCGGCTCCTCCTCGATCAAGTTCGCGCTGATCGATCAGGCCCCCGACGCTCCCCGACTGTCCGGTATCGCCGAGCGCCTGGGCAGCCACGAGGCTCGCCTCAAGCTGACGGACGAACACGGCAACGTCCGTGAGGTCTCACTGCCACGTGCAACCCACGCCCTGGCGCTGAAGACGATTCTCGAGCACCTTGAAGTCCACCGGCCCATCGGCATCGGCCACCGGGTGGTGCATGGCGGTGAGCGCTTCACCGCCGCCACCCTGCTCGACGACGCCGTGGTGCGCACCATTCGCCAGACCATCAGCCTGGCCCCCCTTCACAATCCGGCCAACCTCGATGGCATCGTCGCCACGCGCCGGCTGTTCGAGGCGTTGCCTCAGGTGGCGGTGTTCGATACCGCGTTCCACCAGACCCTGCCGCCCCACGCCTACCGCTACGCCATCCCCGAAGAGCTCTACAGCCGACACGGCATACGTCGTTACGGCTTCCACGGCTCGAGCCATGCCTACGTGACCGGCCGCCTGACAGAAGTCAGCGCCCGTGGTGAAGGCGGCTGGCTGATCGCCCACCTGGGCAATGGCTGCTCCGCCACTGCGGTGTGGGCCGGCAGAAGCCTGGACACCAGCATGGGCATGACCCCGCTGGAGGGCCTGGTAATGGGTACCCGCAGCGGCGACGTCGACCCCGGCCTGCACCTGCACCTGGCGCGCCAGCTGGGCATGTCGCTGGAAGGCGTCGATCAGTTGCTCAACCAGAAGAGCGGACTGCTGGGGCTATCCGAGCTGACCAATGACATGCGTGAGCTCGAACAGGCCGCCAGTGACGGTCACGCCGGCGCGAACCTGGCCATCGAGGTGTTCTGCTACCGCCTGGCCAAGTCCCTGGCGGGCCTGGCCTGTGCCCTGCCCCGGATCGACGGCATTGCCTTCACCGGCGGTATCGGCGAGAACTCTGCCCTGGTGCGCGCCCGGACCCTGGGTCACCTGGAGTCTCTCGGTGTCCGCCTGGACAGTGCCGCCAACGAGAGCCTCGGGCGTGGCGAGGAAGGTCAGATTCATGTCCGAGGCGCCAGCTCGGCGCCGGAGATCCGCGTCATTCCCACCGACGAAGAAGGCTATATCGCCAGCCAGACCCGGGCACTGATCGCGAGCCTGGCGTCCTCGCCAAGGCTCGAGGAGGTTCTGTGAGCATCCAGTCCCGCACGCTTCTGCTGATCCCCGTCGACGACGGGGTCGCCCTCACCTCCGCCGGCCTTGGCCTGCTTCGGGCGCTGGATACACTGGGGCTGGACGCAGGTTTTCTGCAGCCGTTCAGCCAGTCCGAAGGCGGCGAACAGGCGAGCAGCAACGACGAACGCGCCCGCTCGCTGGTGGCCAGTACCCTGGGCATAGGTTCGCCGCGTCCGATCTCGCGCCAGATACTGGAGCAGTATCTCGGCCGCGACGATCGCGATGGTCTGCTAGAACTTGCCGTGGAGCGCCACGCCCGCGTCGCCCGCCCTGCCACCGGCAAGGCACCGGCGCTGATCGTGGTGGAGGGCGTTCGTCCACTGCCGCGAAACGCCTACGCCTTCGATCTCAACGTGCGCCTGGCCAGTGCTCTCGACGCCCAGGTGGTGCTGGTCGCCGATGGCCAGATCGCCGATCCCCAGGAGCTGGCCAAGCAGTTGCAGTTCCATCGTCAGAGCATCGACGCGGTGGGGTCGGTGCGTACTCTGGGTGCCATGCTGATGCGACTGCCGGGGGACGGCGACGGCTCGGCCATCGACCAGACCCTGGCCTCGGTCAGCGAGGTCGAGGCCCGCGCCCATCGCCAGCACTGGCAGCAGCAGCTCGCCACCGGCGCCGATCTGACCCTGCCGGTGGTCGCGGCGGTGCCCTACCGAGCCTCGCTGACCGCGCCGCGGGTGGTCGACGTGGCACGCGCCCTCGATGCCAGGATCCTGCACCATGGCGAGGCCGATCGCCGCCGCGTCGCCCACTCGACCCTGGGCGCCCGCAGCGCCGAACACCTGCTCTACGCCCTGCGTCCCGGCGAGCTGATCGTGTCGCCCGGGGATCGCGACGACACCCTGCTGGCGGCGGCCCTGGCCACCATGAACGGCGTGCCCCTGGCGGGCCTCTTGCTGACCCACGGCGAGTCACCCAGCCAGCAGCTGATCGACGTCTGTCGCCCGGCGCTGGCCTCGGGGCTACCGGTCCTCTCGGTGGACACCGACAGCTACGCCACAGTGGCTCGACTCACCGAGATGTCCAGCGGCATTCCGGTGGATGATCACGAGCGCGCCGAGGCCATCTGCGCCTTCGTCGCCGATCACCTGGATCGTGACTGGCTGCTGGCACTGATTCACGACGACGCCCAGCGCCGCCTGTCACCGGCAGCCTTTCGACATCAACTGGTCAGCATGGCCCAGCACAAGCGTCGGCGTATCGTGCTGCCCGAAGGCGACGAGCCGCGCACCCTGGAAGCAGCCATCCTGTGCCAGCGTCGCGGCATCGCCAACTGCGTGCTACTGGGCAAGCGTCGCGCCATCCTCGAGGTGGCCAAGGCGCGCGGTCTGGAGCTGCCTGATGACCTGCAGATCCTCGACCCGGACGCCGAGCGTGGCCGCTTTATCGCACCCATGGTCGAGCGCCGGCGGGGCAAGCTGACCCCGCTGACCGCCGAGGCCCAGCTTCATGACAGCGTGGTGCTGGGCACCATGATGCTCGCCGAAGGCGAGGTGGATGGCCTGGTCTCCGGCGCCGTGCATACCACCGCCAACACCGTGCGCCCGGCCTTTCAGCTGATCAAGACCGCCCCCGGCTACGGCCAGGTGTCGTCGGTGTTCTTCATGCTGCTGCCCGACCAGGTGGTGGTCTACGGTGACTGCGCGGTCAACCCCGACCCCGACGCCGAGGCGCTGGCCGAGATCGCCCTGCAAAGCGCCACCAGCGCTGAGGCCTTCGGCATCGAGCCCCGTGTCGCCATGATCAGCTACTCCACCGGCGAGTCCGGCAGCGGTGCCGACGTCGACAAGGTTCGCGAGGCCACTCGCATCGCCAGGGAACGGGCCCCGCACCTGGCCATCGATGGCCCGCTGCAGTACGACGCGGCAGCCATCGCCAGCGTGGCCCGGCAGAAGGCGCCGGAGTCACCGGTGGCCGGCCGCGCCACGGTGTTCGTGTTCCCGGATCTGAATACCGGCAACACCACCTACAAGGCGGTCCAGCGCAGCGCTCGGGTAGTCAGCATCGGCCCCATGCTTCAGGGCCTCAACAAGCCGGTCAACGACCTGTCCAGGGGCGCCCTGGTCGAGGACATCGTCTATACGATTGCGCTGACCGCGATCCAGGCCGGTCAGTAACGACCAGAACAGCGCCATAGACCGTCACAAACGCCAAGGCCCCGGAGAACCGGGGCCTTGGCGCTGGTGTGGCTTTCTAACTCGCCCGGGACCGCTCGGCTTTCTAACTCGCCCGGGGCCGCTCGGGGCGCTTCGCTACCACTCGGCGATGCCGGTATACAGGCACACCAGCACCAGCCCAAGCAGGAAGACGGTCTCGGCGACCATCAGGATGACGGGCTTCCAGCCGACCACGGC
>DJIP01000283.1:0-2843 GCA_002433675.1 Halomonas halophila
TCGAGACTCGGGTCGGCCATCACCGCCTTGGCGTCGACACCCGCCGACAGGCGTACGTTGACCAGCGACTGAGGCGCCTTCTCGAAGCCGTGCAGCAGGCGTGACAGCGGCTTTTCCTCGCGCACCATGTAGGACAGCACCTGCAGCGCCGAGACGATGCCGTCGCCGGTGGTCTGCACGTGGCGGCAGACGATATGCCCCGAGGACTCGCCGCCCAGCTGCCAGTCATTGGCGGCCAGACGCTCCATCACGTAGCGATCGCCGACCTTGGCACGCTCGAAGGGCACGCCCATGGACTCCAGCGCCGCGGCCAGGCCGAAGTTGCTCATCAGGGTGCCGACCACACCACCCCCCAGCTCGCCACGCTCGTGACGGTCCTTGGCGATCAGGTAGAGCATGTCGTCACCGTCGATCTCGTGACCGTCGGCGTCCACCATCAGCACGCGATCGCCGTCGCCATCGAAGGCGATACCCAGATCGGCGCTTTGCTGGATCACCGCCGCGCGCAACGCTGCCGGGTGGGTCGAGCCCACCTCCTGGTTGATATTGAGGCCGTCAGGCTCTGCCCCAATCAGGCTGACCTTGGCCCCCAGCTCCTTGAACACCGCCGGAGCGATGTGATAGGTCGCGCCGTGGGCGCAGTCCAGCACGATGCGCAGGCCGTGCAGATTGACCCGATCAGGGATCGTCGACTTGCAGAACTCGATATAGCGACCGGCGGCGTCGTCGACCCGGCTGGCCTTGCCCAGCTCCCCCGGTGACACCGTGGTCAGGGTCTCATCCAGCGCGCGCTCGATACGCTCCTCGATCTGGTCGCCCAGCTTGGCACCCTCGGCCGAGAAGAACTTGATGCCGTTGTCCTGGTAGGCGTTGTGGGAAGCGGAGATGACGATGCCCGCATCAGCGCGAAAGGTCCGCGTCAGGTAGGCGATACCCGGCGTCGGCATCGGGCCAAGCAGCATCACGTCAACGCCCGCCGCCGACAGCCCCGCCTCGAGGGCCGACTCGAACATGTAGCCGGAGATACGGGTGTCCTTGCCGATCAGCACCCGTGCCCGCTGACGGCGAGGCTCGAGCACGCGGCCGGTAGCCCAGCCCAGTTTGAGCATGAAGTCCGGCGTGATCGGCGCCTGACCGACGGTACCGCGAATGCCATCCGTGCCAAAATAGCGTCTAGCCATGGTGTTCTCCTTCCTCGAGAACGGCCCAGGTCATGTTCACCGCGTCCACATGGGGCCCCACATCGTGAACGCGTAGTATCCGTGCGCCTCGCTCCACCGCCAGCGCCGACAAGGCCAGACCGCCGCACAGGCGCTCCTCGACCGCACGGTCGAGCACCTTGCCGATCATGCTCTTGCGCGACATCCCGACCAGCAGCGGGAGCCCCAGGGCTTCCAGGCGCTCCAGGCGATGCAACAGCCGAAGATTATGCTCCACGGTCTTGGCGAAACCAAAACCTGGATCAAGCAACAGGCGTTCTCGCTTGAGACCCGCTGCCTCGCACTCGGCGATGCGCCTTTCGAGAAAGTCGGCAACCTCTTCCTCCACGGGCCGGTCATAGCGGGGTGCGTCCTGCATGTCGCCAGGCTCGCCCAGCATATGCATCAGCACCACCGGCAACCCGGTACCGGTGGCCGCCGCGACGGCGCCCTCACGACGCAGGTTACGCACGTCATTGATCATGCCAGCCCCGGCCTGGGCGCTCTCGCGCATGACCTCCGGCGTCGAGGTATCCACCGACACCAGGGCGTCGAGCTCCCGCACCAGCGCCTCGACCACCGGAATCACCCGGTCGAGCTCCTGCTGGGCGGTGACCGGCGTCGCGCCAGGCCGCGTGGACTCGCCACCCACGTCGATGATGGCAGCACCCTCGGCGAGCATCTGTTCGGCATGGCGCAAGGCGTCGTCGATGACCACGTGATGGCCACCGTCGGAAAAGGAGTCGGGAGTGACGTTAAGAATCCCCATGATGCGGGGAAAGGTCAGATCGAGGCGGTGTCGACCACAGGGCAGTACAGCGGGATAACGAGCGTCCATCGAAGAGGATGTCCTGGGAAAATCTGGGTATTCACCAAAGAATACTAATGCGAGAGGCGGGCCATGCAACGCCAGAGGCGCCCCGCAGGGCGCCTCTGTGAGCGGGCGGGCCGTCAGCTACCGGCGGGACCGCCAAGGGGGTCGGAGGGGCGACGGCCGGAGCCTTTGTCATCCTCTTCCTCGTCCCCATCGCTGGTGTCGGCGCTGGACTCCGGCTCCTTCGACGGTTCGGGATCACCGGTGACCGGAGAACCCCCGCCAGAACCGGGCTCATCCCAGTCCTTGGGCGGACGTGGATCGCGCCCGTCCATGATGTCCTTGAGCTGATCCGCGTCGATGGTCTCGTACTGCATCAGCGCTTCGGCCATGGCGTCGAGCTTGTCGCGATTATCCTCGAGGATCTGACGCGCCTGCTCGTAGCAGCCGTCGATGATCTTGCGCACTTCCTTGTCCAGACGCGAGGTGGTTTCGCCCGACTTCAGCTTGCCACCACTCTGACCAGGGCCGCCGAGGAACTGGTGAGACTCGTCCTCGTCGTACATGATCGGCCCCATCTCCTCGGACAGGCCCCACTTCGCCACCATGTTGTGGGCAAGCTCAGTGGCACGCTTGATGTCGTTGGAGGCGCCGGTGGTGACACCGTTCGGCCCCAGCGTCATCTCCTCGGCGATCCGGCCACCGAACAGCGAACAGATCTGGCTGATGATCTGCTGGCGCGACAGGCTGTAGCGATCCTGTTCCGGCAGGAACATGGTCACACCCAAGGCGCGGCCACGCGGAATGATGGTCACCTTGTAGACCGGGTC
>DJIP01000283.1:3212-5287 GCA_002433675.1 Halomonas halophila
AGCTTTTCCTTCTCGGTCATGACCATGGAGCGGCGCTCGGCCCCCATCATGATCTTGTCCTTGGCCAGTTCCAGCTCTTCCATGCCGACCAGACGCTTGTTGCGACGAGCGGCAAACAGCGCCGCCTCGTTGACCAGGTTGGCCAGGTCGGCACCGGAGAAGCCAGGGGTACCGCGAGCGATAAAGGTCGGCTTGACGTCATCGGCCAGCGGCACCTTGCGCAGGTGCACGTTGAGGATATGCTCGCGACCACGGATATCGGGAAGCGGCACCACCACCTGGCGGTCGAAGCGGCCCGGGCGCAGCAGCGCCGGGTCGAGCACATCGGGACGGTTGGTGGCGGCGATGACGATGATGCCTTCATTGGCCTCGAAGCCATCCATCTCGACCAGCAGCTGGTTCAGCGTCTGCTCGCGCTCGTCGTTGCCGCCGCCCATGCCGGCGCCGCGCGAACGACCCACGGCATCGATCTCGTCGATGAAGATGATGCAGGGTGCCTGCTTCTTGGCCTGCTCGAACATGTCGCGCACACGGGAAGCACCCACACCGACGAACATCTCGACGAAGTCGGAGCCGGAGATCGAGAAGAACGGCACCTTGGCCTCGCCGGCGATGGACTTCGCCAGCAGGGTCTTGCCGGTACCGGGAGGCCCGACCATCAAGACACCGCGGGGGATGGTGCCACCCAGCCGCTGGAACTTGGTCGGATCACGCAGGAAGTCGACCAGTTCCTCGACTTCCTCCTTGGCCTCGTCACACCCCGCCACGTCGGCAAAGGTGGTCTTGATCTGATCCTGGGACAGGAGCTTGGCCTTGGACTTGCCGAAGCTCATGGGGCCGCCCTTGCCGGCACCACCGCCCTGCATCTGGCGCATGAAGAACATGAAGATGGCCAGGATCAGCAGAATCGGGAAGCTCGCGATCAATAGTCGCGTCCATAGACTCTGCTGCTCGGGCTTCTTGCCCACCACGGTGACATTGTTGGACAACAGATCGTCCATCAGCTTCGGGTCCTCCGCCGAGGGGCGGATGGTCTGGAAGCTGGAGCCATCGTTGCGCTCACCGCTGATCGTGTAACCGTCGATGGTTACACTGCGTACCTGCTCGTTTTGCACCTGTTCGACGAACTGGGAGTAGTTCATCTGATTGGGTGCGTTCTCGACGCTGAAGTTGTTGAACACCGTCAGCAGCACCGCCGCGATGACCAACCACAGAATCAGGTTCTTCGCCATGTCGTTCAAGGGACCACCCTCAATTGCAAGAATCTGTCGGCCTAGGTGCCTAAGGGTTCGACACTACATGACCCGGCCTGGTTCAGCCAGCCTGATCGGATCCAACGAAGCGGCGCAAACGCCCCTTCCGCCGGGACTCACCCTCGGAAAATGCCGAAAAAATGTCGATGCGATGACTGTCTGGCAGGCCACCGCACGCCATCATGTGTCCTTTCCTGCCTGAACCATGCCTCTAGACTGGCACAGCCAGGCCACTTTTGCCGGTATCGCGCCGGCAGGCGCGGGCTATCAAACGTCGACCGGCGCCGATGCTCAGCCCTTGAATCCCTGGGCCAGCAGGTAGACCTCCCGGGAGCGTGCCCGCGATGCCCCCGGCTTGCGCGTCACCACCTTCTGAAAGGCCCCGCGCAACTCCTTGAGATATTCGTCGAAGCCTTCGCCCTGGAACACCTTGGCCAGAAAAGTACCTCCGGGACGCAGCGTCTGGCGGGCCAGGTCGAGCGCCAGCTCCACCAGGTACATTGCCTGGGGCTGATCGATGGCCGCCATACCACTCATATTGGGGGCCATGTCCGACATCACAAGGTCCACCGGACGATCGCCGAGCCTTGCCAGCACCTCCTCCAGCACGCTTTCCTCGGTAAAATCGCCCTGTACGAAGTCGACGCCGGCCAGGGCGTCCATCTCGAGGATGTCCGAGGCGATGACCACGCCGGCGTCACCGACACGCTCTGCGGCGATCTGGCTCCAGCCGCCTGGCGCCGCGCCCAGATCGATGACGGTCATGCCCGGCTTGAACAGCTTGTCCTTGTCGTCCAGCTCCACCAGCTTATAGCTGGCCCG
>DJIP01000268.1 GCA_002433675.1 Halomonas halophila
TAGGACACCAGGATGAAGATCAGGCCGCCCAGCAGGGTGATCAGCAGGATGGCGCGGGGCAGGGTCCGCTCGGCGTCGCGGGTCTCCTCGGTCAGGGTGGTCACCGCGTCAAAGCCGAGAAAGGAGTAGCAGGCGACGGCGGCGCCCGCCATCAGCAGTGGCATCTGGGGGCTGTCGGCGCTGCCGAGGAAGGGCGTCAGGCTCCACAGCGGCTGGCTGGGATCGCCGAGCACGTAGTGCACCGCCAGGGCGACGAAGGCGGCGATCACCAGCACCTGAACCAGCATCAGCACGCTGTTGACCAGACTCGCAAGCTTGAGGCCGATGATGTTGATGAAGGTCGTGACCGCGATAAAGGCGATCAGCCACACCGGTACCGGCACGGACGGAAACGCCGAGTGCAGATAGGCGGCACCGATCAGCCAGATCACCATGGGCAAGAACAGGTAGTCCAGCAGGATGGCCCAGCCAGCCATGAAACCGAGTCGATCGTTGATGGCGTGGCGCACATAGGCGTAGGCGGAGCCGGCCACCGGGTAGGCGCTGGCCATGCGGCCATAGCTGTGGGCGGTGAACAGCATGGCGATCAGTGCCGCCGCGTAGGCGCCGGATACCGCGCCTTCGGAGACCACCGCCAGCACACCGAAGGTGCCGAGGACGATGATCGGTGTCATGTAGGCAAGGCCGAATAGAACGACCTGCCACAGGCCGAGTTGGGGCTTGGAGTGAGACATCTTGGGGCTCGCGTTATGGTTGTTGGTGATGGACAGTCGGGTCAGGCAATCATGGTCAGGCAATCGTGGTCAGGAAAGCCGGGTCAGACGAGGCGGAAGCCGGGGCCTCGCGAGTCGTCGTCGCGCTGAAGGTCGAGCGAGACGCGTCGATCGGCCAGGTAGTCATAGTCCCGCCGGGCACGATTCAATAGCTCGAGGTCGAGCGATACCAGGTGTACCCCTGTGTCGCGATCGGCCTCGAACAGGGTCTCGCCAAGCGGTGAATACGCCGCGCTGTGGCCGGCGAAGGTCAGGCCGGCGCCCTCACCGCAGCGGTTGGCCATGGCGACAAAGCACTGGTTGTCCTGGGCGCGGGCCTGGGCGGCGCGGGCGTGCACCGGGCCGTAGGGGTCCATGTTGCCGTTGGTCACCAGCATCAGGTCGGTGCCCAGCGCGCCCAGGGCCCGTGCGGTCTCGGGGAATTCGATGTCGTAGCAGATCATCAGCCCCAGGGTCAGCCCGCGCCAGCGGGTGACACCGATGCGCTGGCCCAGGCCGACCAGCTCCCGCTCATCGGGCCACAGGTGGGTCTTGCGATAGGTCAGGGCGATGCCGTCTTCCGGGGTGATCAGTAGCGTGGTGTTGTAGACACCATCGGCGGCCCGCTCGAGCAGGCCGATGGCCAGGGCGCACTCGTGGTCACGGCTGGCCTGGACCAGACGCGCCACCTGTGGACCATCGAGCGCCAGGGCACGATCGTCGACGTGGTCCTGTTCGGCAAAGCCGCTGAGATGCGTTTCGGGAAAGACCACCAGCGACACCTGGTCGCCGTGGCGTTCCAGGGTGCTCAGGGCGGCGTCCAGGTTGGCCTCGATGTTTCCCTCGATGCCGGGAAGTTGTGCCAGGGCTATCTGCATGGAAGACTCCACAGCCGTTGTTGTCGGTTGGCGTTTTATAGAATGTCAGTATCCTCTATTCACCGAGGCTGCCTATTCCATGGCAGGGTTACCCCCATAGGGTGAGGCGCCGACAGATGTCGCAGAACAGTGAGAAAGGGACCACGGGAATGCTCGAGGCGATGGGCTGGCATCGCGACTTCGCGCGCCTGCTGGCACGCCTGGAAAGTGAAGACTTCTGGGAGGCTGTCAGCCGCACCCTGGCGCGCCACATCGTCTACAACACCTGGGTGGCACTGGTCTTCCACGCCGACCAGCCGCCGACGATCCTGGCCGAGAGCGATGAGGACGACGGCGCCGATGAAGGCCTGTTCGAGGACTATCAGCGCGGCCTGTATCTGCTGGATCCCTTCTACGTCGCCGCCCGCGACAATGGTTTCGATGGCCTGGTAACGCTGGATGATGTGGCCCCGGCACGGTTCACGGCGACCGAGTACTATCAGCGCTACTTCCGGCGCAATATCGTCAGTGACGAGGTGCAGATCAATCGGTCACTGGGCGCCGGTCGCACCCTGTGTCTGTCGCTGGGTTCCACTCGAACCTTCCTGCACAGCGAAATCGGCCTGCTGCATCTGATCGAGCCCTGGCTCGGTGAGTTGATGCGACTGCGCATGCACTTCGAGCGCTACGGCGAGACGCCCGGCCCCCATCCCTGGCATCCGCACCGAGGTGGCGTCGAAGAGACGGCGACCCGCTTCGGGCTGACCGATCGCGAGCGCGAGGTGAGCCAGTTGATGCTGGGCGGCGGGTCGACCAAGGAGATCGCCCGACGCCTGTCCATCTCGGTGGAGACCGTCAGGGTCCACAAGAAGCACCTGTACGCCAAGCTCGGGATCAACACCCAGGCCGAGCTGTTCTCGCGCTTCTGGCAGGAGCGCCCCTGA
>DJIP01000326.1:0-3641 GCA_002433675.1 Halomonas halophila
ACTGTCGTCGGCGGGCAGGCCGCGTACCCAGTCGGTGAGGCTCGAGACTGGCAGCGACCAACCCAGCCGCTGTTCCATCAGGGCTTCGGGGCTGTCGGCCTCGAAGCGTCCTTCGCTGGTGGTCAGCGAGACGCGACCGTCGCGTCCTTCCAGGGTACTGCGGCCGGCGCCCATGGGGCCGGTGACCAGCAGGCGATAGTGGTAGGGGGTCTGGCGCCAGTCGAGGTTGGCGCTGGTGGATTCCTGGGGGGTGCGCAGGCCGACCTTGCCGGTCAGGTTCCAGGAGGTGAAGGCTTCCACCTGTTCGGTCTGGGCTTCCCAGTCACCGGCCTGGCGCTCCTGGCGCGGCTCGGTGACGCTCTGGGAGGTGGCGCAGCCGGCCAGCAGGCCGAGCCCCAGGGCGGCGGCGGTCAGGCGAAAACAAGACATCATCGCGGGGTCCTTGCGGGTAGTGTTCGTGGTGGTGTCAGAGTGGTCAAGGCGCCGTCGGCTCAAGGCCTGATTTCGGGGCGACGGTCGAGCAGATCGACGATCAGCGGGCGCTCGGGGAAGCGTTGCTGGGCTTCCTGTAGCAGGTCGCGGGCGCGCTCTTTCTGGCCCAGGTCCCACAGCACCTCGATCAGGTGGGCGGCGACCTCCTGGTCGGCGATCTCGCGCCAGGCGCGCTCGATCCAGGGTAGCGCAACCTCCGGTTTGCCCTCACGGTAGGCGACCCAGCCCAGGCTGTCGAGAATGGCGGGATTGTCCGGCGAGAGTTCGTAGGCCCGCTGGATCAGTCGCCTGGCCTCGTCGAGATCATCCGGGTCGCCGGCGTCGGCCAGGGTGTAGCCGAGCGCATTGAGCGCCACGGCGTTGTCGGGCTGCTGTTCGACCAGGGTGCGCAGGTCCTGTTCGGAGGTGTCGAGGTCGCCTTCGCTCCAGGCACGCATGGCGCGGAAGTAGCGCAGGTCGCCGTCCTCGGGGCTGCGCGCCAGCTCGCGGTTGAGCAGTGCCTCGGCCTCGGGCTCGAGACCTTGCTGGTCGAGCAGTTGCACTTCGGTGATGACCAGGCCGGTATAGGCGTCGTCGTGGCGCAGCCGTTCGACCCGCAGAAAGGCCCGAGCATCGAGCATGCGGTCGGCCTCGATCAGCATGCTGGCCGCGCGTTGACGCGACAGCAGGAAGTCAGGGCCTGGCGGTACCCGGCGGTAGTAGAGCAGGGCGTTGTCGACCTCGTCTTCCTGTTCGGCGATGCTGCCAAGCAATAGATAGAGGGCGCTGGGTGCCTGGGGATCATCGACCAGCGGCAGCAGCAGTCGGCGGGCCGGGTCGTGGTGGCCTTCTTCCAGGTAGAGCTGGGCCAGGCCGACCCGCAACAGGGGATTGTCGCCACGGGTCTCGAGCAGGGAGTCGGTGCTGCTTTCGGCCGAGACCAGGTTGCCCAGGCGAATGTCGGCCCGTGCCATCAACAGAAGGAAGCGGGGGTCGCCCGGGGAGAGGTTGAGGCCACGCTTGGCCGCCAGGCGGGCCTGGTGGTATTTGCCGGCGTCCAGGGCGATGCGTGATTCGGCGAGAATCCGCTGGGGATTGTCGCGACTGTCGCTTCCCAGTGCGGCAATTCGTCGCTGGGCCCCCTCATGATCCCCCTGGGCCGAGTCGGTCAGGGCCAGCGCCAGTTGCAGGTCGTCTTTCCTTGAATCGGTCAGGCCGGGGTCGTCGAGCGCCTGTTCGAGGGTATCGGCGAGCGCCACCGGCTCGCCACCGCTGGACAGGGCGGTATCGACGAAGCGGGTGATGTCGGTGTCGTCATCGGCGGCGATCAGCCGCTGCTTCAGGGCTTCGTCCCAGTTGCCGCGTCCACCGGCGAGGTTGCCGAGAATCTGGGCGGCCACCGGCGCCTCTGGAGCCAGTTCCTGCCAGCGACGTGCGGCGCGTTCGATCAAGGCAGTGTCATCGGTAAAGCGTGAGGCCAGGGTCGCGCGTTCGACCAGGGCAGCGGAGTGATAGCGCTCGGCTGCCTTGAGGTAGCCCTCGGTGGCGCGTCGATAGTCGCCCCGCTGGCCGGCCATTTCGGCAATCAGCAGCGTCGACAGTCCGTCGGCATCCAGCCCACGGGTAATCGGTGGGGCCCCGACCATGGGGTCTGCCTCTGATTCGCTGCCCGGGCTGTAGGAGAAGCTTTGACAGCCGGCGAGCCACGCCGTCAGTGACAGGGTGGCCAGAGTGCAGATCAGCTTTCCGTGGCGCGCGTTCGGGGGCATTGAGGCGTCATCTTCTCCATGAGAATTCTCAGCATAACGGCTTGGCGAGTCTTGGCAAAGGTCAATGCCCGGGGGAGCGAGGTCAGAGCTGCCTATGGTAGGATATGCGCCTTGCAGGAGCGGCCTGGTTGGCCACTCCGGACATCATCTGATGAAGACGTCGAACGCATGACCCTGCTTGCCCTTGGCATCAACCATCGAACCGCGGCCGTCGAGGTGCGCGAAAAGGTGGCCTTTGGCCCCTCGCAACTCACCCAGGCGCTCTCCGAGCTGCGTGCGCTGCCGAGTGTGCATGAGGCTGCGGTGCTGTCGACCTGCAATCGCACCGAGCTTTATTGCGTGACCGAGTCGAGCGGCGAGAGCGAGGTACTCGACTGGTTGAGCCGGTTTCATGCGTTGCCCCGCGAGGACCTGCTGCACTGCGCCTACCACTACCTGGAAGGTGACGCCGCGCGCCATCTGATGCGCGTCGCCGTGGGTCTGGATTCCATGGTGCTGGGCGAGCCCCAGATCCTGGGCCAGCTCAAGGACGCCTATCAGGCGGCCAGGGACGCCAGCGGACTCGGAGGGGAGCTCGAGCGTCTGTTTCAGCATACCTTCGCAGTGGCCAAGCAGGTACGCACCGAGACCGCCATCGGCGAGAACCCTGTCTCGGTGGCCTACGCGGCGGTCAGTCTGGCCAGTCGAATCTTCGACGACTTCTCGCGCGCCAGGGCGCTGTTGATCGGTGCCGGCGAGACCATCGAGCTGGTGGCACGCCACCTGCACGAAGCCGGGGTGCACCAGTTGACGGTAGCCAACCGCACCCGCGAGCGGGCCAGCGCCCTGGCCGGCAGCCTGGGCGGGCAGGCCATCAGCCTCGATGAGATTCCCGTCGCCCTGGAAAAGGCCGACATCGTCATTTCATCCACCGCGGCGCCCTTGCCGATCCTCGGCAAGGGCATGGTCGAGCGAGCGCTCAAGCGTCGCCGCCACCGCCCGGTGTTCATGGTCGATATCGCCGTACCGCGGGACATCGAGCCTGAGGTCGGCGAACTCAGCGACATCTTCCTTTATACCGTCGATGACCTGCATGAGGTCATCGAGGAAAACCGGCGTCACCGCCAGGTGGCGGCGGACCAGGCCGAGGCGCTGATCGAGCACGGCGTGGCCCACTGGCACAAGGAACGCCGGGTGCGCGGGGCCGGCGAGGTGATCCGCGACGTGCGTGCCAAGGGGGAGCGGCTGCGTGACGAGGCCCAGACCCAGGCGCTGGAGCGCCTGGCCAAGGGTGAGGATCCCGAGGCCGTGGTGCGTCGCCTGGCCCACCAGTTGACCAACCGCCTGATGCATCAGCCCACCCTGGCCCTGCGTGGTGCCGCCGCCGATGAGCGCCAGGACCTGCTCGAGGCTGCCGTCGAA
>DJIP01000326.1:4013-5743 GCA_002433675.1 Halomonas halophila
ATGCGCCTTCTTACATGATTTCAAGGATTTGCCGATGAAAGCTTCTCTGCGTGAGCGCCTCGATGCCTTCGTCGACCGCTTCGAGGAACTCTCTGCCCTGTTGTCGGAGCCCGACGTGATCAGCGATCAGCCACGTTTTCGCGACTATTCTCGCGAGTACGCCGAGCTCGAGTCGCTGGTCGACGCCTGGCGCCGCTATCGTGGCGTCGAGGAAGACGTGGCCACCGCAGAGCAGATGGCCGAGGACGCCGACGCCGACATGCGCGAACTCGCCCAGATGGAGCGCGAGGAGGGCGTGGCCAAGCTCGAGGAGCTGGAGGCCGAACTCAAGCGTCTGCTGGTGCCCAAGGACCCGGACGATGGGCGTAACGTCTTTCTCGAGGTGCGCGCGGGAACCGGCGGTGACGAAGCGGCGCTGTTCGCCGGTGACCTGTTTCGCATGTACTCGCGCTACGCCGAGAACCAGGGCTGGAAGGTCGAGGTGGTCAGCGCCAGCCACGGCGAGCAGGGCGGCTACAAGGAGATCATCTCTCGGGTGAAGGGCGAGGGCGTCTACGCCCGGCTCAAGTTCGAGTCCGGCGCCCACCGCGTCCAGCGGGTCCCCGCCACCGAATCCCAGGGCCGCATCCATACCTCGGCCTGCACCGTGGCGGTGATGCCCGAGGCCGATGAGGTCAGCGACATCGACATCAATCCGGCCGATCTGCGGGTCGACACCTTCCGCTCCAGCGGCGCCGGCGGTCAGCACGTCAACACCACTGACTCGGCGATCCGCATCACTCACCTGCCCAGCGGTGTGGTGGTGGAGTGTCAGGAGGAGCGCAGCCAGCACAAGAACCGGGCCAAGGCGATGTCGCTGCTGGCGGCGCGGCTCAAGCAGTCGGCCCAGGACAGTCAGCGCCAGGAGCAGGCCGACGCCCGTCGTTCGCTGGTGGGCTCCGGCGATCGCAGCGAGCGCATTCGTACCTACAACTTCCCCCAGGGGCGGGTCACCGATCACCGCATCAACCTGACCCTGTACAAGCTCAACGAAGTGGTCACCGGCGACGGCCTCGATGAGGTCATCGACCCGCTGATCCACGAGTACCAGGCGGAGCAGCTCGCCGCCCTGCAACAGGACGGCTGATGCGCTGTGACGTGCTGATCGCCCGGGCGACCCGGCGCCTCGAGGCCGCCGGCAGCCCGACGCCGCGGCTCGACGCCGAGGTGCTGGCCATGGCGGCGATGAAGGTCGACCGCACCTGGTTGTACACCTGGGGCGACAAGCCCATGGCGACGCTGGCCCGGGCCCGCTTCGAGGCCTGGGTGGCGGCGCGTGCCCAAGGCATGCCGGTGGCCTACCTGACCGGCGAACGCGAATTCTGGGGGCTGACTCTTGCGACGTCGCCGAGCACCTTGATTCCCCGCCCCGACACCGAGACCCTGGTGGAGGCCGCGCTGGCCCGGGCCGATGCCAAGAGCGGCATCTTGCTCGACCTGGGCACCGGCACCGGCGCCATCGCCCTGGCGTTTGCCAGCGAGCGCCCCGATTGGCAGGTCGAGGGTGTCGACCTGTCCCCTGAGGCGGTGGCGCTGGCGCGGCGCAACGCCGAGCGACATGGTCTGGCGGTACGATTTCGCCAGAGCAACTGGTTCGACGCGCTCGGTGACGAGCGCTTCGACCTGATCGTGGCCAACCCGCCCTATATCGACCCGCAGGATCCTCATCTGGGGCAGGGCGATGTGCGCTT
>DJIP01000325.1 GCA_002433675.1 Halomonas halophila
CGCCATTTCCAGCGCCCGGGCGTCGCCATCGGCACGCTGGGCGCGACCAGTCAGGCGATGGCGTCCCACCGACAGCAGCACATCCAGGCGAAGCGAGGTGATGGCGTTGCCTTTCGAATTGCCGGCATCGGCGCTCGAGGCGTTGGCTTTGGCGCCGACGTTTGCATCGGCACTGGCGCCGATCTGGGCCTCGCCGTGGGGGGAGGTAGATTCAGGCAACATTCAGGGCCTCCTTCGGGGATGTTTCCGCTGGGCGGGACTCGTGGGCATCGCCAGGCCCGCGTCCGTGCCCAGCGCCACCATCGCTTTTACCACCCTTACCGCCTGCCCCGGCCTCGACCAGACGTACCAGTTCGGCGAGGATCTCGTCGCCATCGCCGATCACCGACAGATCGGCCCGCTTGACCATATCGCAACCGGCGTCGCGGTTGACGGCAATGACCTTGTCGCAGCGCTGGATACCCTGCAGATGCTGGATCGCCCCGCTGATCCCCACCGCCAGGTAGACCCGGGCGCTGACGAAGGTACCGGTGGCCCCCACCTGGCGATGGCGCGGCATATGGCCGTCGTCCACCGCCACCCGGGAGGCACCTTCGCTGGCCCCCAGCGCCTGGGCGGCCCGGTGAAAGCCCGCCCAGTCGGCAACGCCATTGCCGCCGGACAGGATAAAGGGCGCTTCATGCAGGGCGATCTCGGCGGGGTCCACCGCCACCGCACCAAGATCCTCGAGCCTTGCTTGGAATGCTTGGGGCGCGTGCGGTGGCTCCAGGGTCATCGCTCTCGCCTCGTGGCGGGTCTCGACCACCGGCTCGGCGCATTCGGCCAGCGCCATCAGGATGCGCGGCAGCGGACGAGGCTGGTCCTCGCGACCGGAGCCGGTGCGACAGACGCAGGACCCGCCGGCATCGAGCCCGCCATCCGCCTCGACCCGCCACACTCCGCAGGCGGGCCGCTCACCCAGCCGTAGCGCCAGCCGACGTCCCAGATCGCCGCCGTCCAGGACGGTATCCGGGAACAGCCAATGGCGCGGGGCCAGCGCTTCGTCCACCCTGGTGCAAGCCGCCAGGCGTGCCTCGGGGGCATAAGCCTCCGCCACCGCCAGGCAGACCACCCGGTCGGCCCCGGCCTCGCCCAGCGCCTGTTGCAGCGCGGGTGGCGGCGAATCCCCGAACAGGATGGCCACCACGGCCTGCTCTCCTCTCTCTGGCTGCGAACCGTTATCGGCCAGTTGGCGGGCCAGGCCGAACAGATCGCGATCGTGATCGGTCAGCCTGCCGGTGGCGGTATCCGGGACCACCGCGACCCAGCCCGCCGGAGCCTCCCGCGTCACCGCGCGGCGCCGGTCGCGGGCGGCCTGAACGTCTCTGGTCTGGGCGCGACCTGCAGGCGACGCGGTGGCTCCCGCCTGAACGCCGCTGCGGTCGATACGCCGGCGACCGTTGGGGCCAACAAAGCCCACCGCGTGCGGGTTCCGGCGCAACCGTCCCTGGGGGCCCATCCACGCCTGTGGCGTGGTGGCGCCCTCCAACGTGGCCAGCACCGCCCGATGCTGCGGATGCAGGCGGTTGCGGGCGATCCACTCTTGCCGGGGATCGCGACGCCACCGAGCCGTCTCTACTGGGGCGCTGCCTCGCGTCGCTTCGTCGGACGTGTTCATTGGCTCAGCTCCTCTACGTCATGGCCCACGCCTCGGTCCACGGCCGGGTCGGCGCCTCTTGCCACACCTCCTTTTGCCACACCCTCGGCGACCGTCCTGTCTTGTGCTTGCGTCTTGCGCGCTTGGCGCTTGCCAGCCGGCGGCTCGATCAGCGCCTCGGCCACCAGCTCGGCGATATCGCGCACCTGGGCGGTGGCATCGACCACCCCTTCGAGCATGGCGGTGCACTGGGGACAGCCCACCGCCACCAGCTCGGCGCCGGTCTCGGCCACATCGGCCATGCGCATGTCGGGAATCCGCCGCTCGCCGGGCACGTCGGTGATCGGGGCGCCACCACCCCCACCGCAGCAGCGCGAACGGAAACCGGAGCGCTGCATCTCGTCAAGCTCGATGCCGAGCGCCGCCAGCACCTGGCGTGGGGCCTCGTATTCGCCGTTGTAGCGCCCCAGATAGCAAGGGTCGTGATAGGTGACGCGGCCACGCTGACGGGACTCGAGCGCAAGCCGTCCACCGGCGATCAATTCCTGAATAAAGCTGCTGTGGTGGCGCACCCGATAGTCGCCGCCAAAGGCGCCGTACTCGTTGCCGAGCACATGGAAGCTGTGGGGGTCGCAGGTGACGATGGTCTGGAAGCGATAGTGAGAAAGCGTCGCCACGTTGGCCCTGGCCAGACGCTGAAAGGTCGCCTCGTCCCCCAGCCGGCGCGCCACGTCGCCGCTGTCGCGCTCCTCGTTGCCAAGCACGGCAAAGTCCACCGCTGCCGCCCGCAGGATCTTGACCAGGGCACGCAGAGTGCGCTGGTTACGCATATCGAAGGCGCCATCGCCCAACCACAGCAGCACATCCACCTGGCCGTAGTCGCGCATCAGCGGAAGTTCCAGGTCGGCCGCCCAGTGCATGCGTGAGCCAGGGGCAAAGCCGCCGGGGTTGTCGGTGGCGATCAGATTGTCGAGCACCGCCGCGCCCTTGCCTGGGGTCTTGCCGCGCTCCAGGGTCAGGTGACGGCGCAGATCGACGATGGCGTCCACGTGCTCGATCATCATCGGGCACTCTTCCACGCAGGCCCGGCAGGTGGTGCAGGACCACAGGGTATCGGCATCGAGCAGGGCGCCGCCCGCCTCGACGACGATGGGCCCACCCGGCTGGCCCTTTTGTTGCCCCTTGTCCTGCCCCTTGTCTTGAGTCAGCGGCCTGCCGGGATAGGGCGAACCGTGGTAGCTGTCGGCGCTGGCGCCGGTCATGCCCCGCACCATGTCCTGGATCAGCTTCTTGGGATTGAGCGGCTGGCCGGCGGCGAAGGCCGGGCACACCGCCTCGCAGCGGCCGCACTGCACGCAGGCATCGAAGCCCAGACGCTGGTTCCAGGTGAAGTCCTCGGGGCACGCCACCCCCAGCGGCACCTCAGGGTCGTCCAGATCGAGCGCCTTGAGCCCGGTGGAGCGCGGCGTGCGCCCCTCACGCTCGCTTGTGCGCGTGGAAAAGCGCTCGGCCCGGCGATGCCAGGCCAGGTGCAGGGCGCCGGCGAAGGCGTGCTTCATCGGCCCGCCCCAGGTCATGCCCAGCAACATCTCGGCGAGTCCCAGCGCGAGCCCCACCAGCAGCACGCCGGCAAGCGCCCAGCCGAGGATGCCGCCGAGCCAGCCTGGCGGCAGCAGCGAGGACAAAAGACTGACCAGTGCAACGCCGGCAAGGCTTGCCGAGAAAACCGTGAGGCTTTTGGGCAGGCGCATCCAGGGGCCACGCGACAGCCGCGCCGGCGGCGAGCGCCTGCGCCTGGCGACCAGTCTGGCACCGGCCAGCATCACCGCGCTGGCGGCCAGCATCAGGCCGGTCAGGCCAAGCCTGAGCCCCGCCGGCATCGGCACCAGGACGACCACCAGCATCAGCAGCGCAGCGGCGACAAAGCCCCCGGCGGTGGCCACATGGGTGTGGGCGAAGGCCTTGTCCCGGGCCACCACATGGTGCAGATCTACCAGATAGCGTCGAGGCATCGCCGCCAGGCCCGCCAACCAAGGCACCGGCGAGGGCCGACCGCGTCGCCACAGGGTGAAGCGCCGGGCCCCACCCACCAGGGTCATTGCCAGCACGGCCAGCACCAGTGCGGCCAGCAGGTCAGGAAGAACGGTTGCGGGCATCTTCTATCTCCTCTCGACGAGGGTCAGGCGGGCGGCGACCAGGCCGCCCTCGTGGCTCGCTCAAACGTCCTTGCACAGACGAAGGGCGTCATAGATGGCGGCGTGCACATTGCGCGGCGCCACCCCGTCGCCCAGTCGGAACAGCACGAAACCGGCGCCGCGATCTCCAGCGCTGCGATCTCCTGCGTCCAGCTCCGCCAGACAGGGCTGCGGCCTGGCCGCGTAGAGCGCTTCCAGATCGACCTGACCGCGATTGAGTGAGGCTTCCTTCATCTCGAGGTAGAGCCGCTCGTCCGGGCGCACGCCGTTCTCCACCACGATCTGGTCGACCACGCGCTCCTCCTGCACCCCGCTGTACTCGTTCTCGAGCACCGCCACCAGCGACGTCCCCTCGCGGTAGACCTCGTGCAGCATCAGGTCCGAGGTCATGATGACCTCCTTCTCGTAGAGGCTGCGGTAGTAGGTGGGGAAGGTCGTGCCCCCCACCGCGGCCCCGGGCTTGATGTCGTCGGTGACGATCTCGACCCGGGCGCCCTTGTCGGCCAGAAAGTCGGCGGCGGATACCCCGGAGAACTCGCAGATGGAATCGAACACCAGCACGTTCTTGCCCGGTGTCACCTTGCCCGAGAGGATGTCCCAGGTGCTGACGACAAGGCTCTTTTCCGGATCAGGGTCGAAGCCCCAGTCGGCGTACTGGTCGAGAAACGGCCGACCGCCGGTGGCCAGCACCACCAGGTCGGGCCTCAGGTCGTCGATGGTGGGTACATCGGCCCGGGTGCCCAGGCGCAGGTCCACCTTGAGCCGGGCAAGCTCGAGCTGATACCAGCGGGTAATCCCGGCGATCTGGTCGCGACTCGGGGCCCTGGCCGCCAGGGTGATCTGGCCGCCCAGGCCGTCCTCGGCCTCGAACAGGGTCACCTCATGGCCGCGTTCGGCCAGCACTCGGGCGGCCTCCATGCCACCGGGACCGCCCCCCACCACCACCGCGCGACGCCTCGGGCCTTCGCTTTGGCTGATGACATGGGGCAGGCCCATGTACTCCCGCGATGTCGCCGCGTTCTGGATGCACAGCACGTCGAGGCCTTGGTACTGGCGATCGATGCAGTAGTTGGCGCCGACGCACTGACGGATCTGGTCGACCTGGCCCATCTTGATCTTGGCGATCAGGTGGGGGTCGGCGATATGCGCCCGGGTCATTCCCACCAAGTCGACGTAGCCGCCTTCGAGAATGCGGTTGGCCTGGGTCGGGTCCTTGATGTTCTGGGCGTGGATCACCGGCACGCTGACCACTTCCTTGATGCCGGCGGCCAGGTGCAGGAAGGGCTCCGGCGGATAGGACATGTTGGGAATGACGTTGGCCAGGGAGTTGTGGGTGTCACAGCCGGAGCCGACCACGCCGAAGAAGTCCACCTTGCCGGTGGCGTCGTAGTAGGCGGCGATTGCCTTCATGTCGTCGTGGGTCAGGCCGTCGGGGTGGAACTCGTCGCCGCAGATTCGCATGCCCACCACGAAGTCGTCGCCGACCTCGGCACGCACCGCCTTGAGCACCTCCAGGCCAAAGCGCATGCGGCCC
Organism: Halomonas halophila; assembly: GCA_002433675.1. Classification (GTDB taxonomy): domain Bacteria; phylum Pseudomonadota; class Gammaproteobacteria; order Pseudomonadales; family Halomonadaceae; genus Halomonas; species Halomonas salina_B. The sequence continues at coordinate 5,366 of DJIP01000325.1, forward strand.
TCGAAGGTGCCACCCCAGGCGTCCTCACGCTTGTTGACGCGGGGGCTCCAGAACTGGTCGATCAGGTGCTGGTGCACGGCGGACAGCTCGACCCCATCGAGTCCGCCTTCCTTGGCCCGGCGCGCGGCCTGGGCGAAGTCGCCGACGATGCGCCAGATTTCCTCCTCCTCGATGGTCTTGCAGGTGGAGCGGTGGACCGGTTCGCGGATGCCCGAGGGCGACACCAGGGTGGGCCAGTCGTGGCCGTCCCAGCGCGAACGACGACCCATATGGGTAATCTGGATCATGATCTTGCCGCCGTGGCGGTGCACCGCCTCGGCCAGATTCTGAAAGTGCGGGATGATGCGGTCGGTGGACAGGTTCACCGAGCTCCACCAGGCCTGGGGGCTGTCGATGGAGACCACCGAGGAGCCGCCGCAGATACACAGCCCGCAGCCGCCCTTGGCCTTCTCCTCGTAGTAGCGCACGTAGCGCTCCGTGGTCATGCCACCATCGGTGGCGTGGACCTCGGCGTGGGCGGTGCTGACCACGCGGTTGCGAATGGTCTGACTGCCGATGGTGATCGGCTCGAAGATCGCGTCAAAGGCCATGGGAAAACTCCTCTGCCCGGACGAAGGTGGAACCACGACAGACGCTTGGCCTGTGGTGGTCGCTGACGGGGGTCGCTGGCTGGGCTCGCCGACCGCAGTTGCTGAACAGGGTCACCGAACAGCGTCGCCACATAGCGTTAGCTGACAGGGACACCAGTGCGGCGCACCGACTCGACGAGATAGTGCGGCTCAGCGAGACACGGTGGCGAGTGGCTGGACCTCGAAGCGGCCTACCTCGCAGCCCGGCTCGGCGGCGCTCTGGGTCTGTTCGGCACGGGTACGCAGCGCAGAACCCGAGGCCGCCAGAATCTGGTCCATGGCACCGGCGAACCAGCCGGTGAACATGTACTCGACCCGGTAGCCGACCTTGCCCAGTTGATAGACGAAGGCGCTGTGTTCCAGGCGCACCCGGGCGGTGCCCGCCTCCAGGTCGATGGCCTCGGTGATAAAGCGGCCCCAGCCTCGCTGGGACAGTCGCGTCATGTAGTGCTCGAACACCGCCTCGCCGGCCAGGCCGTGCAACTCCGCCTCCTTCTCGCACCAGTGCCAGGCGCTCTTGTAGCCGGCGTGGTAGAGGATCTCGGCGTAGGCCTCGACGCCCAGCGCCTGTTCCACGGCGATATGGTTGTTGATAAAGAAGTGTCGCGGCACATACAGCATCGGCAGGGCGTCGGTGGTCCAGACACCGGTCTCGACGTCCACCTCTATGGGCAGTTCAGGCGCCATCTTGGTCACGGTCGACTCCT
>DJIP01000112.1 GCA_002433675.1 Halomonas halophila
CGCTCTCGACAAGGGCAGCGTCAGCGCGATCCTTTCATAGCTCATCGATCGCCCTCCCCGTCCTTCTCCCCCTCGGTTTGCTCGAGCGGGTGTCCTCTCAGCACGGCGATATCCTTGAACAGGGTCGAGAGGCACTGGGCGAGCATCAGCGCCACCCCCAGGGTCATGACGATCTTGATCGGCGCTAGCGGCGGCGCCCAGGAGCTGTAGTTGGTCTCGCCGTACTTGATCGCGTAGCTGGTACTGGAGATGCCGCCGGCCAGCAGGGTGGCGAGGAACACCAGCAACAGCAGCATGGTCAGGACGTCGCTCACGGCCTTGGCCCGTGGCGACAGTCGGGTATAGAAGAGATCCATGCGCACATGGTCGTCGAGCTGCATGGAGTAGGCGCCGCCCAGCAGAAAGTAGGCGACCATCAGGAACTGCGAGACCTCGACACCCCAGATCAACGGCCGATCGAACAGGGTGCGCGAGAGCGAGGCGTAGAGCAGAACCCCGATCATCACGAAGATCAGGTACATGACGATACGACCGATACGCCGATTGAATCGGTCCACGTAGCGGACGTAGAGACGAATGGCTGCCGGCATGGGCGCCCCCGGACGCAAGAGGAATCTCCTGAGTCTTGGCCCAGCCTGGGCGGACGTGCCAGTTGCATCGACTTCAACGACGTGATGACTATCGAAGCTTTCGATACTGCTCAAGCAAAGTGCAGAGAAAAGCAGCCACTGCACCGAAACCGGCCATGACACTGGCCATCGCCGGGAAGATCCTCAGATGGCAGTGACGATCTGCTCCTCGACCCAGGGCAGTTCCTCGGTGAGCGTGGCGCGAAAGTCGCCGTCCAGCAGGCGGCGAGCGTCCCGCGCCAGCTGCCCGGGCAGGCCACCGAGTTCGTCGCGCCTGGCGACCAGCGTCAGCGAGCGCTTGAGCGGCGCCAGCGGCAGCGCTTCGATGCGCACCCGGAGCTGATCGAGCCCCGCCTGATACAGGCACAGCGGGGTCGTCACGGTAAAGCCGACACCGTCGCTCACCGCCTTGAGCAAGGCGCAGGTGTTGTCCAGGTGCAGCCGCGCCGGCAGCTCCACTCCGGCCAGGCGCAGGTGGCGCTCGATACTCTGGCCGATCAGCGACTGCGGCACGTAGCGCACGAAGTCGAGCTGACGCGACAGCCAGCGCAGATTATCGGCCGGCCCCGTCCAGCTCGCCGGCAACACCAGCACAAAGGGCTCGTCTAGCACCCTGTGACGCTCCAGACCGTCGTAGTTCTCGAGCCGATCGTCGGAGATGATCACGTCCACGTGCCGGGTCAGCAGCGAGTGGCCGTGCATGTGCGAGAGTCCGGTGGTCAGGGTGTAGTCGCGGGTGTGACGACGGATGACATCGATCAGCGGCTTGCCCACGGCGGTGGCTAGCGAATCCACCAGCGCCAGGCGCATCTGATGAAGCTGGCCAAAGGCCCCGGTGATCAGTTCACGGCGGGTATCCCGAGCCTCGCCCAGCAGACGGCGGGCACGGTCATAAAAGAAACGTCCGGCGCTGGTGGGCTCCAATGGCCGCGAGCGGCGCTCGAACAGCGCCAGCCCCAGGCTCTCTTCCAGGGTCGCCAGGCAGTGCGACACCGACGACTGGGTCAGGCCGAGCGCCTCGGCGGCGGCACTCTGGCTACCGCGCTCCAGGGTCTCGACGAAGATTTCCATACTGCGCAGGTCGAAGCCGAAGCCATTCTTCATGGCGTCTCCTCGGTGATGATGTTGTTATTGTCGCGGCGCTGTTGTCGGCTCTTGCAGGGGCTCGCCCAGGGATCCTAGACCCGGTGCTGATCCTGGTCGGTGTCGAAGCTCTACTCTGACTCCTGCGGAACTTGTCGGCCCGGCACAAGTCTACCCTGGCAAGCCGAACAACAGGGAAGTCCGATGACCTACGTCGCCAGCGCCAGCTACCACGAACGACCGTCCTCCCACTGGACCGGCTGGGGCCAGTGGATCGCGCTTGTCACCATGACACTGGACCACCTGGCACGCTACCTGGCCACCGACGCCTGGCACCTTGGCTGGGTCGACTCGAGCGTGGGCCGTATCGCCTTTCCCCTGTTCGCCGGCATGGTCGCCTGGCACGGCCTGTTCAACACCCGTGATCCGCTGCGCTACGCACGCCGGGTGATGATCATCGGATTGCTGGCCCAGTTACCCTACCAACTGATGCCCCGCGAGGCGCTGTTTCAGCTCAACATCTGCTTTACCCTGGCGCTCGGGCTGATGGCCGGCCACTGGCTGGAACAACTGACCCGGCGCCAGGAAGCCGGAGAACTCGGCCATGTACGCCTGGCGCTGGAAACCCTCGGCGTGGCGACCGGCTGGTACTTTGCCGGCTTCTGGGTCGAATACGGCCACCATGGCCTGTTGCTGGTGCCGTTCTTCATGCTCGGCATGGGCCAGCTCCATCGTACCGACGACGCCCTGCTCTCGCGCCTGCTGGCGGTGGTCGGCTGCCTGCCGCTGCTGTTGGTAGCAGGCATGATGAACAGCTCCGACATGGCCAAGTCGGTGACCGTGGCCACGGTACTGGCGGTGCTGCTGCTGGCCGCTGGTGCTCACCGGCTATGCCGCGCGCCCGGCATCGTCATGCCGCGGCGAATGTGGCTCGCATGGTATCCGGCCCACTTCGCGGTGATCGCCGCCATTCTGTTGTGGACCGGCAACGCCCAGATCATGTGACGATACCCGCCACCGGCGACACGCAGATCATGTAGCAGCTCCGGCCGCGCCCTGATCCCTCACCACCCGACCAGAGATCGGCATCGGCTGGACTCGCTAGGCATCCACTGCTGGCAGCACAAAGCGGCTTCTCTGTTCCATCAAGAAGACCTTGAAGGCCTGCCAGGCCGGGCTGCGATAGCGATCCGGATGCCACACCAGCGAGAAGTGACGGGTCAGCGGCAGGTCATGTGACAGTGCCAGCAACTCTCCTCGTTCGAGCTCCCCCCGCACGCTCAGGTGCGATAGGCAACCCAGTCCCAAACCCGCCGCCACGGCCTGCTTGATCGCCTCGTGCTGGCCCAGCTCCATGCGCACCTTGAGCCTCGGCACTCGGGGCAGTACCGCCGCCTCGAGTACCTCCCGGCTGCCGGAGCCGATCTCGCGCAGGATCCACGGTTGCTCGACCAGATCAGCATCCTCGACCCGGCCCTTGGCCACCAGCGGATGTCCGGGCGCGCAGACGATCACCATATGGTCTTCGCACCACACTTCGCTGGCGAGTCCCGGCTCGTGACAGCGCCCCTCGATCATCCCCAAGTCGGCGTCGAAGCGCTGTACCTCGGAGATCACCTCGCCGGTATTGCGCAGCCTCAGGCGCAGGTCGACCCCCGGGTGCAGTCCGCCGAATTCCCCGGCCAGCGGCGGCAATAGATAGGTGCCGATGGTGGCGCTGGCGGAGATCGCCAGGCTGCCGTGGAGCTCGTCTCCCGGTTCCTCGGCGGCGGCGATCAGCTCGCCCAGGTCATCGAGCAGCTGTTCGGCGCGCGGCAGCAGCCGATGGCCCATGTCGTTCAGGCCAAGCCGGCGCCCCGGACGTTCGAACAGGGTGACACCAAGTTGACGCTCCAGGTCCGCCAGCGCCTGGCTGGTCGCCGACTGAGAAAGGCTCAGTTGCCTGGCCGCGGCGCTGACGGTCCCCAGCCGGGCCACCGCCACGAAGACCTCGAGCTGACGCAGGGTGATATGGGAGCGGGCGGGACTGTCTGGCGAGAAACTCATCACTGTGCTCGACGGTTGCAGGGAAAGTCGCAGGGAGGCGACATCGGTTCCTATATCGGCTCAGCTTATAACAGGTTTCGTTATTACACGATAATCATCTGATATATCCACGCCTAAAATCTCCCTATCGAACCGACGCCTCAGGCTCCACTCGAACGAGCCGGTCGCGGCGATACCCTGATACGAAGAGGAGATCCGTCCATGTGGCAAGGACTTGCGCTATGCGCACTATTGACGCTGGCCGGGCAGGCCATCAGCCGGCTGCCCGGTATCGCCGACGCCGGCGTCAGTCCGCTGGTGTTCGCCCTGCTGCTGGGCATCGTCGTCGGTAATCTGCCGCTCAGGCGCACCGTCGAGGGTGCCCAGCCGGGTCTCGCCTTCGCTACCCGCTGGCTGCTGCGCGGCGGCATCGTGCTGTTCGGCCTGTCGTTGACCTTCGCGCAGGTGGTCGGGCTCGGGCCCAAGGTACTGCTGCTGGATGCGCTGATCATCACCGCGGTGCTGCTGGTCGGCTACCAGATCGGCACCCGGGTGCTCGGCATGGACCGCGAGACCACCCTGCTGACCAGTGCCGGCAGCGCCATCTGCGGCGCCGCTGCGGTGCTCGCCACCGAGTCGACCATTCGCTCGAAGCCGGCAGCGGCGTCCATGGCGGTGGCCACGGTGGTGCTGTTTGGCTCCCTGGCCATGCTGACCTACCCGCTGCTGTATCCGTGGCTGGGCATGGACGAAGGACTATTCGGGGTCTATATCGGCGCTACCGTGCATGAGGTGGCCCAGGTGGTCGCCGCCGGCGACGCCGTGGGACCCGACGCCCTGGCCAACGCGGTCATCGTCAAGCTGGTGCGGGTGATGCTGCTGGTGCCCTTCCTGCTGGTGGTCGGCCAATGGTGGCTGCGTCAACCGACCCTGGACGGCGCCGAGGCAAGCGGTCAGGGCGCACACAAGGCCAAGCTGGTGATCCCCTGGTTTGCCCTGGGCTTTATCGCCATGGTCGGCGTCAACAGCGTCGTCACCCTGCCCGCACCGCTACACTCGGGCCTGGTGCTGGCCGGCCAGATCGCGCTGACCATGGCCATGGCCGCACTCGGCATCAACACCCGGATGTCGCGCCTCAAGGCACTCGGCGTCAAGCCCTTCCTGCTCGCCCTGATCCTGTTTGTGCTGCTGGTGGTCGGTGGCGGAGTGGCCAGCGCCCTGCTGATGGGCTGACGGGGTCGACAGAGCGGGCATGAACCCGATACACAGCAAAGAAGGCGGCCCTGCGGCCGCCTTCTTGCGTGGTGCTGATCCGTCATTGAGCAGCCATCGGCTCGCCCGCTCGACTTGCCCCCTCGACGTGCCCCCTTGCTACAGGGAGAACTCCTCGCCGTCGTAGGACGTCTGCACATCGATGCTTCCTTCGGCGATCTCGGCGGCAAGACGATCGAGTTCGGCGACGATGTCATCCTCGACCCAGGGCGCCAGCGACAGACGCACCGCTTCGGGGTTCTCCAGGCCGATACGCACCACCTCACCCGAGCTCCAGTTGCCCTGCTTGACCGCCTCGGCGGCAAGAAAACCCGCCATGGACACATTGGCAATGGCGGAGCCGGCGAATACCTCCGGGTAGTCCTGGTGCCACTCACGCACATTGCCGAACTGCCACACGCCTTCAGCCTCCTGCATCGCGTCGATGGCCCCCTGACGGCCTGCGTTCAACATGGTGAAGATGATATCGGCACCGGCATCGATCTGGGCGCTGGCCACGTCATGGGCCAGAGCCACGTCGTCCTGATCGCCGGCGAAGATGGTCAGGAAGTCGGCGTCCGGGCGGGTGTGCTGCAGGCCGTGGTAGAAGCCCCCGCGCCCCTTGAGCCCCGGGGTGACGCGAATCCCCGAGATATGACCCACCACGCCGCTTTGGGTCAACAGCCCCGCTGCGGCTCCGGCGAGCCAGGCGGACTCTTCCTGGAGGACCTCGTAGCTCGACACATTGTCGCCGGTGACATCCCCCTGGGTAACGGAGAACAGCACCTCGGGATAGTCCCCTGCCACCGCCATCACCGCCTCGGAATTCTGACCGCCGTGGGCGATGACCAGATCCGGCCCGGCATCCGCCAATCGCCGCAGGGCGGCCTCAAGTGCGTCGGACTCCGGCGCTATCCCATCCTCGTAGCTGATCTCGGCACCAAGTTCGGCCTCGATGCGCTCGAGTCCACGATAGCCCGCTTCCATGAAGCCGCCATCATCCTTCTGCCCCGGCAATAGCATGGCCACCTCAAAGGCGTCCGCCACGGCCAGGGAGGGCGCGAGCGAGAGACCACACAGTGCCGCCATGTATCCAACTTTACGAATCATCGAACACCTCATTGCTTATTTTTGTATACAGAACGCATCAACTACTCTAGCGCCGTGGCGAGATGATCGCCACCCCGAAACGACGACGGGCCCCGTAGCGGGGCCCGTCGTGGAGGAAGCGAGGCAGCGCCTGGCTCAGTCTTCGAAGCTGAAGCGCACCTCGGGGGCGTCCGGCACCAGGGCTGCGCATTCGCGCACGCGCTCAAGCAGGCTCGCGTGATCGTCGGCGACCAGGTTGATGTGGCCCAGCTTTCGACCGGCGCGCTCGCTCTTGTCGTAGCGATGAAGATGAGCGTCACGCATGGCCAACACCTGGCTCGGCTCGGGCTCGCGTCCGATGACGTTGACCATGCAGGTCGGCGCCCGGGCACTGGTGTCCCCCAGCGGCAGGCCCTGGATGGCACGCAGATGATTCTCGAACTGGCTGGTCACCGCGCCATCCATGGTCCAGTGGCCGGAGTTGTGCACCCGCGGCGCCATCTCGTTGGCCAGCAGGCTACCGTCGGCGCACTGGAACAGCTCCAGGGTCAGCACACCGACGTAGTCCAGCTCGTCCAGCAGCGCCCGGATGTACTCATCGGCGGTGTGCTGGACGCTATCGTCGAGATCCGGCATCGGTGCCAACGAGTAACGCAGGATGCCATCGACATGGACGTTTTCCGCCATGGGATAGAACACCACCTCACCGTCGCGTCCACGCACGGCGATGATCGATACCTCGCGCACGAAGTCGACGAAGGACTCGACGATCAGCCGCGGGTGATTGATCCGCTTCCAGGCCTCGGCCGCGTCCGCCGGGTCCTTGAGCACCGCCTGACCCTTGCCGTCATAGCCCTCGGTGATCGACTTGGCGACCACCGGCGTCCCCAGTTCACGGGCGGCGGCTTCCAGCGACTCGGCGCTGTCCACCAGGCGATAGGCCGGCGTCGGAATACCCAGTCGGTCGAACAGTGCCTTCTCCTCGGCGCGGTTCTGACACACCCGGATCGCCTCACTGCCGGGATAGACCGGCTTCTCGGCTTCGATCGCCTGAACCAGCGACACCGGCAGATGCTCGAACTCGTAGGTGACCAGGTCGACGTCTTCAAGGAAGCTCTGGACGTGCTTCTGG
>DJIP01000384.1 GCA_002433675.1 Halomonas halophila
CCTCGCTCTTCCCGGTAGGCAATGGCGCGATCGGTGTAGAGGGAGGCGTAGCATTCGCGGCAGGCCTGCAGAAGGGCCTCCTCGCCGCGGACATTGAGGAAGCTCTCCTGTTGTCCGGCAAAGGAAGCCTCGGGCAGGTCTTCCGCGGTGGCGGAGCTGCGCACGGCGACAGCCAGGGAGGGGGTCTGCAGGCGCTCACAGAGTTCGCGGTAGGCGCCCGTGATCAGGGTGCGCTGGCGGTTGGAAAAATTCCCCCTGCGGATCAGCTCGCGGATGGCTCCGCCGGTGGCTTCGAGCGATTGGCTGCCTCGACGCATGGCAGCCACAGCCTCGCGGATGGGGGCCTCCAGCCGGTTGTCCGCCAGGTAGTCGCGGAAGGCCTGCGCCGTGGTGGCAAAACCGAAGGGGACCCGGATCCCTTCCTCGCTCAGGCGCTGGTACATTTCCCCCAGGCTGGCGTTCTTGCCACCGACTTGCGGCAGGCACGAGAGGTCAAGGGTGTCGAACCACAGGACGGTTTCTGGTTGGTTCACCGCATCATCTCCTGCTTGTGGGCTTGCCGCTACAGGATAGACCAGGGCAGGCGTTGTGGCGCGCAGGCATGGCGCCGGAGCCATCAGGTCCCGTGCAGGCTGAGGAAGCGGTCCACCACCTGCTCGACATGCGTTTCCAGGGACTCGCCCGTGAATTTTGCCGGCTGGCCGTAGAGTAGCCGGATCAACTCCAGTCCCAGCAGCATGCCAATCAACAGCTCCGTGCTTTGTGGCGGGTCCGGTATGCGCAGCAGGCCGGCGGCATCGGCCCGGGTCATCCAGTGTTCCAGCTGCGCGTGAGTGGCTTCCGGTCCCGAGCGGTAGATACGCGCCAGGATCGCCTGGGAAGAAGCGGGGCTGGCCAGTACCAGGCGCAGGAAGCCCTGGTGCTCCTCACCGAGGACGAAGCTCAGCAGCTGTTGGCCGAAGCTGCACAGCGCCTTGCGGGCACTGGAGGCGTCTTCCGGTTGCAGATTGAGGCTGTCCATCAGGCTGTTGGCCTGGTCGCCAATTACGGCGTCGAGCAGGGCTTCGCGATTGGCATAGCGGGCGTAGATCGTCACCTTCGAGACACCCGCCCGGCGCGCTACGGCCTCCATGGAGAGCTCACCCGGGCCCCCCTGGAACAGCAGTGACCGCGCGGCGTCGAGAATGGCGCGTTGCTTGGCCGGGTCGGGCGGTCGCCCGGGCCGGGCGTTGCTCGCGGTAGAGGACGGTGCGGCTTTGGCCTGCTTGCTTGACACTGGTGCGTACCTCTTAATTACTGTACGATACCGTACACTAAATTGGCGGATGGATCACCTTTCATGTTGCGAGCAAGGCTGGTCGCCATTCTGGCGGCGTTTACCCTGGCTGCCTGTGGCGAGGATACCGGTAATCAGGCCCAGGCGCCCGCGGCCCACTGGGTTTTGACGGTGCCCCTGAGGGCGACCTCGGATCAGCGCCTGCAGCTTTCCGGCACCGTGCGGGCGCGGTTTGAAACGCCACTCGCCTTCCAGGTTGGCGGGCGCATCCTGCAGCGCCGGGCCAATGCGGGGGAGAAGGTGACGCCTGGCCAGGTTTTGTTTCGCCTCGACCCGCGGGATTTCGACCAGGCGCTGCGCATTGCCGAGGCGGAACTGGCTGCAGCCAGGGCGGCACGGGAGACGGCCGTCAGTGAACTCTCGCGTCAGGAACAACTGGTGGCGCAGAATTTTGTCAGTGCCCAGAGCCTGGCGCGCTTTCGCCTGGCGGAGCAGGATGCCCGCAGCCGGGTGGACGCGGCTGCCGCCAGTCTCGCCAGTGCCCGCCATCAGCGCGAATATGCCGATTTGCGACTGGCGCAGGGCGGGGTGCTGATCGAGGTCAGTGGCGAGCCCGGTCAGGTTGTGGCGGCGGGCGAGCCGGTCGCTCTGCTGGCCCAACGGGGCGAGCGCGAGATTGAGGTGTTCCTCCCCGACGTGGGGCCGGCTCCGGTTCAGGGCACGGTTCGCTGGCGCGACCAGCCGCCCCGCGCGATACACCTGCGTGAAGTGGCGGGCTCTGCGGACCCGGCGAGTCGTACCTGGCGCGCGCGCTACCAGCTGGATGACAGCGACGAGAGTTTGCCGCTTGGGGTTGTGGTTCAGGTTGATCTCCACGAAACCGGCAGTTCGCAGCGCTTTGCCCTGCCGTTCTCCGCGCTGGATGAACGTGGGGAGGGTCCCCGCATCTGGACCTTGCGCGACGGTGAGGCGCACCCGGTGTCGGTATCGATCGCCGGTTTGCGCGACGATCGTGTGCTGGTGGCGGTGGATCTGCCCGCCGGCACGCCGGTGATCCGGCTCGGCACCCATCTGCTGGAACCCGGCCAGGCGGTGCGGGAGCGCAGGCAATGAGTTTCCCCAATCTCTCTGCCCTGGCGGTGCGCGAGCGTGCCCTCACGCTGTTCTTTTTGCTGCTGTCAGTAGTGGCCGGGGTCTATGCCTTCACGACGCTGGGGCGCGCCGAGGACCCGAGTTTTACCGTGCGCATCATGGTGGTCTCCGCCCTGTGGCCGGGGGCGACCCCGGAAGAGATTGAGGAGCAGGTGGCCGACCGTCTGGAGCAGCGCATCCAGGAGGTCGAGGACCTCTATCGCATCGAAACAGTGATTCGTCCGGGGCGTGTCGATCTGCAGGTGGAGTTCGAGGACTATACGCCCAGTGAAGCGGTGCCCGACCTCTTCTATGAAGTGCGCAAGCGGATGTGGGACGAGGCGCCGAACCTGCCTGAGGGGGTGATTGGCCCGATCGTCAACGATGATTTCTCCGACGTCTACTTCTCGCTACTGGCGCTGACTGCACCGGGCCTGCCGATGGCCGACCTGACCCGCGAGGCGGAGGCTATCCGTGACCGCTTGCAGCGCCTGGACGGCACGCGCAAGGTGCTGCTCCTAGGTGAGCGCAGCGAGCGGGTTTTCGTGGAGTTCGATCCGGCGCGTCTGGCCAACCTTGGGGTTCGCCCCGAAGTGATTTTTGATGCCATCGCGGCGCACAACCAGCTGGCCCCCGCCGGTTTCATCGACCGCGAGGGGCCGCGAACCTACCTGCGTATCGACTCGGACCTCTCCGCCCGCGGTGCGCTGGAGGCGGTCCCCGTCGCCATTGGTGATCGACTGCTGCGCCTGGGGAACCTCGCGACCGTCCACTCCGGTTACGAGGACCCGCCAAGTTACCTGGTCAGGGCACACGGGGAGGATGCCATTCTGCTGGGTGTGGTCATGCGCGAGGGTGAGAACGGGCTGGATTTTGGGGCGGAGTTATCCGCCTTCCTGGAGCGCGAGCGCGGCCGTCTGCCCCTGGGCATGACCCTGCATACCCTGACCAACCAGACCGACATGATCCGGGCGGCGGTGGACCTGTTCCAGGTGAAGTTCCTGGTCGCGGTGGCCGTAGTGATGGCGGTGAGCATTCTTTCCATCGGCCTGCGAGCTGGCCTGATCGTGGGGATCGCCATACCGGTGACCCTGGGGCTGGCCTTCCTGTTGATGAAACTGGCCGGGATCAACCTCGACCGAATCACCCTGGGGGCCTTGATTATCGCCCTTGGCCTGCTGGTGGACGACGCCATCATTGCCATCGAAATGATGATTGTGAAGATGGAGGCCGGCTGGGACCGGGTCCAGGCGGCCACCCATGCCTGGAACGTTACCGCGGCGCCGATGCTCTTCGGTACCCTGGTCACGGTGGTGGGCTTCGTGCCGATCGGTTTTGCCCGCTCCGGCGTCGGTGAGTACGCGGGAAATATCTTCTGGGTCATGGCCTTCTCCCTGCTGGTGTCCTGGCTGGTGGCGGTGACCTTCACCCCCTGGCTCGGCGTGAAGCTGTTGCCGGACCTGCACAGTCAGGGGCACGGTGAGGACGCCTACCAGACGCCACTCTACCGTTGCCTGCGCGGGCTGATCCTAGCCTGCGTTCGCCACCGCAAGAGCGTGGTGGCGGTGACCGTCGCTCTGCTGGCGCTGGGTGTGGTGGGCATGAATACCGTGGTACAGAAGCAGTTCTTTCCCGCCTCGGACAGGCCCGAGGCCCTGGTGGAAATCTACCTGCCCCAGGGCAGTGCGATCGGTGTGACCGACCGCGTGGTGCAGCGCCTGGAGGCTGTCCTCGAGGACATGCCCGAGGTGCGCAGCCTGTCCTCCTATGTGGGCGCCGGGGCTCCCCGCTTTTTCCTCTCGGCCAACCCGGAGCAGCCGAACCCCGCATTTGCCAAGATTATCGCCATTGGCGAGGATGCCGATGGGCGTGATCATATCCTGAAGACCCTGCGGACCCACGTGGATGCCGGCGAATTTCCCGAGGCCCGTATTCGACTGACTCGTCTGTTCTACGGCCCACCCGTGGTCTGGCCAGTTACCTTCCGCATACTTGGTCCCGACCCCCTGGTCCTGAGGGAGCTGGCGCGGGAGGTCAGTGCACGGGTCGACGCGCATCCGAACACCACGGGCACCCACCTGGACTGGGACGAGAGGGTGCCGGTGGTGCGGCTCAAAATGGACAGCGAGCGACTGCGCCTGATGGGCCTGACACCCAGCGAGGTCGCCAGGCAGGTGCAGTTCCAGCTGGACGGCCTGCCGATCGATGAACTGCGCCGGGATGTCCGCACAGTAGAGCTGCGAGCACGGGCACGGCGCGATACTCTGCCCGACCTGGAGCACCTGGAAATACGCAACCAGTCCGGCGACAAGCTGCCGTTGATTCAGCTGGGTGAGCTGAGCGTGGAGTTTGAGGACCCGGTGATCAAACGCCACAACCGGCAGCGGGTGCTGGCGGTGCAGGCGGATGTGCGCGGCGCCCAGGCGCCGGCGGTGCAGATGGCCATCTGGCAGCAGCTGGAGAGTTTCCGCAGCCAGCTGCCCCTCGACTACCACATGGAACTGGGGGGAAGTATCGAGAGCTCGGCCAAGGGGGAAGGCTCGATCCAGGCAATGCAGCCGGTGATGGTGATCCTGACGCTGATTCTCATCATGCTGCAGATGCGCTCTTTTTCGGGGCTGTTTATCGTGGTGGCCACGGTGCCCCTGGGGCTCGTGGGAGCGGTAGCCGCCATGGTGCTGTTCGACCAGCCCTTCGGGATCAATGCCCTGCTCGGGCTGATCGGCCTGTCCGGCATTCTCATGCGCAACACGATGATCCTCACCCAGCAGGTGCAGGACAATCTGGAGGCAGGGCTGGAGGCGGCCACCGCGGTGATCGAGGCGGCGGTGCAGCGCGCCAGGCCGGTAGTGTTGACCGCGCTGGCCGCGGTATTCGCCTTTGTGCCCCTGACCCTGGACAGCTTCTGGGGGCCGTTGGCCTACGTGCTGATCGGCGGCATCGCCGTGGGCACGGCGATTACCCTGTTGTTTGTGCCGGCTCTGTACGCCCTGTGGTTCCGCCTTCAGGTGCCCGAGCGCTGATGCGGGGATGGCCGCGTCCTCAGTGGCGGTATAGGCTGGCCCTTGTGCACGTATAGGAAGAATAAACGCCC
>DJIP01000181.1 GCA_002433675.1 Halomonas halophila
CCTGGAGATCACCGCCTTCCACGCCGTCAAGGCCGCCTTCGACCCCGAAGGACTGCTTAACCCGGGCAAGAACATCCCGACGTTGGCCAGGTGTGCGGAGTTCGGCGCGATGCACGTGCACAACAACGAGCTGCCACACCCGGAATTGCCAAGGTTCTAGAGACAGCCATAACGGCCACGCTTCCCGGCGCCACAGGAAAGAATCACGGTTCAGGCAGGAAGGCGGCAAGCCTCGTCTCCTGCCATCGACCGTGGCGCCCTTGCAGCGCTGCCGTGCTCCGTGTATCGCGCCTTGTCGACGTTTGTCCCTCTTTGTCGGAATTCAGGTACCACCATGTCCAACAATGACGTTTCCCCTTCCGCCTTCGACGGCCTGGCGGCTCTGTCCGAAGCGATTCAGTCGGCCAGCGCCGAACGTCCGCTTCGCATCGTCGGCGGCAACACCAAGGCCTTCTATGGCCGCCCGGTGGAGGGTACGCCGGTGTCCACCCGCGAACACCGCGGCATCACCAGCTACGATCCGGTCGAGCTGATCGTCTCGGTACGTGCCGGCACCCTGCTCTCCGAACTCGAGGAGGCACTGGCCGACCAGGGCCAGATGCTGCCCTTCGAGCCCCCGCACTTTGGCGCCGAGGCCACCGTCGGCGGCACCATCGCCGCCGGACTGTCCGGCCCCCGCCGCCCCTGGGCCGGCTCGGTGCGAGACTTCGTGCTGGGCCTGCGGGTGCTCGATCACCAGGGGCGTGAACAGCGCTTCGGCGGCGAGGTCATGAAGAACGTGGCCGGTTACGACCTGTCACGCTTGATGGTCGGCGCCCAGGGCACCCTGGGCTTGATCACCGAAGTCACCCTCAAGGTGCTGCCGCTACCCACCGCCAGCGCCAGCCTGCGTCTGGAAATGTCCCAGTCGGAGGCCCTGCGTCGACTGGCCGAATGGGGACGCAAGCCGCTCCCCTTGAGCGCAGCGGCCTGGCACAGTGGCGCCCTGCATCTGCGTCTCGAAGGCGGTGCAAGCTCGGTGGCCGCTACCCGCGAGGCAATCGGCGGGGACGCCCTCGAGGCCGACTTCTGGCGCGAGCTCAGAGAGCTGTCGCTGCCCTTCTTCAGCGACGCAAGCACGCCGCTGTGGCGGATCAGCCTGCCGACCAACACCCCGAGCCTGGACATCACCGGCATCGAGCCCCATCAACTTCTGCTCGACTGGGCCGGCAATCAGCGCTGGCTCAAGGGGCAGGTCGACGCCGAATCGCTGCGCGACGCCGTCGCCCAGTCCGGTGGCCACGCCACCTGCTTCACACCGGGCACCGCCGAACCCTTCACGCCACTGCAGCCAGTGGTCGCCAAGTACCACGAGCAGGTGAAACGTAAGCTCGATCCCGACGGCATCTTCAATCCGCGCCGACTGTATCCGGACTGGTAGACCGGGCGCTGAACGACTCAAGCCGCCCGGCGAAGGCGGCATGATCGGACAGCCATCGACAGACGACCTGATCCCCCGTTTGGCCCCGGCGACGGTCCGGGCCTCGACCACGACTAGCGGATAACAACATGCAGACCCATTTCAGCGAAAAAGACCTCGAGAAGCCGCACATTCGCGAGGCCGACAGAGTCCTCAGAAGCTGCGTTCACTGCGGCTTCTGCAATGCTACCTGCCCGACGTACCAGTTGCTTGGCGATGAGCGCGACGGCCCGCGCGGCCGCATCTACCTGATGAAGGAGATGCTCGAAAGCCCTGAAGACGACGACCAGATCACCGAGGAAACCCGTCTTCACCTCGACCGCTGCCTCACCTGTCGCAACTGCGAGACGACCTGTCCGTCGGGCGTCGAGTACCACAAGCTGCTGGATATCGGCCGCGCCGAAATCGAGCGGCGTGTGCCGCGCAGCACCTCCGACAAGGCGTTGCGCTTTGGCCTGCGCAAGGCACTGGTCGAGCCCGGCCGGTTCAAGGCCCTGCTGGCGCTGGGCCAGACCTTCAAGCCGCTGGTCCCCGGGACGCTGAAAAGCAAGATGCCACCGGCCCCGGTCGATGCCGGCAAGCGCCCCGATGGCAAGCGTCATCCGCGCCAGATGCTGATCCTCGAGGGCTGCGTACAGCCTGGTCTTTCGCCCAACACCAATGCCGCCACTGCCCGCGTGCTGGACCGTCTGGGGGTCGGCCTGACGCCCGCCCCCGAGGTCGGCTGCTGCGGCGCCATCGACTTCCACCTGAACGCCCAGGAAGCCGGACGCGAGCGC
This sequence comes from Halomonas halophila, assembly GCA_002433675.1. Classification (GTDB taxonomy): domain Bacteria; phylum Pseudomonadota; class Gammaproteobacteria; order Pseudomonadales; family Halomonadaceae; genus Halomonas; species Halomonas salina_B. The sequence goes on from DJIP01000181.1 coordinate 2,239, forward strand.
GCCAGACGCAATATCGACGCCTGGCTGCCTCACCTGGACGCCGGCTGCGAGGCCATCATCCAGACGGCCAGCGGCTGTGGCGCCTTCGTCAAAGAGTATGTCGAAGTGCTGGCCGACGACCCCGACTACGCCGAAAAGGCGCGCCGGGTCAGCGAGGCCGCCAAGGACCTGGTCGAGGTGCTGGGGCAGGAAGACCTGACGACCCTCGACGTACGCGCCGATCAGCGTCTGGCCTTCCATTGTCCCTGCACCCTGCAGCACGCCCAGAAGCTCAACGGCGCGGTGGAGACGGTACTGACCAGGATGGGCTTTACCCTGACGCCGGTACGCGATGGCCACCTGTGCTGTGGCTCCGCCGGCACCTACTCGATCACCCAGCCCGAACTGTCACGCCAGTTGCGCGACAACAAGATGGACGCGCTGGAAGAAGGCAAGCCGGAGGTGGTTGTTACCGCGAACATTGGCTGCCAGACCCATCTCGCCGCGACCAACCGCACCCCGGTGCGCCACTGGATCGAGATCATCGATGAGGCCCTTGGCTAGCATGTGATCATGGCGCAAAGGGCGAGTGGTTACCGCGCTGACATCTTCAGGTGCCAGACCCATCTCGCCGCGACCAACCGCACCCCGGTGCGCCACTGGGTCGAGATCGTCGATGAAGCGCTGGGCTAGTCCGAGAGCCACTGGATCGAGTTCGTCGACGAGGCTCTGGTCAGACTGGCCCAGAGCGCCTAGACTAAAAACGAAAATATTTTCCATATTAACCACAACCCTCAATCACAAGGACTCCCCATGCCGACCAAGCCTTACCTCGACCAGTCCCAGGTCAACGCCATTCTCGACGCCGCCCAGAAGGAAGCCGAGGCCAATGGCTTCGCCGTGACCATCGTCGTCAGCGATGATGGCGGCTACCCGCTGGGCCTGCGCCGCCTCGACGGCGCAGCACCGTTCAGCGCCGACGTCGCGATGGCCAAGGCTCGCTCCGCCGCCATCGGTCGCAAGGAAACCCAGGTCTTCGAAGACATGATCAACGGTGGTCGCAACGCCTTCCTGTCGGCCCCCATGGAGGGCCTGATGTCCGGTGGCGTGCCGGTGATCATCGACGGCCAGGTGGCCGGTGCCGTGGGCATCTCCGGCGTCAAGCCGGACCAGGATATCCAGGTCGCCAAGGCCGGTGCCGCCGCCATCGGCTAAACGCCTGGGCAGGACAAAGTGATACGTCACTCGAATCCTGTACAAGCCTGCTGTACAAGTGGTATTGCGTTATCGACCGCCGCCTTAGATAGGCGGCGGTGCCTTTTTCGTCAGACCTTCTCGATGACATGGACCCGTCCCGATGCCCCTCCTGCCCTTTCTGGCGCCCCTGGGCGCCGTCTTGATCTGGTCCGGCAACATGACCATCAACCAGCTGACCGTCGGCACCATCGCCCCCAGCAGCATCGCCTTCCTGCGCTGGGTACTGGCGGTGGCCGTGTTGACGCCCTTCGTCTGGCGCCAGAGCTGGCGCGAGCGACACGCCATCGCCGCGCATTGGCCCAAGCTTGCGCTTCTGGGACTGCTGGGCATGGCCCTGTGGCAAGGACTGGCCTACGTCGCGGCAGCCTCTACCAGCGCCACCAACATGGGCATTCTGGCGGCCATGGTGCCACTGTTGACGATTCTGCTCAGTGCCTTGGTGCTGCGTGAGGCACCTAGCTGGGGCGGCTGTCTGGGCGGCGTGATGGCTCTTGCTGGTGTGCTGTGGCTGCTCGGCCGAGGTGACATCGCCGTCCTGGCCAATCTGGAAGTGGCCCCTGGCGATGCGCTGATGGTGGTGGCCGCGACCTGCTACGCCCTTTACGGGGTCATGCTCAAGCGATGGCCGCTTGCCATATCTCCCTGGGTCATGCTCTACGTTCAAGCGGTGTTCGCCGTCCTGCTGTTGCTGCCGGCCTACCTGCTCGGGCCGATGACACCGATCGATACCAGCAACGTCGGCCTGATCCTGTACGCCGGCATCCCCGCCTCCATCATCACCACCTACCTGTGGATGTTCGCGATTCGCCACATCGGCGCCAGCCGCGCCAGCATCTTCATCAATCTAATGCCGCTGTTCAGCGCCCTGATCGCCATGCTCTGGCTCGGCGAACGGCTTGGCTGGTACCACCTCAGCGGTGGCGCTCTGGTGCTTGCCGGCGTACTGACGGCCCAGACCTTCCGGCAGCCGATCCGCCGTCGCGGCGAGGCCCGCTGAAGTTCGTCCGATGTCCCCATCACAAGGGCCGAGGACGCCAAGGTGTCGCTGAACCTGCTAACCATAGTTAGACAAGAATAACCTCCGCATTTGCAAAACCGCCATACGTTGTATAGGTTTAGTACAACCGTTGAGCACAGGACGCCAACGGCCTCTGCAAATCCAGCGACGAGAGGTTCCGCATGAAACATATCGTCAAGGCCGCAGCACTGATGAGCACGATGGCGCTGTTCTCCAGCATGGCCATGGCCGCTCACCATGAGGAAAACGAAGCCCAGGAAAGCGGCGTCGATACCTCGAACAATGTCACCGAGCAGCAAGATTCCTCCAGCATGGCTGATGACAGCGCCATGAATGCCGACAAGCCCCTCGTCGAAGACGGTGGCGTCGACTCTTCCAACAGCGCAGAGCAAGCCGACGACAGCATGTCCGAGACCCAGCCGAAGGATGAGCTGGCAGAGGATAGCGGCGTCGACTCCGCCAACGAGACCGAATAATCGCCAGGCCACGGATGGCCACGGTGGCAAGGACTCGCCACGGCAGGGCGGCCAGGAAGGCTGCCGGTGGTTCCAGGGAGGAACCGCAGGGCCAGGACGCCCACGACTGAGCGATGGACAGGCTCGCGCCCGCTATCCTCACGGAAGATCACAGGGCCCAAGGAAGGGCCCAGGCCTCGACCCGACCCGCAGCGTGTCAGTGATCGCCGCGTACTATCGGCCAGAGCACTATCGGCCAGGATGGCCGCAAGCGGTTCCAGGAAGGAACCGCCGGGCAGGAAGCCCGACAGTGAGTCAATGGACAGGCTCGATGCCCGATACCGACATGGAAGGACGCAGGGCCACGGAAGGGCCCAGGCCTCGCCCCGATCCACAGCGTGGCAGTGATCGCGGCGTACTATCGGCCAGAGCACTATCGGCCAGGATGGCCGCAAGCGGTTCCAGGAAGGAGCCGCCGGGCAGGAAGCCCGATGATGAGCCAACGGACAGGCTCGATGCCCGACACCGACATGGAAGAACACAGGGCCCACGGAAGGGCTCAGGCAACCCGCCCGATGGCGTCACCAGGAGGGTGACGCCGTATATCGCGAGCAGGCCTGATCGCGACCTGACCCGTAACTCGCGCCCCCCCCTTCGGCCCACGCATGACGCGAAAGGCGACGGCGGGAATGGCGTCGGACATTCATCAGAGCATCATCAACAGCTACAACCCGGAGGTACTGCGATGAACACCTACCAGACCAGACTGCTGAAGCGCCTCGCCCTGGCCGGCTTGATCGGCCTATTCTCCAGCGCCGCCCTGGCCGATCACCACGCCGAGGGAGACGAAGAGATGAAGCAGGAGCAGGTCATGCCCGAGGATAGTGGCGTCGACTCCTCCAACGATTCAGCGATGGCCAAGGACGAAGATGGCGCCGTCCCCGGTGGCGAGATCGTCAAGGACGGCGGTGTTGACTCCAACCACGCGCCCAACGACGACGCTTCCGCCAGCGACAGTCAGTCGGCGCTGGACGAGGGCGACCTGGTGGAAGACAGCGGTGTCGATTCGGCCAACGAGCCGGAAAACGACGTCTAAGCCCCTGGATTGCAGAACACCTGCGCATGCAGTATCAAAAGGCTCCGCCACGGCGGAGCCTTTGTCGTGGCAAGGCCCGCTGTTTGCTGGTCGCCGTCTCTTCACCGCTCCGTGCCCCCTGATGTTCACTGTCGCCCCTGAGCATTTGATGCATCACTCTTATACTTTTGCGCTAAGCTGCACACCTCGTTCCGCCTTGCCCTGGGCGGCATGTTAGACTATGCGGTCCATTTCCGGAGGAACACTTCATGTCCCTCGATGATCTTCAGCTCAATCTCCGCAACCTCACCTGTGACGACTACGCTCAGCTCAAGGGGCTGATGGACAAGGTCTACCACGACATCGGCGGAGCCTGGCCCAGGATCACCATCGACCGGCTGGTGGCGGAGTTTCCCGACGGCCAGATCGTCATCGAGGACGACGGCCGGGTCATCGGCGTGGCGCTTACCGCCCTGGTCGACTATGAGGAGTTCTCCAACCCGCACAAGTACGACGACCTGATCGGCAAGCGCGAGACCATCCAGAACGCCAAGGACGGCGATGCCATGTACGGCATCGACGTGCTGATCGACCCCGACTACCGCGGTTACCGCCTTGGCCGTCGCCTCTACGAGGCGCGCAAGGAGGTCTGTCGCCAGCTTAATCTCAAGGCCATCCTGGCCGGCGGGCGCATCCCCGAGTTTCACCGGGTGGCCGACAGCATGTCGGCGAGCGAGTATATCGACAAGGTCTCGCGCAAGGAGCTGCATGACCCGATCCTGTCGTTCCAGTTGTCCAACGACTTCCAGGTCAAGCGCCTGCTGCGCAAGTACCTGCCCGAAGACGAGAAGTCCCAGGGCTACGCGACCCTGCTCGAGTGGAACAATATCCTGTTCGAGCCGGCCGAACGCATGCTCGAAAGCCGCCCGACCCAGGTTCGGGTCGGCGCGGTGCAGTGGCAGATGCGCGAGTTCGCCTCGGTGGAGGCGGTGCTGCAGCAGGTCGAGTACTTCGTCGATGCCTTGTCCGACTACCAGAGCGACTTTGCGGTCTTCCCGGAGCTTTTCAACGCGCCGCTGATGGGTCTTCAGGACCGCGCCGCCCAGCAGGACCAGATGGCGGCCATCCGCTTTCTGGCCGGCTTCACCGAGCGCTTCAAGACCGAAATGTCGCGCATGGCGGTGGCCTACAACATCAACATCATCGCCGGATCGATGATCGAGGAAGGTGACGACGGGCGCCTCTACAACGTGGCCTACCTGTGCCACCGCGATGGCTCCATCGAGCGCCAGGCCAAGCTGCATATCACTCCCCAGGAGCGCCGCGACTGGGTGATCGAGGGCGGCGAGTATCTGTGCGTGTTCCAGACCGACGCCGGACGCATCGGCATCCTGATCTGCTATGACGTGGAATTCCCGGAGCTGGGCCGACTGCTCGCCGACCAGGACATGGACCTGCTGTTCGTGCCCTTCTGGACCGATACCAAGAACGGCTATCTGCGGGTTCGTCACTGCGCCCAGGCCCGGGCCATCGAGAACGAATGCTACGTGGTGCTGTGCGGGAGCGTCGGCAATGTGCCGTCCATCGAGAATCTGGACATCCAGTACGCCCAGTCCTCGGTGTTCTCGCCTTCCGATTTCGCCTTCCCCCACGACGCGGTGATGGCAGAGACCACCCCCAACACCGAGATGATCATGTTCTCGGACCTGGATCTGTCGCGATTGACCGTGGTGCGTGCCGAGGGCTCGGTGACCAACCTCAAGGACCGCCGCAAGGACCTGTTCGACCTGCGCCTGCGCGACTGGTCGTGGAAGTCCGGCGCCAGGGACCAGGACGACAGCTAGACGTGCTGGCACGACTCAAGCGCTGGCGGGCGGCCCGCTTCGATGCCCGCCACCCCTTTCCCGCCGACACCTGGGCAGGCGCGCGGGCGCGCCTGCCCTTGCTGGCCCGGGTGCCCGAGGCTTCGGCCCGGCGCCTGGGGCAGCGCGCCTGGCGATTTCTTCACGACAAGCGTCTGAGCCTGCATCCGGACCTGGACCCTGCGGCGCTGGACGGCGAGGAACGTCTGGCCCTGGCGGCCCAGGCCTGCCTGTTGACGCTCGGCTGGAGCGAGCACGAGCATCAGGAAGCCTTTGCCAATGTGCACGAGGTGCTGGTGTTGCCCGACGCCTTTCGTCGCCAGGTCGAAGAGATGGACGAGGCCGGGGTGATGCACGTCTACGAGGACGAGCGCGCTGGCGAGACCTTCTATCAGGGGCCGGTGGTGATCGCCTTTCCCGATCTTGTCGAGAGCGGTGGCCTGGACGGCTTCAACGTGGTCATCCATGAATTCGCCCATAAGCTCGATATGGGCAACTCCCAGGACGTCGATGGTTTTCCACCGCTACCGGTCGCCATCGCCTCCAGGGAGTGGCATCGCGAGTTCACGGCGGTCTGGCAGGACCTCCAAAAGCGCCTCGAAGCGGGCGACCCCACGCCCATCGATGACTACGCCGCGAGCCATCCCGGCGAGTGCTTCGCGGTCTGCTGCGAGACCTTCTTCAGCGCGCCCGAGCGTCTGGTCGAGGCCTATCCGGGGCTCTACGATCTGCTCTGTCGCTACTTTCAGCAACAGCCCCTCGAATGGCCACTGACTGCCGACAACGACCATCCCGTACCCTCACCCGCCACACAGGAATACCCCCGATGACGCGGCGCTGGCTACTGCCGACCCTCGCCATCACCGTGCTGGCTGCGCTGGGCCTGACCTGGCAGTGGCTTGCCATGCACGACCTGCTTACCGTCGAAACCCTGATGGACCTCACCCAGGGAGGCACGGCCTGGCGCGACAGCCCCTGGGCCATCGTCGTGGTGGCTGCGGTCTATGCGGGGTTGTCGCTTGTGATGTTTCCGCTGAGTCTGCTGGTGGCAGCGACCGGACTGGTATTTGGCCCCTGGTGGGGCTTCGGCTACGCCCTGATCGGCACCCTGGCGGCCTCCTGCCTGACCTGGTGGGTCGGTCGCAGGCTTGGCCGCGATGCGTTGTTGCGCTACGGGGGAAAACGCTTGAACGGCCTGTCACGCTACCTGTCGGGGCGCGGCATTCGCACGATGACATTGGTCAACCTGCTGCCGCTGGCGCCCTTCACCCTGACCAACATGATGGCCGGCGCCTTCCATCTGCGCTTTCGCGACTATCTGATCGGTTCCACCCTGGGCATCGCCCCGGGACTGGCCGCGGTCACCCTGCTCGGTAGCCAGTTAGGCGAGTTGATCACCGCCGACAGCCGCAGTGAGATTCTCTATGCACTGGGTGGCCTGGCGCTGGGCGTCGCCCTGCTGATCGGGCTCAAGCGATGGGTGGTTCATGCAAAAACACGAAATTCCGAGTAATACGTTGCTCGTACCATTGGTTGGCATACGCGGAAAACAGCATGAACGTTCCGCCACTTTGCTGGCTGGCCTGGCATTCCCGCTGCCAAGGCCGGCGTCATGCTAACGCATGCGCCGGCTTCCACGAAGATCTTCCCTCCTATTCCACAACGATACTTTCCATTGCGGTCAAGGCTGTATTCGGCAAGAGTAATGGCGGCACGACATCGCCGAGGCCTTCCCTGGCATCGCTATCGGCCTGGACAAGCCCACTCCGTCCTTGCTCTCCCTTCTCATCGGTAAAGACGATCGAATCTTCTGCCACTTCCAGCAATTCCTCATGCCGCAAGGATATGGCTGCGTCGCTTGTATCTTCCCCCACGACGCGAGCCTGTGTCACCGACTTGCTTTCCTGCTCGCCCTGACTGATTTGTTCAAGGTCGTCCACGGCGGACTCCAGCATAAAGCCAGAGCGCAAGGCGTCACCACTGCCAGCCTCTTTACCGCCGCTATCTCCGGCCAGAAGCTCACCAAGGGCTCCCTGCGCAAGTCGCTCGATCACCTGCTCGGAGGTATCGGCTTGCTCAATTTCACCGGCAGGCGCAAAATCGTCGCGAAACTTGTAGTTGACAAGTTGGATATTATCAACACCCATAATGCTAGTCTTCCCACCACCGTTTTCCAACCCCAGTGCTAACCGATAGTCGCCATCGCCATAGTAACCGGCATCTACTTCGGTCCATCGCCAATTCACCGCCAAATCTCCGGATCTGATCACTTCCCAACCACCTTCAACCATTTTTTCCACAAACCAGAAAGCCCTATCACCCGGATGGTCAAAAATCGATGTCCCATATTGAAATTTCAGAATCGGCAGTACATTCTCTTCCACATCCCATGTCACTTTAAAGACAGGACTCCTGACCACGGCAGCCACCCCGTTGTCAGTCCAATCGTACATCCTCATAAACCGGTGCTGACCGGAAGCTATCAGGTTGAAACTTCCATCATTATGTACATTTGTCCAGGCACCAACATGCCATGCATTTCCGACATCAAAGTTTCCTAAGCGGGTATACCACCCTCCCGATGAAGACAAGGAATGCAAATCCGCTCCGTCAATGACTGAAAGTTCCCCTTCCACGACTTCAAGAAAATCAGAAGCTGAGTGTTTAAGAAGTCTCTTCTCTATACGAATATTATCTATATCGAAATAGCTATTACCACTATCGCCATTTTCCACCTCAATCGCCAGGCGATAGGTTCCTTCCTGATAAAATCCAGTATCGACCGTTGTCCAGCGTTGCTGGGGCAACTCCCTGACTACCTTGAGTGTTTCCCAGTGGTCACCTTCCAGACGCTGGACAGACCAGGAAAATCCATCGCCATCGTAGGTTGAAGCGCCAGCCCCATACTCGAACATTAATGAAGACATGACATCAGGATCGTCATAGCCTTTTATGAAAAATTCCTTGCTGAAGATCCGGGCAGGCAGACCATCCGCCGTAAAATCCCTGAGGCGTAGGAACTGGCGTGACCCACCGGAAACAACAAACCTGAGCGAACCACTACCCGGATTCTCGTAGGTCCAATGGTGAGAAAGTGTTTCATAGCCTCCCTGAAATCTGGCCAAATACTGGTTTTCCAGCAGATCCCCGGCAAACGGTTTGGGAAGCTTTGCACCTCCACCAGTATTGTCAAAAAAGCTCAGCATATAGCTATCAACATCACCGACACCCACCAACTCTACCTCACTGACGGAGGAAAGCTTCTGGAAGGCCTCGATGGTTTCATTAAATGCCACTTCGGTCACCTGAGTCCCGCTTCCGGCAATTTTCTTATTGTAGATAAACTGTGTGGGACCTCCGTCCACCACCATTACCGTGATATTTTTATAGTCCTCATATGCTGGAATCCTCGCGCGTGAACCAAGCCATGAAGAGGCCGTATTGTAGGATGCCTCGTAATTCGCGCCGTTGACGTAGTTTCCCAACTTGAAGAAGCCGTAGCCGTCTTCGATTTGATGAACCACGCTTTTCTGCATCCGTTCAATATCTATCTTTCCGGATGACAAATCTATCGCCTGTTCAAATTCGATATGAGAGCCAAACCCCACCACTGCGAGATTTACCTTCCCCTGATACATCGACATGGACTCGATCAACTTTGTTACCGACTGAGCAACAACATCTTTAAGTGCATCAACTTCTTCTCTTACCGAACCTTGACGTATGCTATATGACTTCTCAAATAGAAGAACAACATTGTATCCCGATGGCCTATCCACAAAACCTACATTATTTACATTATTCATACTGCCCGCCTCCTGTTGTTATAAATTCCCTTTCGTTACCTTAAATTGACACCATTGCTCAGGACTCTTTTCCATTTTACTTCACATCTTTTCCCACATACTCAGGAATCTTCTGAAAAAAACCAAACCAGCAGAGGAATGTCGAACTCTTGTGTAAGCCCTGCTGTTGTTAAACCAACTCGAGACAACGTTATTTAACGCCGTCAGCAAAAGGCTGCGAACAGGCGATATTAGGTGCCCGCAGAGGAGACACGAGGGGAGCGTATCCTGTTGGCCACGACCTTCATCATCAAAAGCGAATACGCCGTGATCGCGCCCCTCTCCTGGTCGTTGCAGCCGCAGTCTGAGGCCTGCCTCCTTGCGCGAACGTTGCGCCAAGGCATACAAGGCTTGATATCCAGGGCCGCAGAGGCGGCGCTTGCCGCCTACCTGTTACCTAGGCAGACAGGTCGAGGAAGGCGATCTGAAGGCAATGTTGCGCAACGCCTGGTTACCGGAGCCTACCGAGCCAACCAGCATCAGAAGGGTTCCATCAAGCTACTCAAGGTGCAGGACCAGAGTGATGGCAAGGCCAGCTTCAACGCTACCCTTGTCGCCGCCCTGCTTGAAACAGTCTGCAGCGTCGACAAATTGATCCCCTGGGTTTATGTCCGCCTGTCAGGAGACCCGGTCAGCTCTGCTGAGCGACCATACGGAAGGCCTAACGACCAACACGCTCTTTCGCTTGGAGATTCCGTGACGTTATGAGAACCAGAGGAGGTATCAGCGGAGTTTGACGGACCGCTGCCATGCACTCATGCACCGATGGCATCTGCGGCAATGTGTGCCTGGATGATCGTCTCTCTACGTTGGTGCCCGTCGGCGTCACGGCGCGTGGTGGCCTGGCGCTGGGTGTCGCCCTGCTGGTTGGGCTCAAGCGCTGGGCCAACGGGAGAAAGGCAGGTCGGGGATAACCCGGACAGGTGGAGGGAAGGTCGACAACCATTACGGCTGGCCTACTACGTCACATGCACAAATTCGACCCGGTTGCGCCCATTGGTCTTGGCCTTGTACATCGCTTGATCGGCCTGGTTGACCAGGCTGTCGAGGTCGGTGCCATCACCGTCGATCAACAACGCACCGATGCTGGCGGTGACCCGGATCACGCTGTCGGCGACGGGTATCTCCAACTCTGACAGGGCAAGGTTGAAACGCTCGAGGGCGGACATCAAGGCGGGCTTGTCGACATCCGCCATGACCACGCAGAACTCCTCTCCCCCCATGCGGGCGATGAGGTCCGACTTGCGAAAGCTTGCGTCAAGCGCCTTGGCCACGGCGATCAGCACCCTGTCCCCGGCTTCATGGCCGTAGCTGTCGTTGATCGACTTGAAGTGATCGAGATCGACCAGGGCGACGCCCAGCGCCCCCTTGCCGCGCTGCCAGCGCTTGGCCAGAGTGGCAAAACGGGTAGCAAAGGCGCGACGATTGCACACCCCGGTCAGGGGGTCGGTCTCGGACAGCAGCTCCATCTCTTCGATCTGATGATGGATGCGTATGCTGGCGGCGACCCAGTGGGCCATGGCCTGTAGACGCTCACGATCTTCATCGGTGAAGGCATTCGGGCTTTCGTGGGCGATGTTCATGGTGCCCAGGCAGCGACTGCCGCTGATCATCGGGACATCGAGACAGCACCCCAGCCCCTTGGCACTGAGCATCTGGCAGTCAAGATCGGGACTGCCGTCGAAACGCTCGGCGTACTCCGCCTGGCGAGTACGATAGACACGTCCGACCATGGTGCCGTAGATCGGAACCGGCTGATCCATCGGGATGGCGTTGTTACCTTCCATGGCGATCAGGCTCAGCTCGGTCTCGGACCGCGCCAGAGTGATGGAAGCGCGGTTGGCGCCAAACACCGTGCTGGACCAGCGTGCCACCGTATCGAGCACGTCCTGGAGCGATTCGGACGCAGACAGCTCATGCACGAAGGGAACCGGTAGCTCGATGGTCAGATCCGAGCGCAGGGACACGGCGTTGTCATCACGCTCGGTCGCCAATGATTGTTTGCTGTCCTGACCTGTCTGTTCCACCGTCTTACCCTCACCGAGCACTGGTCGCGCTATCCAACCGAAGAAACGAAGCCTTGAGAGATTCTATCTTGCTCCCCTGGTGAAACACGAACCACATGAGCATAAAATGAATTAACGCACTTTTCGGCATATTTTGTGCGTCTAAGCTTAGTAGCTCTATCTCTCCAAGCGGCCTCATCTCGACGGCAGTTCGGGCTCGTCTTCGTGTTGGCCGGGCCACCAGGAAGGCCGCTCTTCACGCCACTCTTCACGCCATTCCTCCTGGACCAGATGGCGTAGTACCCTCCCTCGATAGCGCAGCATCTGCCACTCTGCGCCCAGCCGGCTACGCACACGCTCCCAGCCGCCGTCATCGGCGTGGGTGAAGGGACCACCCCGGGCGATCGCCAGGCGGTAGACCCGCAGGCAGCGCTCGGCGCAGCGAGCCTCGTCGTAGGCCTGGGCCGTGCTCAGGGCGGCCTCGTGCAAAGACGGCCAATAGCGGGCGTCGGTACATTCGGCCAGGGCCAGGGCGAAGTCCTGCTCATCCTCGTGCGCCAGCAGACGTCCATTCTCGCCATCACGCACGACTTCGCGGACGCCCGGGGCATCGAGGGCCACCACCGGCAGCCCCGCCGCCATCGCTTCGGCCACCACCATGCCCTGGGTCTCGCTGTGTGATGCAAAGGCAAAGACGTCCATGGCATGGTAGGCGTCGATCAGCGCCTGCCCGTGCAGACAGCCGGTAAAACAGACGCGCTCGCTCACCCCATGACGATCGGCGGCAGCTTCCACCGCTTCTCGGGCATCCCCATCCCCTACCACCAGCCACCTTGCCTCGACATCCTCGGCCAGCGCCTGACACACCGCGCCCGCCAGAAAAGCCAGGTTCTTTTCCCTGGCCAGCCGCCCGAGATGCCCGATCACCCGGGCATCGGCGGGGATCGCGAAGTGATCCCGCCAGCGATCGCGCTTGCCCGTCGCAAAGCGTGCGGTATCCACCCCGCTGGGCACCACCGTCATATCCGGGTTACCGGCGCGCTGGACCAGCAGTTGCTTGACGCTCTCGCTGGGGGCAATCACCTCATCGCACAGCCAGGTGTACTGGGTCGCCAGCGCCACCGCAAAGCGCTGCATCCGCGAGGAATCCCCCGGCACGTAGTGGGTGTAGTGCTCGTACAGCGTGTGGTGGGTGAACACCAGCGGCAGGCCATAGGTTTCCGCCGCACGTGCCGCGGTGTCGCCCAGCAGGAAGGGATGGTGGGAATGCACGATGTCCGGCTCGAAAGCCTCGATAGCGTCGAACAGTTGTCCGGGAATCGGAACCGGCAGCGAGAAGTCGCTTCCATTGAAGTGCTGCACCGCGACGACACGCACCACGTCCGACTCGTGTTGCGGCTGCCCTTCCAGCCGAGGCGCCACCACCAGTACACGATGCCCCGCCCGCTGCAACTGGTGCTTCAGGCGCTGCACGGACTCGCTGACACCACCGACGATCGGCGCATAGGTGTTGGTGAACATCAGCACATTCACGGTGGCAGCAGTCTCCTGAAACAGATCATGGGCCGCACCCCGGCAACGCAAATCCCGGGGTGCGATGCAGACGAAGGGCGGGCGGTGCCCTCCCTCTCAATTCTATGCTTTGACGAGCGCCTACGCCCGTAAACAATAGCGCCCGTTCAGCGACCACGATCATACCGACTCGATCGGTTCAGCCCCAGCCCGCCTGGAACAAAGTGCCGAGGCCTGACCTCTTGCCGACAAAGTTGTCACGATGGCCCTGGCGCTACTTCGCCCGCCAGCCAGCGCCATAGCCGTTCGCTTTCGACGCTGCCCGGTTCGTTGTGCGGCCGACACAACCAGAATCCTTCGCGAGAGGGCACCTCGATGTCGAACGGGATAACCAGACCCTGGGGATCTTCCAGCAGGCAGCGGTGCACCAGCGCCACCCCCGCCCCTTGCCTGGCCAGCGCCATCACCATGGACAGGTTGTCGCAGATCAGACTGTGACAGTGGCTCGACAGGTCCTTGCACCCAACATGCTCGAGCCAGGCTGGCCAGCCGACCGCGAAGCCCGCCGCGTGGAGCAGGGTCTGCCCCGCCAGGGCATCCGGCGAGACGAGCCGCTCTGCCAGCGGCGGCGTACAGACCGGCAATAACGACGACGCACCCAGGGAGATCGACTCCATGCCGCGCCACTCCCCCTGGCCGTAGCGCAGTTCGATATCGGCCCCTTCGGCACCGAAATCCGAGCTCCAGACGGCGCTGACGACACGCACCGTGACCTCGGGGTGAGCCAGGTGAAAGCGCGCCAGACGAGGCGCCAGCCATTGGCTTTGAAGCGCCGGTGTGGTGCGCAGCGTCACCGAGCGATCCGGAGTTTCCCCGAAAACCTCCAGGGTGCCCTCATCGAGTCGTGCAAAGGCTTCCTGGACGCTCGGCAACCAGGCTTGGCCCGCCGGCGTCAGCGTCAGGCTACGTGGGTAGCGTACGAACAGCGGTTGCCCCAGGCGGTCCTCCAGCAGCCGAATACGTTGACTGATGGCGGCCTGGGTCACCGACAGTTCCTGGCCCGCCGCGGTAAAACTCAGGGTTCTTGCCGAGGCCTCGAAGGCCTGTAGCCAATGCAGAGGAGGAAGTCGGTGCATGTCGTTTCGCGTCCTGTGATTTCTGGCCCTGTGGTTTCTGGCCCTGTGGTTTCGCGACCATGAAAAAGCCAGCCATAATCTTAGCTTGGCCTCAGGCGTCATATTAGTCGTTTGTCGCCATCGCCTCGAGCCCCCACCATCGACGTCAAACCTCGACATCTATTTCGTCAACACTCGTCACCCTGGAGCCCTTCCATGAGCACCGCCTCGTTGACCTCGACCGCCGGCGTCGACCACATCGACATGCACGAACTGACCCCCTGGCCCCAGCACCTGACGCTGACCGAC
>DJIP01000122.1 GCA_002433675.1 Halomonas halophila
CGCCAGTCCAGTTCCGGCATATGGGTGAAGTTCATCCCCCAGATGCCGGCGAGGATGGTCGCCACCGCGAAGATCGCCGCCCAGGAGGCCAGGCGCTTGTGCACCTCGCTCTCGTCGATGGCCACCATCGACAGGTTGACCTGGATGGCGGTGATGATGGTTTCGCGAATGGTATCGATGGCCGCCTCGATTCGATGCAGGTGGTCGTAGACGTCGCGGAAGTAGTCCTGGGTCTCGTAGCACAGCGTCGGGACGCGTCCACCGAACAGGTGAGAGCTCGCTTCGGCCAGTGGGGTCACCGCGTGCTTGACGCACATGGTGCGGCGCTTGAGCTGATACAGCCGCTCAAGGCTGGCGCGGGCGCTGCCACGGACGAAGATCTGGTCCTCGATGCTCTCCAGTTCGGCCTCGAGTTCTTCGAGCACCGGGAAGTAGCGGTCCACTACGACATCCATCAGCGCATAGAGCACGAAGGCCGGCCCCTGCTTGAGCAGTTCGGGCTCGCGCTCGCAGCGCTCGCGCACGTCGGTGAATCCACGCCCGGAGTGCTGACGTACCGACAGTACATAGCCGGGACCGGCAAAGATGGCCAGCTGGCCATGCTGCACCTCGCCCTGATTGACGCTGATCACCTGGGTGACGACGAACAGAGCGTCGCCGTATTCCTCCACCTTGGGGCGCTGTTCGCCGACCAGGGCATCCTCCACGGCCAGTTCATGCAGCGCGAAGATGTCCTGAAAGGTGGACAGCTCCTCGGCGTCCGGGTCGTGCAGTGCTACCCAGACGAAGCAGTTCGGGCGGGAGCAATAGTCCCCGATCTCGCTTTTGTCGATGTTGCAAAGACGCCGGCCTTCCTCATACGCCACGCAGTTGACGATCATCGTTGTCCCCTTGCGGTTGTTATCGTGGTTCTGAGGAAAAGGTAGACGTTACGTCGCGGTTGCCGACGGCATGTTGCGCCCAGGCGACCATCCCTGTTCTGCGTTGTGGGCATGAGGGGCTTGGCATTTTGCGTCGGGATAGCTATCTTCAAGTAAAGATACTTTACTTGGAGATAGTTGATATGCAGGCCCCGTCCTCCGGCCCGAGCGATGCCATCGATCGACTGATGGCGGAGTGGTGCAGGGTGCTGCCGGATCGCAATCCCGGCGACATGGGCATCTTTACCCGGCTGTATCGCGTGCTGAAGCATGTCGATCGTCGCGTCAATGCGGTGTTTCGACAGCACGGCTTGAAGGAAGGGGAGTACGACCTGCTGGCGACCCTATACCGGCGCGATGTGCACGAGGGGCTGACGCCGAACGCCTTGTGCGAGGCGGTGGTGCTGAGTTCCGGGGCCATGACCCACCGCCTCGATCGGCTCGCCAGTCGTGGCCTGGTAGAGCGTGTTGCCAACCCTGAAGATCGTCGCAGTGTCCTGATTCGTCTCAGTGAGTCGGGAAAAGCCATGATGCCGGCGCTGCTGGACGCCTACCTGGCTGAACTCGCTTCGATGCGCGCCACCCTGGCAGATAATGAAGCGGCAGGCCTGGCGGCTGGTCTACGCCAGTTGCTGTTGGCGCTGGAAGGGGAGGTCAGCCGTGATGACGACTGAATGCCGGGTGTCCAGCGATAGCAGTGTGTGGTGGGCCCACGCCGGGATGCTGGTGTGGGCGACGCTGGTGGGGCTGTCCTTTCCGGCGGTGGGGATGTTGAGTGAAGGGCTGCCGCCGCTGTCGCTGACCGCCCTGCGCTTCGTGATTGCCGCTCTGGCGGTGTTGCCGCTGGTGTGGGGTGCGCCTGGTCTCCGGCCGAGTCTGGCCGGGTTCGGGCTCTATGGGTTGATGGGGCTCTGTCTGGCGAGCTTCTTCGGCACCATGTTCTGGGCGGCGCACCTGACCACGGCGCTGTCCATGGCCACGCTGTTCGTCAGCGTGCCGCTTCTGGCTTACGGCCTGGGCCGGCTGGTGGGGGTCGAGCATCGAGCCCTGGCGCTGCTGGCCTTGCTGGTACTTGGCGCCGTCGGCGCCGTGGGGCTGGCCTGGGCCGAGGCCGGTGGCTCCTTTGCCCGCATGCAGTTCGGCGTGGGCGAAGCCGCCTTCTTCGCTGGTTGCATCGCCTCGGCGATGTATCCGGTGTTGTCCAAATTGGGGTTGGCGAAGGGCTGGCTATCTGAGCACGCGGGGGTGCGTACCCTGTGGAGCCTGGTGATGGGGGCACTGCTGATCGGGTTTTCGGGTCTGGTCTTCGGGGATCCGGCCGCGCTGGGCCGCATGACGCTGTTCGATCTGGCGGTGGTGGCCTATCTCGGGCTCTTCTCCAGCGGAATGACCTTCTGGCTGCAGCAGCGGGCGACCGCCATCCTGACCCCGGCGGCGGTTACCGCCTACGGCTATCTGGTGCCCTTTGTGTCGATGCTGTTGCTGTTTGCCCAGGCGCCTGAACGCCTTGCACTCGAATGGCTGCCGGGCAGTCTGCTGGTCGTGCTGGCCATCGCGCTGCTGCTGCGGCGGGACGTCAAGCTGCGCAGCCAGGCGTGAGCAGGCGAGTTTTACTCAGACATCTTTGCAGCATCGGGCAAAGAGGTGGGCGGTGTACGGATTTAGCCTAGTGCGGTGTGGTGGTGGTTATATGAAGCTGTAAAGGTGGGGCAAAGGCGCATCAATGCCAAGGAGCCCCCCATGCCGTCAGCCAGCCCCCTTCTCGGCGCACAAGCCGTTTCCCCTTGTCAGCAGCCTGGCGACCGCGGCCTTGCCAACGACGTCTTCTCCGAGGCGCTGAGCGAGCGCTACGACCAGCTGGCTCGCGACGAGCGCTACGGTATCTTCACCGGCTCCGTGCTTCACTATCTCAATCTGGAAGAAGGCCTGATTGGCAAGCGTGTCCTTGACGTGGGCTGCGGCAACGGAGCGCTGGCGGCCGAACTCATGGGCAAGGGCGCGCAAGAGGTGCTGGGTATCGATATCAGTCCCTCCCAGGTTGCGCTGGCCAACCGACGCCAACAGGTGCCGGGCCTCGGCTTTCGGGTCGAGGACGCCTATCGCAAGCTTGCCCTGCCGGAGGCGCCCTTCGATACCCTGGTCAGCGTCTTTGCCTTCCACTTCATCCAGCACCAGGCCATGCTCACCCGTGCCTGCCGTAACCTGTTCGAGGCGCTCAAGCCGGGTGGTCTGCTGGTGTGGCTCGATATCACCCACGACTATGTCCTTGACCCGGAGCGCATGGATTGCCTTGAGGCGTTGACCAGCTATCGCTACGACCCAGGCGTCGCCCCGGGCGAGCGGCCCCGGCCCTGGAGCCTGGTGCCTGGTCAGGTGCGTGCCGGTGACGACGTCTTGCCGGTGGACCACGTGGCGATCCCCGGTCGCACCGTGGTTACAACGCTGCAGTCGGTCGGCTTCTCTCAGGTCAGGCGCGAGCCGCTGCGTTTCACCGATGGGGAGTCAGCCTGGCTGTGGGGCCCCGACGGCTTCAATCATCACCTGCTGGTGGCCCGCCGCTAAGCAGGGTGGCCGAGTGAAATCGCCGGCCGATAGCGCGGATGGGTTCAGTATCGTGAGAGCGCCTCTTCGGACAGTCGAAAGCAGCTAAGCAGGTTACGCTGCAGGGCACTGAAGTTGTCGTCGCTGACCATCAGCAACTTGCCACCGGGCAATTGCGCTAGCCCCTCCATATTGTCGACGCGCCAGCCTTCTCCGGCGGACAGGCTGGCCAGGCGTGTCACCCGCACTTGCGGCGGTGGCAGCAGCTCCACCAGGCTCAGGGTGATGGTCAGCGGGCGTGGCGGAGAAAAGGCGCGTTCCAGCGCCAGCAGCCGCGGTGGAGTCTCTGTGGCAGTTTTCTCCAGGGCCAGCAGCTCGGTCAGGGCACTGTCGGCCGGTGAGGCCAGTGGGTAGCGCCACCGGCGCGTGTCGGTAGCGTTCTCTGCCAGGCTGAACAGAAGGGTGTGCCTGACGCCGTTTGGCGCGCTCATGCCATCGGGCGGTGACTCCAGACCCGCCACCAGTCCGATGCCCGGCACCCGGGTGAGCGCTTCCAGGCTTTCATTGGCACCTGCATCAAGGGTAAGCGGTGAGCGAAGGGCGTCCCCCTCTGGCATCCCGTCGAGAGCGAAACGCTGCACGCGATGATCCTGCTCGAAGCCGATCAGCAGTTCGGTGTTGCCGGTGACGCCATCATCGGCCCTCTCCAGCGCCAGCGACTCGGCGTCTGCTGCCTTGCCCTCAAGCGGAGTACCGTCCTGCGTCTTCAATCGATGGCTGGCGAGCGGACGCAGGTCGACCAGCCGGCCGTCTTCAAGTACTGGTCTTGCCTGGTGCACCCGCCCGCGATCGGATACCAGGTGCAGCAGGTTGTCGTCTGCGTCCCAGGCCATGGCCGAGAGTCCCCCAAGGGGCACGCTGGCGCTATTTCCGATAGGGCGCCACTGGCTCGGTAGTGCCAGGGTGCCGCACATGCTCAGCCCCGGCTGGGCGGGGGCCTCGCCCTGCAAGCTGGTCGGCTTGACCTGGGCGGTGCAGCCGCCAAGCCACAGGGTCGCTGCCAGCGTGGTGATCAGGGGCAATCGGAGCATTTTTCTGAACGGCATGGGGCGGTCCTGTCGGGCGGGAATGTCAGCGTGAAGGCCAGGGCGAGGCAAGAGGGAGCGACGTTGGTATACTGCGCCGAACCCCTTTACATTTTGGCGTATCGAAGTTGATCCGCCTGTCTGTTCGAACTCTCGTTTCTCCAGGAGATTGCATGAGCCGTACCGCCCCCCGTATCGCCATCGTCGGCGTCGCCGGCCGCATGGGCCGCACCCTGGTCAACGCCGTGCTGCAGGACGACGATGCCATCCTCGCCGGCGGCATCGTCGAGCCGGGCAGTTCGCTGGCTGGCGCCGATCTGGGCGAGCTGGCCGGCGTCGGCCGCCAGGGCGTGGCGGCGGTTGACTCCCTCGAGGCCATCGTCGATGACTTTGACGTGCTGATCGATTTCACCGCACCCAAGGTGACCCTGGCCAACCTGGCCTTCTGTGCCGAGCATGGCAAGGCCATCGTCATCGGTACCACCGGCCTGTCCGATGACGAGCAGGCCGAGCTCGACGGTCATGCCGAGCGAGTGCCCACGGTATTTGCGCCCAACATGAGCGTCGGCGTCAATCTGACCCTGAAGCTTCTGGAGACCGCAGCCAAGGCGCTGGGCGACGAGGGCTACGACATCGAGGTCATCGAGTCCCACCATCGTCACAAGGTCGATGCGCCGTCCGGTACCGCCCTGCGCATGGGCGAGGTGGTCGCAGGGGCACTGGATCGCAACCTCAAGGAGCACGGTGTGTTCGAGCGGGTAGGCCAGTGCGGTCCCCGCGATCCCAAGGAGATCGGCTTCGCCACGGTGCGTGCCGGCGATATCGTCGGGGAGCACACCGTGATGTTCGCTACCGAAGGCGAGCGCATCGAGATCACCCACAAGGCGTCCAGCCGCATGACCTTCGCCCGGGGCGCGGTGCGCGCTGCGCGCTGGGTCGCCGAGCGTGAGGCGGGACGCTACGGGATGTCCGATGTGCTGGGCCTGGACTGAGGTTTGTAGGCCTCGGACAACGTCGGGGTGCGGTGTTGCCCATGGCAAAGTGCTTGTTCCGGGGTAGTCAGCCCGACTCAGATGCTGTAACATTCCAAAAATTTTGGCCGGGCCGGGCATGAAAGTGTCGCCTCGAGAGCGTTAAGTACGTCTCTCGCAGCATAGGTGCCGGCTCTGCATTCCGAGCGAATGACAACAAGCGGGATGAAACCGGTCAAACACCGGGTTTCGTCCCGCTTTTTTACGGCCCGGCTCCTTGTGTGCGTGACGCACGATGGGCCGGGTCGGTGCCGAATGGCCTGGCGACAGGTCGTCGACGCCGGCAGGCGTATGGCGGCGGTCGTAGATACCTTGACGAGCTTTGGGAGGACGTAGCGTTGAACAAACCCGCAATCTTGGCCCTGGAAGATGGCAGTGTATTCCACGGCACGGCCATTGGCGCTGATGGGCAGACCAGTGGTGAGGTGGTGTTCAATACGGCCATGACCGGCTATCAGGAAATACTGACCGACCCCTCTTATTCCCGACAGATCGTCACCCTCACCTATCCCCATATCGGCAATACCGGCATCAATCCCGAGGACATCGAGTCTTCAAGCATCGCCGCCGCGGGCCTCGTCATCCGCGATCTGCCGCTCGTCGCCAGCAACTTCCGATCTACCCAGAGCCTCTCGGACTATCTCGCCAGCCAGAACGTGGTGGGCATCGCCGACATCGATACCCGCCGGCTGACCCGTATCCTGCGTGATAAGGGCGCCCAGAACGGTGCCATCGTGGCAGGCGACGAGGCCCAGGGTGACGACGCCGAAGCGCGCGCCCTGGAGGCCGCCCGCGCCTTCCCGGGGCTCAAGGGCATGGACCTGGCCAAGGTGGTGTCCTGCAGCGAGCGCTACGTCTGGAACGAGGGCGAGTGGGCGCTGGGCAAGGGCTACGCCGACACCGAAGGCGCTGAGCGACCCTTCCACGTGGTGGCCTACGACTACGGCGTCAAGTTCAACATCCTGCGCATGCTGGCGAGTCGCGGCTGCAAGCTGACCGTGGTGCCGGCCCAGACCCCGGCGTCCGAGGTGCTGGCGCTCGACCCCGACGGCGTCTTCCTGTCCAACGGCCCCGGCGACCCCGAGCCGTGTGACTACGCCATCGACGCCATTCGCGAGATCCTCGAGACCGAAGTGCCGGTGTTCGGCATCTGCCTGGGCCACCAGTTGCTGGCGCTGGCCAGCGGTGCCACCACGGTCAAGATGAATCACGGCCACCACGGCGCCAACCATCCGGTGCAGGATCTGGATAGCGGCCACGTGATGATCACCAGCCAGAACCACGGCTTTGCCGCCGACGAGACCACGCTGCCGGATAACCTGCGCGCCACCCACCGCTCGCTGTTCGACGGCACCCTGCAGGGGATCGAGCGTACCGACCGTCCGGCGTTCAGCTTCCAGGGTCACCCCGAAGCGAGCCCCGGCCCCCGCGATGTGGCGCCGCTGTTCGACCGCTTCATCGACATGATGCGCAGCCGTCGCTAAGGCGCCGACACAGACTCCGGTTCATCGTCCAATTTTCTTGCGGGAAGCACCATGCCCAAGCGTACAGACCTGAAAAGCATCCTTATCATCGGCGCTGGCCCCATCGTCATCGGCCAGGCCTGCGAGTTCGACTATTCCGGCGCCCAGGCCTGCAAGGCGCTGCGCGAAGAGGGTTTTCGCGTCATCCTGGTCAACTCCAACCCAGCCACCATCATGACCGATCCGGCCATGGCGGATGCCACCTACATCGAGCCGATCACCTGGCAGGCGGTGGAGAAGATCATCGAGGCCGAGCGTCCTGACGCCGTGTTGCCGACCATGGGCGGCCAGACCGCGCTGAACTGCGCGCTGGATCTCGATCGCCACGGCGTACTGGAGAAGTACGGCGTGGAGATGATCGGTGCCAACGCCGACACCATCGACAAGGCCGAGGATCGCGATCGCTTCGACAAGGCGATG
>DJIP01000159.1 GCA_002433675.1 Halomonas halophila
CCGACGTCCTATCTCAAGTCCAAGGGACTGGGCAAGGGCTGCGCCCTGCTCACCGACGGACGCTTCTCCGGCGGTACTTCGGGGCTGTCGATCGGCCACGTCTCGCCGGAGGCCGCCGCCGGCGGCGCCATCGGTCTGGTGGAAAACGGCGACCGTATCCGCATCGATATCCCCGCTCGGACCATCAATGTACTGCTGGACGACGCCGAGCTTGCTGAGCGCCGCCAGCGCCAGCAGGAGCGCGGCAAGGATGCCTGGAAGCCGAGCATCCAGCGTCTGCGCAAGGTGACTCCCGCGCTCAAGGCCTATGCCCTGCTGGCCACCTCGGCAGACATGGGCGCGGTGCGCGATCTGGAGAAGCTTGACGATTAACGTCTGCGCTTTTTAGCACAGAGTAGCTCGATGAAGGCCGGCATACGCCGGCCTTCATCGTTGATGGAGACCGGTGGTCAGGTGACATCATCGGCAAAAAGTGCGACCGATCAGCTCACTGAATCAGCTTGCGTGTACGCCGGAACTCGATAATTTCCGGGGATTTGGTCATTCTGACGTGACAGGGGATCGACAGATCAAAGAAGCCCTCGACAAGATGGGCGAGATGCAGGCATGGGGACCGCTATGAAAACACAGACACTCAATGTGGGCCTGGTGGGGTACGGCATGGCTGCCAAGACCTTCCACGCCCCCTTGATCCAGGCCGCGCCGGGGCTCGAGCTGACCTCGGTGGTCAGCTCCGACGCCGACAAGGTCTTGCGTGACCTTCCTGACGTGACGGTGCACGCCAAGCTCAACGAGCTGCTCGAGGTGCGCCACGTTGACCTGATCGTGATTGCCACACCCAACGAGCAGCACTACGCCATGGCCAAGGCGGCCCTTGCGGCAGGCAAGCACGTGGTGGTGGACAAGCCGATCACGGTGTCGGCCTCGGAGGCGCGCCAGCTTCGCGCCCAGGCAGACCGCTCGGAATTGCTGCTCAGCGTCTTTCACAATCGTCGCTGGGACTGCGATTTCCTGACGGTGCGCAAGCTGCTGGAGCAGGGCCGGCTGGGGCGAGTGACGTCCTTCACCTCGCGCTTCGATCGCTATCGTCCGGCGGTGAACAATCGCTGGCGAGAGCAGCACAAGCCCGGTGGTGGCATCTGGTACGACCTCGGCCCGCATCTGCTCGATCAGGCCAGGGAGCTGTTCGGCATGCCCCGGGCGATTCTGCTGGAGCTGGCCTCCTCCAGAGACGGCGCCGAGGTGGACGACGACTTTCTGGCGCTACTCGAGTATGACCGCCTTAGGGTGACCCTTCAGGCCAGTTCGCTGGTGGCCGAGCCCAGCCCTCGCTTCGTGGTGCATGGCACCGAGGGCAGCTACTCGATCTACGGGCTCGATCCTCAGGAAGGCTGGCTCAAGCAGGGGCTGACGCCGAGCGAAGACTGGGGCGTCGACGATGCACCGGGACAATTGACCCTCAATCGAGGCAGCGCCGAGGAGCCGGATCTGGTCAGCGAAGAGTGGCTGTCGGAACCGGGCAACTATCCCGCCTTCTACGCTGCCGTCGCCCAGACCCTGCTGCATGGCGACCCGCCGCCGGTGTCCGGCGAGCAGGCGGTCGACGTGATGACGCTGCTGGAAGCGGGGCTCGACAGCTACCGCCAGGGGCGTTGGGTGCGCCTGAAGGAAGGCAACAGCAACCTTCGGCGACTGCACGCCCGGCGTTGAGGCGAATTAGCCAAGCAAGCGTGACTCGGGAAAGTAGACCCAGGCACGTTGACCAAGGGGCCGTCAGGGCCCCTTGATCGTGTTGGCAAGGTGGGTCTTACCAAAGTGAGGTATCGGCCTGTTCGCCCTTGAGCTTGTCCCGGGCGATGTACAGTGCGGCGATGGCGCGGGCCTCGTGGAAGTCCTCCCGGGCGAGCAGCGCGGGTATGCTGTCCAGCGCGTGGGTTTCCACCACCAGCGGCTCCGGCTCGTCGCCCTCCAGACGCTTGGGGTAGAGGTCGCTTGCCAGCATGACCTGCATGCGCTGGCGCATATAGTTGGGCGACAGGGATAGCTCGACCAGGGGTTCGATACGCCGGGCGCCCACGCCACACTCTTCCATCAGCTCACGATTGGCGGCGGTGACGATGTCTTCGCCGGGGTCCACGACGCCCTTGGGCAGGGTCAGTACATAGTCCTCGAAACCGGCGGCGTACTCTCGGATGAGCAGCACATGGTCGGGGTCGGGCATGGCGACGATCATGACCGCGCCGATGCCCTTGCCGTTGCCAAGCAACCGTTCGAAGTGACGCTCGGCGCCGTTGGAAAAGCGCAGTTCGAGTTCCTCGACCCGGAACAGACGGCTCTCGGCGACGGTCTTGCGTGAGAGGATGCGGGGTTTTTCCGGGGCACTGTCGTCCATGGGGTCTCCTGGGCGGTGGGATGGGGGGGTGGATCGCGTAATGAATAACGCAACGAATAGCGTAACGAACGTGGGGCAGGCGGGGTTGGCGGCTTCATGGGACATCCGCCGTCCGCACCGGGCCGGGGCCAGGCGCAAGCGCCCGGGCTGCGAGCCCGAATGCCTTTGAGGTACACTAACACGTTAACTCAGGTGCCGGCGGACGTTCGCCGGCGCAGTGGAACAAGCATTGAGCCGGTGATGGCTGGAGATGAGGTAATGATCGATTGGGACACCATCGATACCGTGCTGCTGGACATGGACGGCACCTTGCTGGACTTGCACTTCGACAGCCATTTCTGGCTGGAGCATCTGCCTCGCCGCTACGTCGAGCTGCATAAGCTGGATGAGGCCACCCAGGAAGTGGTGCGCGCGCGGATCATTCGGGAACAGGGCACCCTCAACTGGTACAGCCTGGCCTACTGGAGCCGCGAGCTCGACGTGGATATCGTCGCGCTCAAGCGTGAGGTCCAGCATCTGATCGGCCTGCGCGGCGATGCCCTGGACTTTCTGGGCTGGCTCAAGAGCGCTCACCCGCGGGTGGTGCTGGCGACCAACGCCGATCGCGAGAGTCTGGCGCTGAAGCTGCCGCTGACGGGCCTTGACGACTATCTGGACGCCATCGTGTCGTCTGCCGATATCGGCGAGCCCAAGGAAGAGCAGGCGTTCTGGCATGCGCTCAACGAGATCGAACCCTTCGACCGCCAGCGGACCCTGTTCATCGACGATAACGCGGCGGTGCTCGAAAGCGCTCGCGAGTACGGTATTCGCCATCTACTGGGGATCCGCCAGCCGGACAGCCGGCGGCCGGAGAAGGCGCTCAAGGACTTTATCGCGCTGGACCGTTTCGCCGATATCATGCCCTCGGCGTCGCAGACTCGGGAGGCTCCCCGTGGATAGCGTCAGACTCGACAAGTGGCTGTGGGCGGCACGTTTCTTCAAGACCCGCGCCCTGGCCAAGAAGGCCATCGAGGGCGGCAAGGTCGAGGTCGACGGCGCCAGGGCCAAGACCAGCAAGTCGGTGAGCCCCGGCATGTTGATACGTGCGCCTCAGGGCTGGGACGTGTGGGAGGTCGAGGTACTCGAGGTCAGCGAGCAGCGTCGTGGGGCGCCGGAGGCGCGGCGGCTGTACCAGGAGACCGAACAGAGCCGCGAACGTCGCGAGCGCGAGGCCGATCAGCGCCGCCAGGCCAATGAGGTCTTCAAGCATCCGCTCAAGCGTCCCGACAAGCGGGCGCGCCGCGATATCAAGCGCTTCCAGCGCGAGGGCGGCTCCTGACGGCGCGCATCGCGCTCCTTTCCTGCGCCCCTTGTCGAACACCCTTCTTCTTTTCGTCAGACGCGTGCCCGTCGGGGCGCGCCCATCAGAGATCGTTTTTCATGGCTGATCAGATCCAGCGATTCATTATCGATGACACCAACGTGCGCGGCGAAGTCACACGCCTGTCCGAGGCCTACGACGAGGTACTCAAGCGTCACGAATATCCGGCCGCCGTCAATCGCCAGCTCGGTGAACTGCTGGCGGCGGTGGCTCTGTTGACCGACACCGTCAAGCTTGACGGCACCATGACCCTCGAGGTGCGCGGCAGTGGTGACGTCTCCCTGATGATGGCGGAGTCCAATCCTGGTGGTGAGCTTCGCGCCATCGCCCGCCTCGCCGAAGATGCGGCGCTGCCAGGCGATGAGGCCGGTTTTCGTGAACTGGTGGGTGAGGGTCAGATCGTGATCACCCTCGACCCCAAGGAAGGGCGGCGCTATCAGGGCATCGTCGGCATCGAGCATGATCGTCTGGCCGGCTGCCTGGAAGCCTACTTCACCCAGTCCGAGCAGCTGCCGACACGGCTGTGGCTGGCGGCGGACGGTGTCAGTGCCGGTGGCCTGCTGCTGCAGCGACTGCCCGACGAATCACTCAACCAGGACGACGACGCCTGGGATCGCGCCTACCATCTGGCTGCCACCCTCAGCGAACAGGAATTGCTGGAACTGGATGCGGCAACTTTGCTGATGCGACTGTTTCATGAGGAACCACTGCGTACCTTTGAGCCCAAGGCGCTACGTTTTGGTTGTACCTGTTCTCGTGCGCGCATTGCTGGGGGGCTACTGTCGCTGGGGCATGAGGAATTGCGTCAGATCGTCGCGGAGCAAGGTACGATCGAGACCCAGTGTCACTTCTGCAACACCCGCTACGCCTTCACCGCGGCCGATGTCGAAGCGTTGATCGAGGACCCCACCGACGAGAGCCCAACTGTGCATTGAGCGGTTGCAGCGTCCAGGACCGAGCCGTCTCGCTGGCGTGAAAGGCAGGCTCGAGGTCATCGTGGTCGCGGCGCTGGTTGCAGGTTTGTAGTGGAATGACAGGAAATGCACCAAAAAGGCCGAAATGTTGTAATTAAACTACAATAACGTCTTGAAAAATGGGCATTTCCTGTCTCGGGGTTTTTTGCCATAATCCCCGCCGATCCCGGACGCGTCGTCAGTCAGAGAAGACGGTCGAACCGCGTAGTCGACTCGCCGGATCCCTTGCGTCGTTCACCCTGTCGGGCGGCGCCAGTCCACGAGAGAGAAGCCGAAGGCCCAGGAATCCTATGACCACCACCACGCAGTCTTCTACCGTTCACGTCAACCTCAGCACTGCCGAGCTCATCGAGCGTGCGGTGGCCCAGGGCGAGGGCCGACTGGCCTCCCACGGCGCCCTCGTGGTCAAGACGGGTGAACGTACCGGGCGCTCCCCCAAGGACCGGTTCATTGTCGACGAACCGTCCACCAGCGCCCAGATCGATTGGGGCAGCGTCAACCGTCCCTTCGACGCAGAGCGTTTCGATGCACTGTGGGAGCGAGTAGAAGGCTACCTGGGCGAGAAGGACAGCTATGTCAGCGAGCTTCACGTGGGCAGCGATCCGACCCACTACCTGCCGGTTCGTGTGACCACCGAGACTGCCTGGCATAACCTCTTTGGCCGCACCATGTTCGTGCGCCCCGAGGCCTACAACCCGTCACGCAAGGACGAGTGGGAGATTCAGAACGCCCCGCACTTCGTGTGTGAGCCGAGCCGTGATGGCACCAACTCCGATGGCTGCGTGATCATCAACTTCGCCAAGCGTCGGGTGCTGATCGCCGGCATGCGTTACGCCGGCGAGATGAAGAAGGCCATGTTCTCGGTGCAGAACTTCCTGCTGCCCGAGGCCGACGTACTGCCCATGCACTGCAGCGCCAACGTCGGCGAAGACGGCGAGACCACCCTGTTCTTCGGCCTGTCCGGCACCGGCAAGACCACCCTGTCAGCGGACCCGGGTCGCTACCTGATCGGCGATGATGAGCACGGCTGGGGCGTCGGTACCGTGTTCAACTTCGAGGGTGGCTGCTACGCCAAGTGCATCGATCTGTCGGAAAAGAACGAGCCGGTCATCTGGAACGCCATCAAGTTCGGTACCGTCCTCGAGAACGTGGTGCTCAACGATCGTCGTGAGCCGAACTACGCCGACGACAGCCTGACCCAGAATTCCCGTGCAGCCTATCCGCTCGAGCACGTCGACAAGCGTGTGGCCGAGAACCGCGCCGGCGAGCCCAATGCCATCGTCTTTCTGACCTGTGACATGAGTGGCGTGCTGCCGCCGGTGTCGGTGCTGTCCAAGGAAGCGGCTGCCTATCACTTCCTGTCCGGCTACACCGCCAAGGTGGGCTCCACCGAGATGGGCTCCTCCAGCGGTCTGGAAGCGACCTTCTCGACCTGCTTCGGTGCGCCGTTCTTCCCGCGTCCGGCCCGCGAGTACGCGGATCTGCTGATCAAGCGCGTGGCCGAGAAGGACGCCCAGGTCTACCTGGTCAACACCGGCTGGACCGGCGGTGCCTACGGCGAGGGCGGCTCACGTTTCTCCATTCCGACTACCCGCGCCATCATTCACGCGATCCAGACCGGCGTGCTGCGTGACGTGGAAACCCGCCACATCGACGGCCTGAACCTGTCGGTGCCGGTGTCGGTGCCGGGCGTCGACTCCAGCCTGCTGGACCCGCGCCAGACCTGGGAAGACCAGGCGGCCTACGATCGCAAGCGCAGCGAACTGGCGGGCAAGTTCGTGGAGAACTTCAAGAAGTTCGACGGCGTCAGTGAAGCCATCGTCAAGGCGGGCCCGAGTCTGGTCTAGGAACGAGATTGAAGGTGCGATGAACCTTGCCGCGAGGCAGGGGTCGAGAAGAGGAGAAGGCGATAGCCTTCTCCTCTTTTTTTGCGCTTGTTCCAGCGCCTTGCCATCGATAGTTGGCGAAGGTCCGGATGGGCGGCGACGATTGAGTGTAAGGAAGGGGAGGGGCAGACCGACCCAGCACAATCCTTGACGCAGGAGATCCTACAATGAAACGACGCAACTTCCTCGCGCTGCTCGGGCTCGGCGGCCTCGCCAGCATGGTGCCGGCGGTGGCCAATGCCCGCCCGGAGCTGGAGCTTTCGCCAAGTCCCGATATCGAGCCGCTGGAATTGAGCGAGAGCGAGTGGCGTGAGCGCCTGAGCCCCGCCCAGTATGACGTGCTGCGAGAGGCAGGGACCGAGCCGGCAGGTTCCAGCCCGCTCGACGGCGAGAAGGGTGAAGGTGAATTTCGCTGTGCCGGTTGTGATCTGCTGTTGTTCACCAGCGCCATGAAGTACGACTCCGGCACCGGCTGGCCGAGCTTCTTCGAGCACGTGGAAGGCCACCTGCTGACCAGCGTGGACTACAAGATCCTGTGGCCGCGTACCGAGTACCACTGCGCTCGATGCGGTGGCCATCAGGGGCACGTGTTCGAGGACGGGCCCGATCCCACCGGTCTGCGCTGGTGCAACAACGGGGTCGCGCTCAAGTTCGTTCCGGCCTGAACGAAAAGCTGCCCGGGGGATGACGCCGGGCAGCGGGTGGCGGCGGCGCAAAAGGGCGCTTTGTGATACCTTGGCCGGATCACAGACGTCGTATTGCCAAGGATTTCATGGACGCTACAGCCAAGATCATTGCCCGCCTGGCCGAAGAGCTGGCGGTCAAGGCCCCTCAGATCTCCGCGACCGTCGAGCTGCTGGATGGCGGCGCGACGGTGCCGTTCATTGCGCGCTATCGCAAGGAAGTGACCGGAGGACTCGACGATACCCAGCTGCGCAACCTGGAGGAGCGCCTGGGTTATCTGCGCGAACTGGAAGAGCGCCGCACCACGGTGCTTGCGGCCATCGACGAGCAGGGCAAGCTCAGCGATTCGCTGGCCGCCAGCATCCAGGCCGCCGATACCAAGCAGCGCCTGGAAGACCTCTACCTGCCCTATCGCAAAAAGCGCCGGACCAAGGCGCAGATCGCCCGGGAAGCGGGGCTCGAGCCGCTGGCCGATGCCCTGCTAGCCGATCCGACCCTCGACCCCGAGACAGAAGCCGCGGGCTACCTGCGGCCTGCCGAAGGCGAGACGCCGGCGATCGAAGACGCCAAGGCGGCGCTCGACGGCGCCAAGCAGATACTGATGGAGCGCTTCGCCGAGGACCCGGAGCTGGTCGGACGCCTGCGCGAGAGACTGTGGAGCGAGGGCGAGCTGTCGAGCCGCGTGATCGGAGGCAAGGAGCAGGAAGGCGCCAAGTTCTCTGACTACTTCGAACACGACGAACGGCTTGCCAAGGTGCCTTCTCACCGCGCCCTGGCGATGTTCCGTGGCCGCAACGAGGGCGTGCTGGCGCTGGCGTTGCGCCTGCCTGGCGAAGACGAGGCACCGGTTCACCCGGCCCAGGTCGCCATCGCGCGGCACTTCGAGATTCGCGACGAGGGGCGCAAGGCCGACCGTTGGCTGGCCGAGGTGGTGCGCTGGACCTGGCGGGT
>DJIP01000030.1 GCA_002433675.1 Halomonas halophila
ATCGGCTGGTGCGCCAGCCCGGTCAAAATGCTCATTTACACCCCGTAAACTGCGCTTTCTCACCAATTTTTGCCTTGTCTAACCTTCGCTCGTCGACTTTTCGGACAGCGCCTAGGGCTGCCCCGTCAGCCGTGGCAAGCCCGCACTGCATGCAATTTCGACCAAAAGTCTAACTTCATCCGGAAAGAAAGCCCTCTACTCTTACGATTGCATGCAATGTAAGAGATATCCTCGTGAATCCGACGCCCCTGCTCGAAGCCAGCGGTGCCCGCACGGCCACCGCCCAGGTCCATGAAGCCATCAAGCAACGCATCCTCGACGGCGTCTATCGACCGCTCGAGTTCGTGCGCGAGGCGGCGGTTGCCAAGGAGCTGGAGGTCAGCCGCACCCCGGTCCGCGAGGCGCTGCGGGAACTGGTGTCAGAGGGCTGGCTCGAGGCCATCCCCCATCAGGGAGCCAGGGTGACCGAGTGGACCGAAAAGGACGCTCGGGAAGTGTTCGAACTACGCCTGGTACTCGAACCCATGGCGGTGGGACTCGCCTGCCGGCACATCGACGCTGCCACCCTCGCCCATCTGGACGACCTGGCCTCGCGCATGGAGACCCTGACCGAGACCCCCCTCGATGGTGCGGGCCACAGCGAGCTGGCCTCGCTCAATCACGAGTTCCATCGCCTGTTGATCCAGGCCAGTGACAACCAGCGTCTGGCTCAGATCCTCGAGAGCGTGGTGCGTACCTCGATCATCCGACGCAATTTCGCCAGCTACGACCGCTCGGCGCTCAAGCGCAGCATGCAGCACCACCGCGAGATGCTGATCGCCATCGGCGCCGGCAACGCCGCCTGGGCGGAAAACGTGATGCGTGCCCACCTGCTGGCCGCGCGGGTACTGCACGTGAGCGTCGACTCAACGGCCGCGAGCGCATCCCCCCCGTGATCCTGCCGTCGCGGCCCTTGTTGCGATTCACCCTTCATCTTTCACCCTCGACCTTTCACCACGGACCTCCACCATGAACGAGCTTATCGCCTCACTCCCGCTGGACGACCTCAAGGTGCTCGAACTCGGCCAGCTTATCGCCGGGCCTACCTGCGGCCAGGTACTGGCCGACTTTGGCGCCCAGGTGGTCAAGATCGAGCCACCGGGCAAGGGCGACGCCATGCGCCAATGGGGCCAGACCGACGAGAGCGGCGAACCGCTGTGGTGGAACGTGATCGCCCGCAACAAGCAGTCGCTGACCCTCGATCTGCGCAAGCCCGAGGGCCAGGACCTGCTGCGGCGCCTGGCAGCCAAGGCAGACGTGCTGATCGAAAACTTCCGCCCCGGCACCATGGAGCGCTGGGGCCTGGACTACCAGAGCCTGTCGGCCGACAACCCGGGGCTGATCATGGTGCGGGTCACCGGCTTCGGCCAGGACGGTCCCTACGCGTCGCGTGCCGGCTTCGCGGCGGTGTGCGAAGCCATGGGCGGGTTGCGCTACATCAGCGGCTACCCGGACCGTCCCCCGGTCAGGGTGGGGATTTCGCTGGGCGACACCCTGGCCGGGGTCCAGGGCGCCATGGGCGCGTTGCTGGCGCTGCACCAGCGCGAGAAGACCGGACGTGGCCAGGTGGTGGACAGCGCCATCTTCGAGGCGGTGATGGCGATGATGGAGAGCCTGATCCCCGACTACGCCCGGGCCGGCAAGATTCGTGAGCGTGCCGGCAGCTTCCTGCCCAAGATCGCCCCGTCCAACGCCTATCCGGCCAAGGACGGCCGGGATGTCATCATCGGCGCCAATCAGGACACCGTCTTCCGCCGGCTGTGCGAGGCCATGGGCCAGCCCACCCTGGCCGACCATCCGGACTATGCCGACCATCGTGCGCGCGGCGAGAACCAGCAGGCCATCGACGAGCTGATCGCCGCCTGGACCGCCCACCACGACGCCCAGCAAATCGTCGATCTGCTGGCCGACGCGGGTGTACCGGCAGGCCTGGTCTACACCGCCAAGGACATGCTCGAAGACGAGCACATCAAGGAGCGCGGCTCGATCGTCGAGGTGCCGGACCGCCACGGCAAGCCGCTGCCGATGCAGAACGTCTTTCCGAGGCTGTCGCAGACGCCTGGCAAGGTGCGCCAGGTCGGCCCGGCCCTGGGCGAGCACACCGAGGCGGTGCTTGGCGACTGGCTGGAACTCGACCAGGACAGCATCGATGCCTTGCGCAACGACAGCGTGATCTAGCACCGCCGCCTAGCGGCCGCTCTGCCGACAACAACAACCTAGAGGCTCTTGCATGGAACCCCTTCTCGTCCTGGCGCTGCTGATCGTATTGATCGCCGTCGGCCTGCCGATATTTCTGTCCCTGGGGCTGGCCGGGCTCGCCGGCCTGTACATGGCCCGGGGCTCCATGGCGTTCTTCTTCGCGCCATCGTCACTGTTCGGCCAGCTCAACGCCTTCGAACTGATCGCCCTGCCGCTGTTTATCTTGATGGGTAACCTGCTCGGCGCGACGCCGGTGGGCAGCAACCTGTTTCAGGCGGCGGTGCGGTGGCTGCACTGGCTCAAAGGTAGCCTGGCGATTTCCTCGGTGGGCGCCTCGGCGGTGTTCGGCGCGGTGTCCGGGGTGAGCCTGGCCGGGGTCGCCGCGGTCGGTTCGATCGCCGTGCCGCAGATGCTCGAGCGCGGCTACAGCCGCTCCCTGGCCGCCGGTGCGGTGGTCAGCGCCGGTGCCCTGGCGATGCTGATCCCGCCCAGCGTGCCCTTCATCATCTATGGTGCCGTGGCCAGCGTATCGGTAGCCGACCTGTTCATCGGCGGCATCGTCCCCGGCGTCGTGCTGGCCCTGGCGCTGTCGCTCTACATCTTTATCCGGGTGAGCCTGAAGCCCGAGGAAGCGCCCAGCGTCGAGCAGCGCTTCAGCTGGCGCGAGCGTTTCGCCAGCCTTGCCCACATCTGGCACGCCGCCCTGCTGGTGCTGGTGGTACTGGGCTCGATCTACTCGGGGCTGGCCACCCCCAGCGAGGCCGCCGGCATCGGCGCCTTTGGCGCCTTCGTGATCGCCGCGCTGATCTTCCGCTGCCTGACGCTTGCCTCCTTCGGCCGCATCCTGGCCAGCACCGCACGAGTCAGTGGCGCCATCCTGCTGATCATCGGCTGCGCCAAGATCTTCGGCGACTACCTCAACATGGTGCGGGTGCCGCAGCTGCTGACCGAATCGCTGACCGCCTCGGGCCTGCCGGACTGGGCGATCCTGCTGGCGGTCATGCTGCTGCTGATCCTGCTCGGCATGATCGTCGACGCGGTCTCGCTGATCGTGGTCACCACCCCGGTACTGCTGCCGCTGATCCAGGCCATGGGCTATGACCCCCTGTGGTTCGGCATCGTCATGGTGCTGAACCTGGAGATTGCGGTGATTACCCCACCGGTGGGGCTCAACCTCTACGCGCTCAGGGGCGTCTGCCCGGAGCTGTCGGTGGAGGAGATCATCAAGAGTGCGCTGCCCTTCGTGGCGGTGCAGTTCCTGGTGCTGATGCTGTTCGTGTTCTTCCCCAGCATCAGCCTGTGGCTACCGAGCCTGATGCACTGATGCTGCTCCCTGGCTCCCACGCCCCGGTGCACAAGCCCCCTTTTCCGGGGCCAACGACGACAACGACAAGATGGAGTATTTCGCCATGACCCTGACCCGCCGCCAACTGCTCAAGACCACCGCCTTCGCCACCGCCGGGGCCTCGCTGCTGGGCCCCCAGGCGCTGATGCCGCGCCATGCTCGCGCCGCGACCACCTTCACCGGCGTGACCTACCTGCCGCCGTCCTACAAGGCGCTGACCTACGGCTCCGCCGGCTTCGTCGACTACCTGCGCGACAACGGCGGCGACGTGCTCGAGGTCGACTTCTACGACTCGGGCCAGCTGCTCAAGGCCGACGAACAGCTGCCCGCGCTGCGCTCGCGCAATATCGACTTCATGTTCCACACCACCTCCTACATCACCCGCTCGCTGCCGATTCTCGGTATCACCGGGCTGCCCGGCGTCGTCGGCGAGCTGTACCGCCACCCTGAGCGGCTGCGTCAGGGCAGCCCGCTGTTCGACCTGATCAACGAGGAGCTGGCCAAGGAAAACCTCTACATGCTGACCTCCGGCGGCGGCATCCTCGAGCCCGAATACATCTGGAGCACCCAGGACAACGCGGTGCGCAGCCTCGAGGACATTCGTGGCAAGAAGGTCCGGGTGGTCAGCTTCGAGGCCACCTCCGCGCTGGAGGCCTACGACATCGGTGCGGTGCGCATTCCTTCGTCCGAGACCTACATGGCGCTGCAACGCGGCACCGTGGACGCCGGCGTGTTCAATATTTCCACCATCATCGGACGCAGCCTGCAGGAGCAGGTGGACGTCTGCTACCAGCTGCCGATCACCGGTTTCTCGGTCGCTCCCTTCATGCTGCGTGACCGCTGGGACAGCCTCGACGACGATAGTCGTACGATCCTCGAGGATGCCGCCCGCTGGTACGACGAGAACTTCATCAGCCACTGCAACGACGATATCTATCCCAACGAGTACTGGCCCCAGGTGCGCGAGGAGAACGTCGAGATCATCGCCCCCAGCGACGAGGACCTGGCCGCCTTCAACGAGGCCACCCACAAGGTATGGGACCACTGGAAAGGCGAGGTCGGAGAGGAACTCGGCGAACGCGCCATC
>DJIP01000292.1 GCA_002433675.1 Halomonas halophila
TCGGCGGCGGCCGGCGTCAGCCTGGGCAAAGGACGTCTGTACGGCCTCACCCTGGAATACGCCGAGCCCATCGGCGATCGTGACCTCGAGACCGATAGCCGCGAGGGTCGCATCAACGCCCGCCTGACCTGGAACTTCGAAGGCTGATCTCGACGTTATCCGCGAACTCGCCAGGGGCTGCAACACCGGGCCCCTGGCCATCCCCTGACGCCAGTCTCTCGGTTGCGGCAGGTCCGGCCGACCTCTTGGCCGCCCTTACAACCGCCCCTGCTCCATACCCTTCCGCCTCGCACACGACCAGCCTGCGCGTGTCCCGTCGCGCTGCGAGGGCGTGTGTGGTGAAACATTGGCGTCGTCTCGTTTCTTGAGCCAGGCCAGCAAATTTACCTCTCATCCCGCCGCATCCTCGTCACCCTTGCAGCGGATCAAGCATTGCGCCGACCCAAGTCCCGACAGACTGCCGAGGCCCGTAGACTCGAAATCAGGCGGTCGCACGAGGGCCGCCTGTCCCTGATCACACCGACAACAAAAGAGCCTACACCATGATCTTTTGAAACGAGGAAACCGAGATGGAAACGCAAGCGACCTCCTCCAGACGGCGCAGCGGCCTGCGCATGCCGACGGTCTATACCCTGCTCTTCTTGATCACCGCGCTGGTGGCGGTGCTGACCTGGGTCATGCCCGCCGGCAAGTACGACTACCATGTGGAAGGCAGCGATCAGGTCATTGCTGCCAGCGACGTACTCGACTATCAGGGCGACGGCCGCCTGTTGCCGATTCCCGGCACCTACCAGGTGCTGGAAAGCACCCCACAAGGGCCGCTGGATGTGCTGGTGGCACCGATCCAGGGGTTCCACAAGGCCGTGGACGTGGCCCTGTTCGTGCTGGTCATTGGAGGCTTCCTGGCGGTGACGATGCGCTCGGGCGCCCTGGATGCCGGGATCGGCGCGGTGGTCGAGCGCTTTGGCGGGCGCGAGCAATACCTGATACCGATACTGATGATGCTGTTTGCCCTTGGCGGGTCCACCTATGGCATGGCCGAGGAAACGGTTGCCTTCTGGGCCATCATTCTTCCGGTCATCACCGCCGCCGGCTATGATCGCATGGTGGCCGCAGGCATCATCCTGCTGGGCTCCGGCACCGGTGTGCTGGCCTCCACCGTCAACCCCTTCGCCACCGGCATCGCCTCGGGTTTCGCCGGCCTGCCGATCGGCGCTGGCATCACGCTCAGACTCGTGCAGTTCGTGATCCTGGTGTCGCTCGCCATCTGGTTCGTGATGCGCTATGCCGCGCGGGTCAAGCGCGATCCGCAACGCTCGGTACTGGCGGACCTGCATCTGGCGACCGACCCTCAGACCAAGGAGGCAGCCTCGCCCCAGGCCTTCACCCTGCGCCACAAGTTGACCATGACGGTGTTCTTCATGACCTTCGGGATCATGGTCTACGGCGTCGTGCCCTGGGAGGACATGGGGATCACCGCCTTCCCGACCCTGTGGTGGTGGTTCGACGAGCTCTCGACCCTGTTCTTGAGTGCCGCGATCCTGATCGCCTTGATCAACCGTCAGTCCGAATCCGACTTCATCGAGACCTTCCTCGATGGCGCCAAGGATCTGATCGGTGTGGCCCTGGTGGTGGCCGTGGCACGCGGCATCTATGTGGTGATGGACAATGGCGTGATCATCGACACTATCCTCAACTGGGCCGAAGGGGCGGTAGCCGGCCTGTCCTCGGGTCTGTTCGTGGTGGTGGCCTACGTGGTCCACATCGTGCTGAGCTTCTTCATCCCGTCGACTTCGGGGCTGGCCACGGTGTCGATGCCGCTGATGGCGCCACTGGCCGACTTCTCGGGCGTCGATCGCGAGCTGGTGGTCACTGCTTTCCAGTCCGCCAGCGGCTGGATCAACATGTTCGCGCCCACCGCCGCCCACCTGGTCGCCGGACTGGCGCTTGCCAAGATACCCTACGAGCGTTTCGTCAAGTGGGCGCTGCCCTATATCCTGATGACCCTGGGTATCACCGCGGTGACGCTGTTTGTGGGGGCAAGCCTGGCCTGAGTCCACAACGCCGCACACTGACCAAGTCGAATCGAGCGTAAAAGAACGCCAACGCTTTCCAAGCGCTGGCGTTCGCTCCTTCACTGGTGCCTCGGGCGGCGCTCTCAGGCCTTCTTGACGTACATCGACTTGAGCTTCATGGCGCCGATACCATCGATCTTGCAGTCGATATCGTGATCACCGTCGACCAGGCGGATGTTCTTCACCTTGGTGCCGACCTTGACCACCGAGGAAGACCCCTTGACCTTCAGATCCTTGATTACGGTGACGCTGTCGCCGTCGCTCAACACATTGCCGTGGGCATCGCGCACCTGATCACCGCTCTCATCGGGCTCGGCGTTCAATGACCATTCATGGCCGCACTCGGGACAGACCAGAGAATGGCCATCCTCGTAACCATAGGGGGACTGACAGGCGGGACAGGGAGGCAGGTCGCTCATGACGCTCTCGCAGGTGGGAAAAGCGAAGACAGTACTCCGCCCGCCGCTGGTTTGCCAGTCGTCCGCTGGAAGGAGGGCCTCATCAGGCGCTGTCTTCCTTTTCCGCCTTTTCCCCCTCGCCTTGGGCCTGGCGTTCATGGATACGCTTGATATCGGCCTTGAGGGCCCGGCGCTGACGCCGAGTACTGAACTGCAGAGTGTCCCAGGTCTCGGGCACCAGGGTGCAGGAATCCTTGCTCTGGTGGAACACGAAACGGCGCTCGGCACCGATAGGCAGGTTCTCCGAACAGTAGGTGCCGATCACTCGCACACAGACGGCCTTGAACACCAGCCCATCACGTGACTCGTCAATGTCGGCGATGGTGGTGATACGTTCCTTCAAGGCATTGAAGGAACCGATATGAACGAAGCCACCGCTGTCCAGCGGCCCTTGGTGGGTACAATGGCTGGCGTTGTGACCGGCTTCCTGCTGGTCTTCGTCGTCATCGAGATCCGCCTCGTGATCACTGACATCCAGCGTCCAGTCCCCTTCCGAGGTCTCCAGCGTCATCATGATATGTTGCAGATAGATGGGCTCGGCGCTCATGTTGCTGATAACACACAGCGCATCCAGGTTCTTGCGCTTGCCGCGATTGATGATCAGGCGGGGTCGACGCTGGCGGCGAAAGCCAAAGTACAGAAGCTGCGCATAGATCAGCCAGATCATGAAGGAGCCGATGCTGGCCAGCGTCTGCAAGACATCCTTGTGGGCAGAAATCCACTCGTACATGGGCGTCATCCTTGAACGAGAAGCCCGTCAAGAACGGGCTTCAGGGCATCATGTCCGGCGCTTGGCCGACTCGACTCAGGCGTCGCGCTGATAGGTCCCCACCAGCCGATTCATGCCGAGCAGGTGCGGCTCGACCTCGGACAGCAGTTCATTCATGCCAAGTCCCTCCGGCAGGGTCGTCTCGGTGTCCAGCGCCAGCACCCAGAAGTAGTAGCGGTGCACGCCATGACCTTCCGGCGGCATCGGCCCGTTGTAGCCGAGATTACCGGCGTCGTTGGTTCCTCGGGTGCCTTGCTCGGAGGCCTCCTCCAGCGAGGAGAGGGACGCCGGCAGGTTGTAGAGCACCCAGTGAACAAAGCCGTAGCAGCCTTTCTGGACCAGCGGCGCATCGGGATCGTGACAGATGACCGCCACCGACCGGGTATCCTCGGGCAGGCCGTCCCAGGCCAGCGCCGGAGACAGGTCTTCTGCCTCCTGAGAGTGCCGCGCGGGGATGGCGCCGTCATTATCGAAGGCGGAGCTGGTCACTCTGAGCGAAGAAAGCGCAAAGGGCATGGTGATATCCTCCCTGGATCGAAGTGGTTCGGAATCTGCAAAGGGCGTCTGCGTGATTGTGTGGCCACCGCAGGGCGATATTTCGCCACGGTAGCTATGTCCAGCCTTGACGAGTCGCCCCGGGCTGTCAAACCCGCATGTCTTTGACATGATGATGATCCCCCATGGCTTCAAGGGGGCAGCCGGTAGATCGACGCACCGATCCGTCGCTCGCCGTTCGAGCCGCCATCCTCGCACCAGCCTTGCCGGAGCCCTGCATGAAACGTCTGCTGATCGTCGCCCATGCGCCCTCGCCCAACACCCTGGCACTACGGGACGCGGCTGAGCGTGGCGCCCGCCATCCGGACATCGATGGCGTGGACGTCCAGGTACTGGCGCCGCTTGACGCCGGCCCCGAGGATGTCAGGCAGGCCGACGCCATCCTGCTCGGCACCACCGAGAACCTCGGCTACATGAGCGGTGCCCTCAAGGACTTCTTCGATCGAAGCTACTACCCCGTGCTGGAACACACCCAGGGACTGCCCTGCGCGCTGTATATCCGCGCGGGTCACGACGGCACCGGCACGCAGCGGGCGGTGGAAGGCATCGTCACCGGCCTGCGCTGGAAATGGGTCCAGGCACCACTGGTGCTGAGGGGGGAATGGCAGGATGGCTTCATCGGCCAGGTGGAAGAACTCGCCATGACCCTGGCGGCGGGACTGGATGCGGGGATTGTGTAAAAGTGTGCCAGCCCTTGCGCCGATGACAAGATACACACGCGGGCGGTGACTCGGACCATCCGCCTATCGAGCCCTCGCTCGGCGCGCTCCTTGTGCGTGCGCAAGCACGCTGTCGGACAGGCGGGTGATCGGGCAGGCGCCGGTAACAGCCTTACGAATCGGCGCACCACTGTAGACATTCGCCCAAGACCTTGCCGACAAGCCAACACATGAATGCTGCCAAAGGGTAGACTCCGGGTATCACGTCAACGACATCCACCACGTTGGACCGCGATCACCATGACTGCCAGCACCACCGTCGACCAGCTGGTCGAGAACTTCCTGCAGCAGCGGCCCATCCGGGCTGGTTCACTGATCATTACACTCTACGGTGATGCCATCGTACCCCGAGGCGGGACCGTCTGGCTCGGTAGCTTGTTCAAGCTGCTCGCGCCCTTCGGCATCAATGAACGCCTGGTCCGGACCTCGGTCTACCGTCTGACCAACGAATCCTGGCTCGAGGGCGACAAGGTCGGGCGACGCAGCTACTACCGGTTGAGCGGCGCTGGACGACGACGCTTCGACCAGGCCTTCAAGCGCGTCTACCACGGTCTTCAGGACGACTGGTCCGGCCACTGGACCCTGGTCTTGCTCGCGCCGCTGGAGACCGCCGAGCGCCAGCGCCTGCGCGAGGAACTCGAATGGCTTGGTTTCGGCGCCTTCGGGCCGGGGGTGCTGGCGCACCCCGGCATGTTGCCCGCCGAGGTCAACGCGGCGCTTAACGAGATAGAAATCACAGAAGCACCGGTGATCATGCGCACCGAACCCATGGAACCGGTGGCACCCAAAGCCATCCGTCGTCAGGTCCACGAAAGCTGGAACCTGAACGAACTGGCCGACCACTACAGCGACTTTCTTGACCGCTTCCGTCCGCTTTGGCAAGCGCTGTCCCAGCATGATGATCTGAGCGACCAGCAGGCCTTCATGGCTCGCACCCTGTTGATCCACGAGTATCGCAAGGTCCAGTTGCGCGACCCCCAGCTGCCAGAGGCGTTGCTGCCCACCGCCTGGGAGGGGCGCAATGCCCTGCAGCTGACCCGCAACCTCTATCGCGCCATTCACCGCCGCGCCGAACGCTGGCTCGACCTCCACCTGGAAACCGCCGAAGGCCCCCTGCCCGCTCCTGGACCTGCGTTCTATCAACGTTTTGGCGGCCTGCATCTGCCGGGAGACGTGATAGAGAATGCCTGAAGGCGCGGTTGGCTCGATACCGCCTGCTCGCGTGTCAGCGGCGCGCCTGCTGTAAGCGCCGGTAAAGCGTCGAACGGCTGATCCCGAGCGCCCTGGACGCGGCGCTCATATTGCCATCGTGGGCAGTCAGCGCCCTTTGCATATGCTGGAGGGTCAGCTCCCGGATCGCCAGGTCCGAAGGTTCAGCCGCCGCCGGCACTGGCGTGCTCTGCCCAAGACTCCCCGGCATGACATCCTTGAGTTTTCGCTGCCAGCGAGGTGATAGATCCTCGAGGTCGAGCCGTGACGCTTCAGGTTCCAGCCCCACCAGGGCCGTTTCCAGACAGTGCCGCAGTTCCCGCCAGTTTCCTGGCCAGGGATAGTCGGCCAGGCGCTCCAAAAGCACCCCATCGAGCGCTACCTTTCGCTGATACTGCCGTTCGAGGCGCTGCCAAAGCTCGTGGATCTGCTCGACCAGCGACGACTGTTGCGCCAGCGACGGCAGCTCCACCACCACGCCTTCCAGACGATAGAAGAGATCCTCACGAAAGTTTCCCGACGCGACCTCAAGTTCCAGATGTCGGTGGCTGGCCGCGACGATGGCGGCGGTCACCGGCACTTCGCGATGCTCACCGAGCGGTGTCACCACCTTTTCCTGCAGCACTCTCAATAGGCGAGCCTGCAGCGACAGCGGCATATCCCCGATCTCGTCGAGCAACAAGGTGCCCCCGTTGGCCTCGAGCAGACGACCGCGATAGCCGCCCTTGCGCGCGCCAGTAAAGGCGCCTTCGGCATAACCAAACAGCTCCGCTTCGATCAGGCTCTCGGGTATTGCCGCGCAGTTGAGCGCGACAAAGGGGCCTTGCGCGCCGGTCTCTTCGTGCAGCCCACGCGCCAGGACCTCCTTGCCACTGCCGGTCGGCCCCTGCAGCAGCACTGGCAGGCCAGCCTTCAGCACGCGGACCGCACGCCAGGCTTCTCTGGCCTGCTGCGGGTCCCAGCCCGCCACCAGACAGTCAAGACCCGGTCGAACGCGTCCACTTTTTTCGACGGCCACGCTGGCGGAGGTAGAGCGGCCAAGTGCCGCCACAGCCCCACGCCACCGGCGTGGTGCGTGTAGCCTCGCCATCCGGGTCCCCGAGGGCGACTGGATCGCCAGCAGTTCGGCGCCGTCCCGACACTGGCGCTTGAGCCTTGCCCAGGGCTGGCCAAGCAGCGCCTCGATGTCGGTTCCTTGAGTGATTTCAACGCCCAGCATCGCGATCGTCTGACGCTCGTGTCCACTGATGACACCGTCGTCATCGATGGCGAGCAGCGCAGCACAGCTGCCATCGAAGGCCATGACGTCGCCCTGGAGCTCCAGTATCCAGTGGGCAGCATGGCGTTGCACGAACATGTCGCGCTTGAGTGCTCTTGCCACCTGTTCCAGTCGCCCCAGGTAGTGCTCGGGATACAGGAAACTGGCATCGAAGGTCAGATCGAGGATGCCCAGACAATGCTCGTCCGGATCGAGCAGAGGCACCGCCACACAGGACACCGGGTTGTCAGGGAACAACAGATGCTCGCTGGAGCGGACCAGCACCGGCGCCTTTTCGAACATCGCCACCGCTGGCGCATTGGTACCGAACCAGCGCTCGTCGAGCTGGATGCCGGCGGCGATATCCAGCCTAGGTTCCAGCGAGTACCGCCGGCCGCAGGTCTTGAGCACGGTGGCATCACGGGACGTCAGCACCAGCTGGCAATCCTTGAGCTCACCGGCCAACGCTGCCAGCAGCGGGTCCGACAGTTTAAGCAGTGTGTCGTGGGACTCGCGCAGGTCCTTCAGCTCTGTCTGGCTCAAGCGCGGAATCTCGTGCGTCCCCCCGGGCAATACGCCCTGGGCCAGACAACGCTGCCAGGAGCGCCCGATACAGGGATCGAGCATGTCCATCGCGACGGTGCCTTGACGCAGCAGGTGTCGGGCCTGGCGGATAACGTCGGGGGATCTGACGGCGGAACGGGGCATGGGAGACTCCTGCGGGTGCGTACTCGTGCGACAGGGCCACCACCGAGGCCGTCGCGCCGATTCCTATCTCGAGCCGGGCTGTCGCATTCTGCGACAGCACCCTGTCGCAGCCTCGCGAAGCCCACGACCGACTCAAAGACAAAGGCTACAACCCGCTGTTTTCCTTTGTGATTATTCTTTCGCCAAAGCTGGCACGCGCCTTGCTACTCAGGTTGACAGGAGCCGCCTGAAGACGCCTCCCTGACACCATCATAACGCTGGTTCACCTTCGGAGAACAACCATGACAAACACCGATACCGCTCTACCATCCGACCGCCTTCGGCAGTGGCTCGCCACACCGCGCCGCATGTTCATCAACGGTCGCTGGGTCGACGCCAGCGGAGGCGAAGTCATCGACGTGATTGACCCGGCCAACGGCGAGCCGCTGGCACAAGTGCCCAAGGGTTCAGGCGAGGACATCGATCAAGCCGTCGCTGCAGCGGCACAGGCGTTTCGGTCCTGGCGCAAGGTCCGTCCCAGTCGCCGCGAGATGCTGCTGCTGGCCCTGGCCGACGCACTGGAGGCACGAGCCGATGAGCTGGCGCTGCTCGAGACCCTCGACAACGGCAAGCCGATCACATTTTCACGCCATATGGACGTCGCCCTGAGCGTGGACTTTCTGCGCTACACCGCCGGCTGGGCGACAAAGATCGAAGGTCGCACCATGACGCCTTCGATCCCGTCCGTCCCCGATGAACGCGAGCTGGTGGCCTACACCCGCCGCGAACCCATCGGCGTGGTCGGCGCCATCATCCCCTGGAACTTTCCGCTGCTGATGGCCGCCTGGAAGATCGCCCCGTCGCTGGCGGCAGGCTGTACCGTGGTGCTCAAGCCTGCCGAAGACACCCCGCTGAGCGC
The DNA here is from genome assembly GCA_002433675.1 of Halomonas halophila. Classification (GTDB taxonomy): domain Bacteria; phylum Pseudomonadota; class Gammaproteobacteria; order Pseudomonadales; family Halomonadaceae; genus Halomonas; species Halomonas salina_B. Next base: position 8,650 of record DJIP01000292.1, read on the forward strand.
CCTGATGCTGGCCGAGCTGGCCGAGCAGGTCGGCTTTCCCGCCGGCACCCTCAACGTCGTCACCGGCTACGGTCATGAGGCGGGCGCGGCCCTGGCGGGCCACCCCGGCATCGCCAAGGTGGCCTTCACTGGCTCCACGCCGGTAGGCAAGCTGATTGCCCGCTCGGCGGTGGACAACATGACCCGTACCACCCTGGAGCTCGGCGGCAAGTCGCCGGTCATGGTGCTGAAAGACGCCGACATCGAGGCTGCCGCCGCCGGCGCCGCCCAGGCGATCTTCTTCAATCAGGGGCAGGTCTGCACCGCCGGCTCGCGCATCTATGTGCACGAAGAGGCCCACGACGCCTTCGTCGAGGCGCTCACTGCCCAGGCCGAAGCCCTGGTGCTGGCGCCGGGTACCCAGTCGGACGCGACCCTGGGGCCGCTGGTCTCGGCCAAGCAGCAGAGCCGCGTGCTCGACTATATCGAAAGCGCCCGTCAGCAGGGCGGCACCATCGCCACCGGTGGCGGCACGGGTCGCAGCAGCGGCTTCTTCGTGGAGCCGACGGTGATCACCGGCCTCGACCAGCAGAGCCGTTGTGTCCAGGAAGAAATCTTCGGCCCGGTGGTGGTGGTCCAGACCTTCCGCGAACTCGACGAGCTGATCGAACTGGCCAATGACACGCCCTACGGCCTGGCCGCCAGCATCTGGTCCAATGACCTCGCCGCCGTGCATCGCCTGATCCCCGAAATCGACGCCGGTAGCGTCTGGGTCAATGGCCATAACCTGCTGGATCCCTGCATGCCC
>DJIP01000178.1:0-1380 GCA_002433675.1 Halomonas halophila
GGGCGGTGACCGCCCAGGTGGGCCGAGGCTCGACCCTGGAAGCGGCGGACGCCATTCAGGTGGCGAGCGACTACGACGGTGAGGTGTCGATCAGCGCCTACGGTGGTTCGGCGGCACCCAGCATCGCGGTGGGTGGCCAGGTGGCCATCCTGCTGGATCGCACCCAGCAGCTTGCTTCGCTGGAAGGCGCCACGAGCGGCGATGGCGGCACCCTGATCAAGGCGGCGGATCGCGTCGATATTATGGCCAGCGCCGATCGCGACTATTCACTGAGGGCTGCAGGTGGGGCCATCGGCCTGGTGGCCGCGGGCGTGTCGGTGGGCACCGTGGAGATCAGCGGTGCGACAAGGGCCTGGGTCGGCGAGTATACCAGGGTGGGCGAGAACCAGAGCGTCGGTTCGCTGAACGTCTCGGCCACTAGTATCGATCGGGTAGCGCTGGAGGTGGTGGCGGTGGCCGCCGGGATGGCCGGCGGCAGCGCCAACGTGGCCCTGGTGACCCTGTCCCAGGAGGTGCAGGCGTGGATCGGCGATGGCGCACGGATCTCGTTGTCCGACGCCCTGACCATCAACGCCAGTCTGACGCCTGCGGTACAGATCAAGACGCTGGGAGTGTCGGTGGCGGCGGGTGTCGGTATCGGTGTCTCGGTGGTCGAAGGGGAGCTCAAGGCCAAGGTGCTGGCGCGGGTCGGCACGCCTGGCTCCAGCGCGGCCCATGATACCCGCATCACCGCCGGCTCCATGGCCGTCACCGCGACCATGGACACCCTGACAGCTGGCAAGAGCCTGATTGGCGAGGCCCTTGGGTCCGCCGGTGGTGCCTTGCTGGGTGTCGACGCGACCCTGGTGACGCTCAAGGACAGCACCGAGGTGGTGGCAGAGATCGCCGACACCTCCCTGGAGGACGGCAGCGGCAGCCTGCGCGAGAGCACCAATATTGCCATCGCCGGGCGGCTGGACGTCACCAGCGACCTGATCTCGCGGCTGTCTGGCAAGTCCAGCAGCATCGTCGGCGGCCTGGTGGCGGCGGGTGCCGCCAAGGTTACCATCGATCAGCGCACCGTCAGTCGCGCACGCATCGGCAGCGGCAATGGCATCCTCGCCGGAGACGCCAACGTCCGTGCGAACGGGCAGCTGGAAGCGACCCTCGACGCCCTGGCCGGCAGTGGCGGTGTGGCCGCCGGCGCCGGCGCCGCCACCCACGTCACCCAGCATGCCACCACCGAGGCGCTGATCGGCGCCGGCGAACTGCTGCTGGTGAAGGCTGCCGGCAACAGCGGCCTGCTGACCGTGCACGCCGATCAGAACTTCGACGTCGACGCCCGCATCTTAAGTGTCTCCGGGGGCGTGTTCGCCGGCAGCGGCGCCGAGTCGCGCTACT
>DJIP01000178.1:1527-1654 GCA_002433675.1 Halomonas halophila
CGGTGGTGCGGTGGCCGGCGCCGGCGCCTCCAGCGTCGCCCGTCTCGATCTGAATACCCGAGTGGTGGTCGGCGCGGGTGCCGACCTGGACACCAGTGACGGTGATCTGCGCCTGGCGGCGAAGAAC
>DJIP01000178.1:1771-8653 GCA_002433675.1 Halomonas halophila
GACGTATTCAGCGATACCCGGCTGGACAAGCAGCGCCTGGCAGGCACCGACGATGGCAATATCCGCGGGGTGGCCGGTGGTGCGGTGGCCGGCGCCGGTGCCTCCAGCGTTGCCCGTCTCGATCTGAATACCCGGGTGGTGGTCGGCGAAGATGCCTACCTGCACGCCAGTGACGGCGATCTGCGCCTGGCGGCGAAGAACCAGGTGGTGTTCAAGGAGAAGGTCAACCTGACCGCCGGCGGCCTGGCCTCCGGCGCCGGTATCACGGTGGACATTCTGACCACCAATCTGGCCGCCAGTGTCGAGATCAAGAGCAACGCCGAGCTGGTCAGCCAGGGCGAACTGCTGATGTCGGCCCGTGGCGGCGGCGACCTGGCGGCGACCCTGCTGATGGATACCTATGGCGCGGCCACCGTCGGGGTGGGCAGCGCCAAGGTGGTGGTGACCCCGGACAACAGGGTCACCGTGCGCGGTGGTGCCAAGGTGTCAGCGCTTGGCAATATCGATATCGTGGCCGGCGGCAGTGCCCAGGGCGAGCGAGATCGCTACGCGGTCAGCGCGGTGCTCGACAGCTTCGCCGGCAGCATCATTCCGATCGATGATCTCAACGCCCTGGCCAAGATGGAACAGACCAACCGCATCGAGGTGGCAAGCGGGGCCGAGGTCATCGGTGCGCGGGATATCCTGCTGTTTACCGAGCGCTTTGGCTTCAGTGACATGGAGGCGCGGGCCAAGGGCGTCAACTGGCTGTCGGCGGTGGGCAGTGCCATCGACGCAGCTCTCGGCAGTGGCGGCGCTCAGCTGGTGGACGGCGATGTCGAGACCGATGCCGACGCCGATGTGATCATCGACGGCCGGGTGGAAACCGGCCTGGGGCGCCACAAGACGCTGGTGCTCGGGGTGATCGATGTAACGCAGGAACAGCAAGACATCGCGGATCTCAATTCGCGCATCAATGCCCTCGCAGAAGCGCTCAACAGCACCAGCCTGACGCCCGCCGAGCGCACCCAGAAAGAAGCCGAAATGGCTGCCCTCGAGGACCAGCTGGCGGCCAAGGTGGCCAATAGTGGCAACTATATCGTGGCTGAAGCCGGCCATGACGATATTGGTTTCGCGGTGAGCGTCACTCCGGGACAGAGCGGGCTGGTCGACGAGCTTCAACGCATTCGCGAGGCATACAACGTCTATCGCAACTCCGGCAATACTCGGCTGGTCGACTTCTATCAGGGCGAGATCGCGCGCATCGAGCAGGCCCTGGTAGATGAAGGCTACGGCGAGAAGGTCAACGGCCAGCTGATCGTCAGTCGGGTGGACGAATTGACCATCACCCTGGATGACGTCTGGGCCCAGGCGGGGGCGGTCTACGTCTACGCCGACGACTTGAGTGGCAGCGGCCATGTCGAGGCGCCCACCGACGCCAGCATCACCATCCTCAACAAGGCGCCCTCGCGCATGGTACTGGGCGATATCGAGATTCCCCAGGTTACCGGGGGGCTCTACCTGAACCTGACCCAGGTGGCTTCCAGCGCCGAGATCGACGCCATCAACGCGAGCGTGAGTGCCGGCTTGACGGTGGAGGGGGATCCCGACGCCCAGAATGGCCAGCCGCGCATCACCGTGGTCAACAGCTACGGCGTTGCCTTCGATGAAAACGATGCCAACCAGAAGAAGATCCGTGATGCCCTGATGGGGGCGCTTGGCTACAGCGACGCGGAGTCGCTTTACGATCGTCGCTCCTTCGACACCGCTCCGCCCTCGAGCCTGGTGTTCGGTGGGCTGACCCGCAATATTTCCGGCGAGCTGATCGGCTACGCCAAGGGATCCATCTCGGTGGAAAACGAGATGCGCGCTGAAAGCATCCTGTTGAGTTCGCCGGGCGAGCTGACGATCAAGGGGCTGTCCCAGTTCAACCCCGGGGGTAACGCGGATGCCGCCGCGGTGCGAGCCGATGGCGACGATGGCGCAGGGGCGCTGGACGCCGATGCACTATCCGCGATCGCCAACAGCGCGAGCGCGAGCCCACAAGTGGAGGCGCGCAGCATCGTCATCGATGCCGAATACGTCAACCTCAACGGCTATATTCGTGCCGGCGTCGACGGTTACGACCTGACCATCGGCGCCGCCGATGCCCAGCGTATCGCCGACCATATCCGCAGCGGCTCCAGCGCCAACCTGACGCTGTCGGCGTCCTCCGGCGACGCCCTGGTGATCTTCAATGGCCATACCCGTCAGATCGAGGTCACCGGCCTTGCCATCAGCGGCGGCAAGCTGGATATCACCGGTCACATCGCCAATACCGGCAACGGCAGGCTTGAGGTGCTGGGGGGCTATGGTGCGATCAATATCACCAACAACACCTCCTACACCCTGGCGGTGGGGGATCTCGACGTCAGCCGTCATGGCGAGGGCTATCTGCGAATCGCCGACAAGTACAAGGGCTCCAGTACCAATCCCCTGGTGACCGAGTATCGCTACGACTTCGCCGATCCTGACAAGACCTACACCTATACGCCGGACAGTGATGTGCGCTACGGCTTCAGCGTGGTCCAGGACAGCTCCAAGCGGCGTTATGCTCAGACCGCCTCCAGCGCCTGGGCGGGCATCGACGCCCTGGCTGCCGACCCGGATACCCTGAACTGGGGCGAATCCGAGATATCGCCCGGGCGCCTGCAGGACTCGCTGTCCTACTTCTATACCAGCAGCGAGTCCGGCTATCAGTACAACAAGAGCGAGATCAACGCCAGCGAGTGGACCGATCCGCAGCTCGTCGACAAGTGGTCGACCAGCACCTGGTATGGCAAGAAGACCCACTACGCCAAGTTCGTCCAGGAACAGTCGAGTCAGATCCTGCACACCCACTCGGTGGCCGCCAACAAGTCGGTGGATATCAGCTTCTTCGGCCAGGCTACGGGTTCGATCAATATCGATTCGGTGGGCGACGTGGTGGTGCTCGGGGATCTGGCCAACTACAACGGCGAGACACGCATCGACAGCGATGGCCAGATTCTTCACTACAATGACCCGACCCGTGATGTGCGGGTCTCCGGCGCCAGCGTGGTATTGCGCGCAGCGGACGGTATCGGTGATGGTTCGGCGTTGAAGCTCCTGTCCATCGACGGTGCTGGCGGCGCTGCGGCGATGACCATGACGGTGGACGCCGTGACCGAGCGTGGTCCGCTGAATCTGGCGCACGAAAATGCTGACCTGATCGTGCTGCGCGCCCACAGCGGCTGGGGCGACGTCAGCCTGTCTGCCGAAGGCTCGCTCAAGGCAGGCAGCGTCCTCGGCGGTGTCCACGTCAAGGGCAACAACCTAAGTCTGGCGGCCGGCAATGCGATCGGCTCCTTGGCCGCACCCCTGACCCTGGCCCAGCACGCCGATGGCCGCCTCAATGCCGTGGCCGGTGGCGATATTGCCATCGATCAGCTCAGCGGGGACCTGGGGATTGAACGGGTCGAAAGCCGCCTGGGCGACGTCTGGGTGCGTGCCGCGGGGGATCTGCTTGACCGCAATGACGCCGCCACGGTCGATGAGCGTACGGTCGAGCAATTGCGTGACGGCGTCTGGTCACAGCTCAATCTGGTCGGCAGCGCCGCCGAGCAGAAGATCCAGGACGCCCAGGACGACCTGGCAACCCGCAAGACCCAGGAGTACAACACCTACTGGAACTACCGCCAGGCAACCTCCGACGACTGGATCGGCGGCTTGGCCGATGGCACCAGCTACAGTGTGCTCGGCGTCGACAGCGGGGCCATCCTGCTCGGTCTTGTGCGTCAGATCAGCGATGGTAGCGGCGGCACCCTGGAAGTACGTGACGAGCTGCGCCTCAGCGCGCCGGACATCGCCGCCGGTGATGCCCGCGCCGAGCATCGTTTCTATCGGGCCGATGGCAGCTACTTCACCATCGACAGTCTGAATGACCTCAGCGCAGAAGGGTTGATCCTGGCCTCCGGGGCTGGCGTGGCCCAGGGCAACACCTTGACCTACCGGCGTGTGGCGTCCTACGCCAGCGACCAGGTGATCAGGCTGTCCCAGGCAGAGCGTGACGCCTATCGTCAGCGTTTCGCCGACCAGGGTCTCGACGACGCCCAGATCGAGGCTCGCCTCACGGGCATCGAGTCCGATCGCACCGATATCTACCACGAGCTGCATGACGTCTACGGCGGAGCGACCGAGTTCCAGGACGCAAGCTACAGGGTGACCCTGAGCGCGGCAGAGAAGGAGCAGGTCCGCGGCAGCATCAAGGTGTGGACCGAGCAGGAGCTGCTGTCGCTGATCGGCGCGGGCCTGTTGCAGGAAACTACCGATACCCGTACCGAGATCCAGGAACCCAACGTGATCGCTGGCGGTGATATCACCCTGATCGCCGGCGACAGTGTCGGTGTGGCCCGCGGACGCGAGCTGCTCGACATGTCGGGTGGGCTGACCGGGCTCTCCGACGAGCAGCGGGTACTGCTGTCCGCCGCCGAACGGGCCGATGTCACCTACCTCAAGCAGGCGCCACATAGCGCCGTGGTGGACTTCCTTGATATCCAGCGCGACCAGGGCGTGACCACGGTCAAGCTGGTGCGTACCGACGGGCAGAGCTGGGATACCAGCGTGTTCAAGGTGGGCGAGGCCATCGATCTTGCCGGCAAGTCGCTCAATGTGACCGAGAATGGACGCTACTACACCGTGACCGCGATAAGCGGCGGCACGCTGGAGCTGTCCACCGCGCTGGAGGTGGTCGGCGAGCTTGGTGCCCAGGTGGAGCTGGCAACGGTGTTGCTGGACCCCCAGACCCAGGTCAGTAGCGGTGAGCAGTTGATTCGCTACATCTCGATCAACCTGATCGATGACTTCGCCATCGAAAACGCAGGCGATACCTTTATCACCGCCGCCAACTCGGCCTACGTGGTGTCGGAGACCGATATTCGCCTGGCCAAGCTGGTGGCCGGACAGGACGCCAGGGTCAAGGTGTCCGGATCGATCCTGGCGGCCACGTCCTCCGGTGCCGACCTGGTCATACGCACCTCGGATCTGGTGCTGGAAGCGGCCAGCGGGCAGATCGGTTCCGGCGCCAGCGCACCGCTCAAGCTGGCCCTGACCGATGCCGCTACCCTGACCGCACGCGCTCAGGGCGATATCTCGCTGCACGAGATCGAGGGGGATCTGGCGATCTCGACCCTGTTCACCGAGCGCGGTGATCTGTGGCTGAAGGCCGCGGGAAGCATCATCGACGGGCTGAACCACGACCTGCTCAAGGTGCTGGCCAACAATATCACCCTGATCGCCGGCGACAGCGTGGGCCAGGCGACCAACGCCATCGAGCTGGCCACGCGCGGCGATGGTGTCGTCACCGTCGATGCCGGTGAAGACGTCTATCTGGCGGCGGTGGATGGCAATCTCAGGGTCGGCCATATCAAGGGAGGAGAGCGGGTCGAACTCAGCGCGCTCAACTCCATCATCGCGACCCATGCCGATGAATTCCGCGGCGACATCGAGGCGAAAACGCTGCAGCTCGAGACCGGCTTCGGCGGAGTCGGCGCCGCCGATCGCCTGCTGGCGCTGGTCACCGATGACACCGCGGGGCGGGTCGATATCGATAGCGCCGATTCCGTGTTCGTGCGCGAGGTGAAGGGTGATCTGCGGCTGGGAACCGTGCAGGCGGGGCCGGTGGGTTCCACCGATGCACTGGCGTTCGTGTTCTCGCAGGGCGCCATCTACAGTGCCCTGGGCGCAAACGAGACGTTCAACCTGTTGACCGCCGGGGTACGTCTGATCGCGGTCAAGGACGTGGGTACCAAGAGCAAGGTGCTGACCTCTCGGATCGGTACCCTGGAAGGCCAGTCCCGCGACGGCAAGGTCTACCTCAACAACACCGGACATCTGACCATCCATGGTCTGGGCCTGACGGCCACCGGCGATATCGAGATCACCGCCAACAGTCCGATCACGGTGACCGAGGATATCGTTTCGGCCGATGGCGATATCGTGCTGACGGCCAGGGAAAACACCTCCGACGCCAATGACAACGAAGACTACCTGCACATCGAGGCAGGGGTGACGCTGGATGCCGGTCGCGACATCCTGATGACCGCGAGCGACGATCTGCTGTTCAAGGCCAACGACATCATCGTGAAGGCCGCGCGCCATGTGGTGATGAAGGTCGACACGCCAGATGAAGACCAGCCCGCCTTCCGGGACACGCCGGAGGCCAAGGTCGAATTGCGCGGCGATTGGACGGTTGCCGGTGATATCACTCTGGAAGGGGGTGACAAGCGTCAGACGGTAATGATCGCCGCAGGTGCAAACCTGAAGGCCGACAACATGAGTGTGATGCTGGGTGCCGGCAATGATGCGCTGACCCAGCAGGGTAGCCTGGACATCGACCAGCAACTCAACATTGCCGGCGGCGATGGTGACAATCACGTCATTGTCGAGGGCGACGTCAAGGCGGCGAGCCTGAGAATCGACGGCAACGCAGGCGTCGACACCGTCACCTTTAACGGCACCCATCAGGCAGGCTCGCTGAGTCTGTCGCTGGGCGCCGGGAATAACGTGCTGAGCGTAAGCGACACACTCACCGTCACCAATGCCTTCGATGTCGAAACCACGGGTGGTGATGACAGCATCACCTTAGATGGCAGCATCCAGACCGGATCGCTCGCCATCGTCATGGGCGATGGCGCCAATACCCTGGACGTGACTGAAGACCTGACCGTCGATGGTCTGGCCGAAGTCACCTCCGGTACGGGTACCGATACCGTCACCTTCAACGGCACCCACCAGGCGGGAGCGCTGAGCCTGGCGCTGGGCGCCGGTGATAACGTGCTGAGCGTCAACAACTCGCTGGGCGTGACCGACGCCTTCGATGTGACGACCGAAGAGGGTGATGACCGC
>DJIP01000201.1 GCA_002433675.1 Halomonas halophila
GCAGATGGGTCAGGACTAAGCCGGCCCCCGACACTGTTCGGGACTGGTAATGGTCAAGAGCGCTTCCTTCGGGAGGCGCTCTTTTTTTATATGTAAGAAATTGTAGAGGGGCAGAATGCCACTCTCCGTGCCGCTGCCTCAGTATTATTGGTGAGTGGGGCGAGTTTTTGCCACATGTGCTTGAGGGCACGTGTTTTTGGGTTGATGCCCTTGTTGTAAGCATCTACCGTTTGTTAGACAGGATATTGACTTTGCTTTTGGCCATAACGTTTGAATAACGTCGTTTGGCTGGTTGTCATGTACTCATGCAGGAGTGATAATGCCCCTGCATCCGAAAGCAACTACTATAGGCGTACCTTAATGTCTTCACTTTTGAATGACTATATGCAGATGGAGCAGCAGCTCCAGCAGCTGCAGGAAAGACTCGGTCAGCTCCAGAACGATGATCGCCTCAAGTCCGAACTCGAATTCAAGGGAAAGCTCGAAGAGCTGATGAAAGAGTTCGACAAGAGCGCATCTGACGTCATCGCCATTCTGGATCCGAAGGCCGCGGCTTCCCCGGCCAAGGCTGCTGCTCCGGCCACTGGCGGTCGTCGCAAGCGCAAGCTCAAGATCTACAAGAACCCGAATACCGGCGAAGTCGTCGAAACTCGTGGTGGCAATCAGAAGACGTTGAAAGCCTGGAAGGAAGAGCACGGTAATGACACCGTTGAGTCCTGGCTGGTGCGTGTAGAAGACTGATGATTGTTTGAGCCGAAGGCGAGGCAGTGCCTTGGACATTGCATCGGTCCGACACTGTTTTGGCCTTCAGGCTTGCTGTACCAGAACCGTCTCGAACCATCGACATGACAGTGACGTCGTCGAAGTGTTCGGGGCGGTTTCTTTTTGCACGGCTATTCCTTGATCGGCTGTGTCTCATGGAGATGCGGCCTAAAGCCAGTGGCTTCGTCTGTCCCTTGCGATGTTTGTGGTTTCTGGGGAGGAGGGGCGAAGCGTGGCATTCCTCAGCAGAAGTGTGATTGCGCTTCGGCAGAAGGTTGAGGTAGTGGCCTTGTCGTTGCCGGTACTCTGCTTGAATTCTGGTATGATGGAACGCAAAAGGTGGCCACCGAAGTGACCACCAAGAGGGAGGCTTGCAGGCTCGGGGAGGCTAAGCGATCAGTCTTCTTCGAGTAGCGGCAGTCGCAGTTCCAGCCCATACTTGCCTTTGACCAGCTGAGGCGCTTCGCCGCTCAGGTAGACGCCGTGCTCCGACAGGCCGCGACAGGCCATGAACAGCATGGCGCTGGTCAGGTGTGAGCTGTCTTCGAGAGTGATGCAGGCGTGACGCTGGGCCGGTAGCATGACCAGGCGGAACGGCAGTGGCAGCGCCAGGCGGTGTGCGTGTTCCTCATCGACGTGGACACCCAGGTCGATCCGGGGTGCCTCGCTGGCCAGCGGGTGATCGTGAAGGATAGCGATCGGAGCCGCGTTGGTGAGGCGTGCCGGAAGATCGTAGGCGCCTTCGGCGTTACGCTGCCAGTTGTCCAGGTTCTCGATGATTTCGGGCGGCTGATAGAGGCGAGTGACCGCGGCACGGCGCAGCGGCAGGTCGGCCATCTTCACCGAGAAGTGGGGCAGATTGTGGCGCTGGCGGTAGAGTTCCAGGCGCTGGTTCTGGCGGTATTCCCGGGGGGCGACACGGTAGCGACGCTGGAAGGCACGGGTGAACGCCGAGTGATTGCGATAGCCGCAGCGTTTGGCGATGTCATGCACGCCATGGGGCGTGTGGATCAGCAGCCTGGCGGCCTTCTCGAGTCGCAGCATATCGCGGTAGGCGCTTGGTGAAATGCCGAATGACTGACGGAATCGCCGACGCACCTGGGATGAGGAGTACCCCATACGCGTGGCAAGATCTTCGATACTCAGCTGACTGTCCAGGGTTTCCTGGAGCCAGATTTCGGCGCGCATCATCTCGTTGAACATGGTCTTGCCTCCCTGATCCATCGGCGCGGACCCGACCCTCCTTGGGTCCTCGGAGTGCAAATCCGAGCGTCCGTATCGCTGGTCGTTGTAGTCGGGACATCCGCCTGTCCCGATGTATGATGGTGTAGGTTTGTAGCGTTAGGATACATCCTGTTACGTAGTTATGCAGTCTAGCGCTCCTGTCTGGCAAGTGCAATGTGCCGATTTGATTGTTTGTGCACAAAACGTCAGTCATGGATTGCATATCTAACATGCTGTTGTGAAAGTAAAAAAGGCGTTTTTTTCGAGCTTTTCTTGATAAGGTGGTGCCGCAGGATACAGAACCTGTCGCATCTCCATCGACGTTAACGACTGGTAACAAATGAAATCTCAGAGTTCCCAAAAGCCTATGGACGAACGCGAGAAGCTTCGCCGCTTTCGTGAATTGGATGACGCCTTCGCGGAAGCACTGCGCAGTCTGGACAACCCGAACAAGGCCGCCGAGATCCCGACCGGCCCTCCTGTCCGCTCCATCGACAGCCTGGAAGAAGAAGAGCAGCGTCGAAAGGAAGAGGACTTCGAGCGGCGGCTGCTGGGCTTGATCCAGGAATACGCCCAGACTCCGGAATCGGTGCGGGAATTGGTTGCTACGCTGCAATCGATGGGGCGCATCGCCTGACCGCATGACCTCTGCCCGTGTCAGAGGTCATCGTGGCGGGTCTTGCCGGCCTTCAACCTGTGCAATTTTGACAGGGATTTTCCGATGGCTCTGTCGGTAAAGGCCGTGGCGTCTTTGCGTGAATGCTGCAAAATGGTGTCAGCAATTGCTGATGTCAGCGCTCGCCGACAGGTGCGTGCTGCGGATGGCATTTGCCGCTACGCCGACGCTACGGATACGGGGCACGTACTTGGCCGGTCGGTATCGGAGATCAGGCCTCGTGGAGCAGCAGGCCCGGGGTATGCAACCTGGCCCTTCAGCGGTAGCGAAAGACTCTCAAGCTTGGCAGGAAGGGGGTGTCTTCCAGCCGTTCGTCGCTTCTTCGAGCTCGTTGGCGTTCGCTTGGCGGTTCTGCCGGCGGAAGGTTGTGATGTGGGAGTTGCGCCTGGGGGACAAGCAGGGGCAGAGCCGCATTCATGGCACGCCTGAGGCGACCGTCCGGCAGGGGGGCTTGGTAAAAGAGGTTGGCGCGCATCAGTGGTGCCTGGCGTTGGACCTGGGCCAGAGGCTCGCTGGAAGGAATGCCTGCGAGGCGCTCCAGTTGAATGCGAATGTGCGGTGACTCGGTGTCGAAGGCCATCAGCTTGCGCTCGACTTCGGCCACGCTCAGGCGTGTGATGGAGCGTCCGCTGGCGTACCAGGCCAGCCGAACCCGCTCCACTGGCGCCTCGGCGATGGGCAGGGCGCGCCAGGTCTGTTTCAGGTGGAGTCGGGCGAGGCCTGCACCACCCAGGTGGTCGTTGAGCTCAGGGTGGCGTACGGGCAGCCTGGCCTTGATCTCGGGGATCAGTTGCGGCGATTGCTGGCGAATGACACTCAGCAGCTCAGAAAACGCCGCCTTGGCCTGGTTCAGCGCCTGAGCCGCCTCGCAGGTTGCCGGGTCTGCGGCCACCAGACCGATGTAGCTGCGGGTGACACGGCCGTCCTGGCCGTCGACGTACCACAGGTCCAGTAACGCCTGGCGCAGCCAGTCGGCATCGGCTGTTTGGCGATCGAAGGACCAGGCGGGAAGGCATGATCTCTGCCAACGGTCAACGACCTGTCTGGCACAGGCGATGATTCGGTCGAATCCTTCGTCGAGCTCAGCCAATAGCTGGTAGGCGGGCCGTGAAGGGACGTTGTCATTGCCTGGCCGGTCCATGGTTCAATCCTGGTTATGCAGGTCGCGTTCGGCTCTGGCGACCCATTCATCGATGCTGGTTTCGTCCATGGCGGGTTCGCCGGCAATGCGATGACTGCCATCGGCCCAGGCCCCCAGATCAATAAGTCGACAGCGCTTGCTGCAGAAGGGGCGATAGCTGTTCTCGGGCGTCCAGAGTACTTCCTTGCGACATTGTGGGCAGGCAACCTTCAAGGTGCCCTGACGAGTGCTGTGTGACATGTGGGGCTCCTGATGCAGGACGTAAGCGTCGATAGCGGACGTAACAGACTCAGGCCTTGGCGGCGAGCCTGCGATAGGTGGCATCGAGTGCTGTGACAGCGCCGGAGAGGGCTGCCAGGTCACCGTCATTGGTGATGACATCGTCGGCCAGTGCCAGCCGCTCGTCCCGACCCATCTGCGAGGCCACGATAGCCTTGGCCTGGGCCTGGTCGACATCGTCACGCTCGGTGGTGCGTTCGATCTGCAGTGCTTCGGGTACGTCCACCACCAGGGTGCGCTGGACCATGTCCACCTGCCCGGATTCAAACAGCAACGGCGAGACCAGCAGTATGTAGGGCGCGTCTTGCTGCCGTAGCAGCGACAGCCTTGCCACCAGCCGTTCGCGCACGCGTGGATGGGTGGTCGCTTCAAGCCAGCGGCGTTCCTTTTCGTCGGCAAAGACGAGGGCGCGCAGGGCGGCACGGTCGAGGCGACCTTCCCTCGTCAGTATGGCATCTCCGTAACGGTCGACGATGGCCTTGAGGGCCGGCTCGCCCGGGGCGACGACCTCGCGCGCGATGTCGTCGGCATCAACCCAGCGAGCGCCGAGATCGCCGAACAGACGGGCTACCGTCGATTTGCCTGAGGCGATGCCGCCAGTCAGTCCAATTATCATGCCACCCGTACTCCCTTCGTGTGTTCAGCGTAGTGCTTGTGTGGTGCAGTAGCCTGGGCCTTGAGTGCAACGTCGGCAAGCGACGATCAAAGGTTGCAGCGGTGAGAGAGCGCAGTTTACGAGGTGCAATCATGCAATTCGAGACGAATTTCATCCCGTGTCACCGAGCGTAGCCCCTCTTCATGTCATTCCCGACAGGGCCTGATATCCGGCAAGCAGTTCATTGCCGGCCAGCAGGCCGAGACCGCCGGCCACTACCAGCGAAGGACCGAACGGCAAGGGCTGGCCCTTCAGGTGTCGGGATCTCCACTGTATCAGCAGACCCGAAAGTGCTCCTAGCAAGGCCGCGATCAATATCACCAGTGGCAACAGTTGCCAGCCGAGCCAGGCCCCGAGTGCGGCGATCAGCTTGACGTCACCAAGCCCCATGCCGTCGCGTCCGGTGAGGACGTAAAAGGTCTTGCCGATGGTCCACAGCACGGCATACCCGGCGATGGCGCCGATCACCGCATCATCCAGGCTGGCGGGGCTGAACAGCAGCTGGTAAAGCAGGCCACACCATAAAAGCGGCAGGGTAAGGGCATCGGGAAGCAGTTGGGTGCGCAGATCGATCACGGCCAGGGCCAGCAGCGTCAGGCTGGCGCCGTAAAGCCACAGGGCAGGCCAGGTGGGCCCGTGGAGGATACAGAAACACACCGCGAGCAGGGCACTGGCCAATTCCACCAGTGGATATTGGATGCTGATTCGTCCCTGACAGCTGGCGCAGCGTCCGCGACGCTTGAGCCATCCCAGCAGCGGCAGATTGTCGTGCCAGGAGATGGGCGTGAGGCAGCGCGGACAGCGAGAGCGGGGACGTGCCAGGGACAGTGGCTCCTCGATGTCGTCTGACAATTCGAGGGCCGCACGGGCTTCGGTACGCCACTGCTGCATCAGCATGACCGGAAGGCGGGTGATGACAACATTGAGAAAGCTGCCGAGACATAGTCCCAGCAAGGCAACCAGAACAAGAAAAGCGAAAGTGACATCCGAAAACAGCAAAAGGAGCTCCGTGGTTCGGGGGCGGTTAAAGGAGGCTATTCTACCGTTGGCAAGTGGCAATTGTCTGGTGACAGGACAAGGCAGGGCGTGATGCCAGGCGCCTGGTTTCCCATGTCAGGCGCCCTGAGACGCCCTTGGGGTGTCACCTGCTCAGCCATTAGTCTAAAATTGTCCCCTTTTTCCGATCAGGTAAGCGACATGACCCAGACGTTCGGACCCGTGATGCTGGATCTCGATGGCCATGAGCTGTCGGCAGAGGAGCGGTCGCTGCTCGAGCATCCTGCCACCGGTGGTGTCATCCTGTTTGGACGCAACACTCGAGATGCGCGCCAGGTGCGCGAGCTGTGCCGGTCGATTCGAGAGGTGCGTCCTGATCTTCTGCTGGGCATCGACCAGGAAGGAGGGCGTGTCCAGCGCCTCAAAGACGGTGTCACCCGGCTGCCGCCGATGTCCCGCCTGGGACAGGAGTACCTGGATTCACCCGAGACGACCGTGCGGCTTTGTCAGGACGCCGGCTGGCTGCTGGGTATGGAGATGGCCGCCTGTGGCCTGGATCTGAGCTTCGCGCCGGTGCTGGATGTCGACGTCGGGCTGTCGTCGGTGATCGGAGATCGCAGCTTTGCCGGTGATCCCGAGACCGTGGCGCTGCTGGCGGGTGCCTTTGTCGAGGGCCTGCATGACGCAGGGATGGCGGCGGTCGGCAAGCACTTTCCGGGGCATGGCGGGGTGAAGGCCGATACCCACCATGAAGTCGCGCGTGACGAACGTAGCCTCGACGAACTCCGACAGCACGACCTGGTGCCGTTTCAGTCTCTGGCGCCCAAGCTCGATGGCATGATGCCGGCTCATGTGGTGTATCCCGCCTTTGACCCAAGGCCGGCGGGATTCTCGCGCCCCTGGCTTGGCATGCTGCGAGAGAGCCTGGGCTTCAAGGGTCTTATCTTTTCCGATGACCTGACCATGGCCGGCGCCCAGGTCGCCGGTGGGCCGGTGGAGCGCGCCGAAGCGGCACTCGACGCCGGTTGTGACATGGTGCTGGTGTGCAATGACCGGGCCGCGGCCAAGGCGGTACTGGACGCCTGCGCCGAGCGTACCGTTCGCCGGGCCTCTCGCTTGCGCTATGGCCGTGCACGTCCTGATCTGGATGCCTTGCCGGCCCTGTCTCGCTGGCGCCGCGTACACGCTCGCCTCGAGGCGATGACTTCCGATTGATGTTTGAAACGAGTTGACTGTTATGCCGAAACTGGACCCTGCCCATAGCGCTTCACGTGACGATATGCGTGAGGTGATGGACACCGCGGACTGCCTGATCAGCCACGATGAAGTCGAGCGTGCGCTCGATCGCATGGCCGAAGAGATCACCCGGGATCTTGGCGATGAGCTGCCGGTGTTCTACTGCGTGATGAACGGTGGCTTGATCACCACCGGCCACCTGCTGCCGCGCCTGGGCTTCCCGCTGGAGGTGGACTACCTGCACGCCACTCGCTATCGCGGCAAGACCCGAGGGGGGGAGCTGTTCTGGCGGGTCTCTCCGGAGATTCCCATGGCCGGACGTCATGTGGTGATCGTCGACGATATCCTCGATGAAGG
>DJIP01000368.1:0-3042 GCA_002433675.1 Halomonas halophila
ATCGGCGCCGACTGCATCCTGCTGATCGTCGCCGCCCTGGAGGACGCCCAGATGCGCGACCTGCACCAGCAGGCCGGCGAGCTTGGCATGGACGTGCTGGTGGAGGTCCACGACGCCCAGGAGCTGGAGCGAGCACTGGCGCTCGATCTGGACCTGGTCGGGATCAACAACCGCGACCTTCATACCTTCAATACCCGGCTCGAGACCACCCTGGACCTGCTGCCGCGGATCCCTCCCGAGGTCACGGTGATCACCGAGTCCGGCATCCACAGCCGCGACGACGTGCTGCGCATGCGCGAGAACGACGTCCACGGCTTCCTGGTGGGCGAGGCCTTCATGCGCGAAGAAGATCCGGGCGAGGCGCTGCGTCGACTGTTCTTCTGAGTCCTGTACTCGCCTGACATCACCTCGGGCCGGTCATCGACCGGCCCGAGGTGTTTTTATTTGCTGCGAGTGTGCCCATCCGGCATGACCAGGCGGATCACATAATCGCCCTTGCGCGGTGTCAGCGGCGCATCGGCGGTGGCGATGCGTGGTCGCCCGGAAGTGCCGACACAGATCAGCGGCGCCGAGTCCGAACTGTCCTTGGCGGCTCCTGAACGTCTGGCGGTAGCGACGTCCTTGGCCTGGAAGGGCGCTTGCCGGGTGTCTGTGCTGTGGACGTGGCCAGGGCGTCTTTCTCCCCTTTCTCCACTCGCACGCTTATCGCCGCTGGCGCGCAGCAGCGCCCTTGAGCGGGGGGCTTCGTCGAGCCTTTCGACCTCGAAGCGAGCCCCACGCTCCACCAGGCTCGAGAGCTGGGCGAAGGTCATCTCGCGGCCGAACAGGTAGGGAACATGCTCGATGGCGGTGGCGTGCTGGCGCCGGGCCTGGCGCCCCAGGTTGACCGCCAGGCGGAATACCTGGCCCTGGCCCAGTAGATGCTCGAAGTGCAGCGCGGCCAGATCATTGAGCTCTCGGTAGGGCGACAGCGGCATCAGGTAGCCAATACCGCTCAGCTCCATATGCTGGGCGGCGTGTTCGGACAGTGGGTCACCGTAGTAGGCCGAGAGCCCCTCGGCACGGGCGGCCTGAACCGCGTCCCAGCTCGAGTCGGTCAGCAGCACGCCGAGTCGTGCCTGGCGCAGGCAGTGGGCCATCTGCCGCGCCACCGGGTTGGCGCCGATGATCAGCACCCCGTGGGCCGAGGGACGGCGCACCTTCAGCCAGTCGCCCAGCGGGCGAGCCAGCAGACTCTGGGACACCACCGTGGCGATGATCACCAGAAAGGTCACCGGCACCAGCCGGTCAGCGCCGGGCACACCGATCTCTTCCAGCCGCAATGCGAACAGCGAGGCCACCGCGGCGGCGACGATGCCGCGGGGCGAGATGAACGCCAGCAGGCTCTTCTCGCGCCAGTCCAGGCCGCTGCCCAGGGTGCACAGCCACACCGCCAACGGACGCACCAGCAACAGCAGAACCGCCAGAAAGGCCCAGGCCGGCCAGCCCAGCAGCGCCAGCTGCTCGACCGTCAGGCGTGCCGCCAGCAGGATGAACAAACCCGAGATCAGAAGGATCGACAGGGTCTCCTTGAACTCGATGATCGGCCGGGTGGGCACGCCACGCATATTGGCGAGCCAGGCGCCCATCACCGTCACCGTCAACAGGCCCGACTCGTGAAACAGGGTGTTGGACAGGGTGAACAGGCCGAGCATGGTCATCAGGGTGCCGAAGCTGTGCAGCCGTTGAGGCAGCAGATGCTGGCGCAGCACCTGGCCCCATAGATAGCCGCCGGCGACGCCGAAGCCGAAGCCGATCAACGCGGTCTGGGCGAACAGCATCAGGGTATGCGGCAGGGCCTGGGTGCCGGAGCCCAGAGCGACAAATTCGTAGACCAGCACCGCGCCGATGGCGCCCACCGGGTCGATCAGGATGCCCTCCCAGCGCAGGATCTGGGTCAGGTGCTCGCGGGCGCGCAGGGTCTGCAACAGCGGCAGGATCACCGTCGGGCCGGTGACCACCAGCAGCGCCCCCAGCAGACTCGCCATCTCCCAGCTCAGGCCCAGCAGCCAGCGTGCAGCCAGCGCTCCGCACAGGGCGGTGATCAGGGCGCCCCAGGTGACCAGCCGACGCACCGTGCGGCCATGGCCACCCAGCTCGCGAAAGTTCAGGGTCAGGCTGCCCTCGAACAGGATCACCGCCACCGCCAGCGATACCAGCGGGAACAGAAGCTCGCCGAACAGGGCGTCGGGGTCGAGCAGGCCGGTCACCGGGCCTGCGCTGATGCCGGCGATCAACAACGTCAGGATGGCGGGGACCTTGAGGCGCCAGGCCAGCCACTGTGAGCCCAGCGCCAGCAGGCCAACGGCCGCCAGGGTGAGTCCGGCATGCTCCATGGTCGGTCGACTCCGAAACGGGAAAAGCCGCGCAGCGTACTGACGCGGCGTCGATCATGCAAACCATCGCCATCATAGGCGTCAACGATGGTCTGACTCAGAGGCGGGAGGCAGCGCCCAAGGCATCGTCAATCTGCTGGCGCCGCCGTCGTTGCTTGAGTGCCCTGACGGTTCTGCCTCAGCTCGCCCGACGAAGCGCGAACAGCAGTGCCTGCAGCGGGTGAGGCAGCTGGCTGTCGGAGAAGCGCCGGGCCTGGCTGCGACAGGAGTAGCCGGTGGCCAGCAGGCGCCCGCTGTCGCCGTGCTCCTGTACCACCGGTTCCCAGGACTGGGCGTAGATGGTGCGCGAGGTCGTAAGGTTGCGTGCCTCGTGGCCGTAGGTGCCGGACATGCCGCAGCAGCCCGAGGGCAGGGGCGCCAGGCGCAGCCCGAAGCGCTCAAACAACTGCTGCCAGGCCTTGGGACTGCCCGGCGCCTGGGTCTTCTCGGTGCAGTGGGAAAGCAGCTGGAAGGGGGCTTCCTCGCTCAGGTCGAGCCCCGAGGGCACCAGCGAGGCGCCCAGACTCAAAAGCCACTCCTGCAGCATCAGCACCTCAGGCACCGCCTGCTCACCCAGTGCCTTCACGTACTCCTGGCGATAGGTCAGGGTCATCGCCGGGTCGATGCC
>DJIP01000368.1:3417-6207 GCA_002433675.1 Halomonas halophila
CGGGCGGTGCGCTCGAAGGCGCCGAGGAAGCCCTGGACGTTGAGCGGCTTGCCGTTGGGCTTGTAGGGCGCGACGAAGACGCGGATATCGAGGCGCGACAGCAGCTCCACCACGTCGGCGACCAGTCTGGCTTCGAAGTGGCTGGTGAAGGCGTCCTGGACCAGGACCACGCTACGCGCCTTCTGGCGCTCGCTGAGGCGTCCCAGCGTCAGTGGTGTGGCCTCGGCCACGCCCCAGGCCTTGAGCAGCTTCTTGAGCCGGGCGCGGGACAGCCTGGGGCTGTCGACCATGCCGAGGCCGCGGGCCATCAGCCGGTCCACCAGGCGGTTATCGAGTGCCGCGTTGTAGGCCGGAGCCAGCGGTGCCAGCACCGGCAGCATGAATTCGAGCCCGCCGATCAGGTAGTCGCGCAGCGGGCGCAGGTAGCGTCCGTGATAGACCTCGAGGAACTGGGAGCGAAAGGCCGGGACATTGACCTTGATCGGGCACTGGCCGGCGCAGGACTTGCACGCCAGGCAGCCGGCCATGGCGTCGTAGACCTCGTGGGAAAAGTCGTCCTTGCCGCGCAGGCTGTTGAGCGCGCGGCCGGGCAGGTGGGCGAGCCAGCCTAGCGCGGTCTCGTCCTTCTTGCGCTGTGACTCCTCGACCACGTCGATGCCGGCCTTCCCCTGCAGGCGCAGCCATTCGCGCATCAGGCTGGCGCGGCCCTTCGGCGAGTGCACGCGATCCCGGGTGGCCTTCCACGACGGGCACATGGCGTCGTCGGGATCATAGTTGTAGCAGGCGCCGTTACCGTTGCAGTAGACGGCGTCGGCGTGGGCCTGCCACACCCGCTCGTCGATCTGACGGTCGAAGTCGCCGCGCATGGGTACCGCGTCGATGGCCAGCAGGCCGGGGTCGCTGAGGCTGGCGCCAGCCGCCGGCTGGCTGGCGGGCGTGTCGCCGGTCTCCACCAGCGGCGTGGCAATCTTGCCGGGATTGAGCTGATTGTAGGGGTCGAAGGCACCCTTGAGGCGTCGCAGGCTGGGGTAGAGCTCACCGAAGAAGGCCGGCGCGTACTCGGAGCGCACGCCCTTGCCGTGCTCTCCCCACAACAGGCCGTGGTAGCGCTGGGTCAGCGCCGCCACCTGATCGGAGATTTCGCGGATCATCGCCTGCTGGCGCGGGTCCTTCATGTCCAGCGCCGGGCGCACATGCAAGACCCCGGCATCGACGTGGCCGAACATGCCGTACTCGAGCCCGCGGGCATCGAGCAGGGCGCGGAATTCGGCGATGTAGTCGGCCAGGTGTTCGGGGGGCACCGCGGTATCCTCGACGAAGGGCAGCGGGCGCTTCTCGCCCTTGACGTTGCCGAGCAGGCCCACCGAGCGCTTGCGCATGGCGTAGACCCGGCCGATGGCGTCACGGCCGATGGCCTGGGTGAAGCCCAGGCGGGTGACGCTGGTGTCGCTTTCGAGTCCCCGGCAGAAGGCGTCGACCCGGGCCTCGAGGCGCTCGGGGTCGTCGTCGTTGAACTCCACCAGGTTGATGCCCTCGATGGCCGGGCCGTCGTCCACCGGGAAGAACTCGGCCACCGAGTCCCACACGAAGTCCTCCATGGCGAGCTTCAGCACCTTGTCGTCGACGGTCTCGATGGAGGTGGGGCGAAGCGCCTGCGGCTTTTCTGGTGATGAGCCGCCGGCCATCAGCGCCTTGGCGTCGGCGAGGGCCGCCATGAAGCTTGGGTAGCGCACATTGACCAGGATCGAGTGGCGCGGGATCGGCAGCACGTTGAGCACCGCCTCGTTGGTCAGCGCCAGCGAGCCCTCGGCGCCGCACAGCACGCTGTTGAGGTTGAATCGCCCGTCCTCGTCGCGAAGGTGTGCCAGGTCGTAGCCGGTCAGGCAGCGGTTGAGCGGCGGGAAGATCGCCTCGATACGCTCGCGCTCGTGCTCGATGATCTCGCGGGCGGCGCGATAGGCGCGGCCCCGGGCCGAGTCCTCGGCGCACAGGGTGTCGAGTTCGTCCTCGTCGACCGCGGCGCTGACCAGCCGCTCGCCGCCGATCAGCACGCTGTCGAGTTCGAGCACATGGTGGCGGGTCTTGCCGTATTCGCAGCTGCCCTGGCCGCTGGCGTCGGTGGCGATCATGCCGCCGATGGTCGCTCGGTTGGAGGTGGACAATTCCGGTGCGAAGAACAGCCCATGGGGCCTCAAGGCGGCGTTGAGCTGGTCCTTGACCACCCCGGCCTGGACCCGCACCCGGCGGTTTTCGACGTCGATCTCGAGGATCTGGTTCATGTGCCGGGAGACGTCCACCACCAGGCCGTCGCTCAGCGACTGGCCGTTGGTGCCGGTGCCGCCACCACGTGGCGTCAGGGCCACCTTGCGGAAGGCTTCACGCCCGGCGAGCCGGCCGAGCAACTCGAGGTCAGCGGCATGACGCGGAAACACCGCCGCCTGGGGCAGGCGCTGGTAGAGCGAGTTGTCGGTGGCCAGTACCGTGCGGCTGGCGTAGTCCGGGGCAATTTCGCCCTCGAAACCTTCCGCCTTCAGGGCCTTGAGAAAGTCGACGTAGTGCTGGTCCAGTGGGGTCGCGGCATCAGCTAGGGGCAGTGGTGCGATCATGGTCTCGGTCGATACAGGCCCCGCGGCGGCGCGGCTGGCGCTATCGACAGGGCAGGAGAATGGGAGGGCGTCCACTTTACCGCGTCTCGGGGGGTAGGTGCATCCCGATCGCGAGAGAAGCGGGCGCTCGCCCCGGTCGATGGCGCCGCCTCTCGCTTTTGCCTACAATGTGTCGCCTGCGCGG
>DJIP01000079.1:0-1272 GCA_002433675.1 Halomonas halophila
GGCATGCGCCACTTCGACGTTCAGTTGATCGGCGGCATGACCTTGAACCGTGGTCGTATCGCCGAGATGAAGACCGGTGAAGGCAAGACCCTGGTGGCGACCCTGGCGGTCTATCTCAACGCCTTGCCCGGCAAGGGCGTGCACGTGGTCACGGTCAACGACTACCTGGCCCGGCGTGATGCCAACTGGATGCGCCCCCTGTACGAGTTCCTCGGCCTGTCGGTGGGGGTGATCTACTCCGGCCAGACCTCCGAGGAGAAGCGTGACTCCTACGCCTGCGACATCACCTACGGCACCAACAACGAGTTCGGCTTCGACTACCTGCGCGACAACATGGCGTTTTCGCTGGAAGACAAGGTGCAGCGGGAACTGCACTTTGCCATCGTCGACGAGGTGGACTCCATCCTGATCGACGAGGCGCGCACGCCGCTGATCATCTCCGGTGCGGTGGACGAGAACACCGAGCTGTACAAGGTGGTGGACCGACTCGCCAGGGAGCTCACGCCCTGCACCGACGAGGAAGATCCCGAAAGCGGCGACTTCACCCTCGACGAGAAGCAGAAGCAGGTCGAGGTGACCGAGCGTGGCCACCACAAGGTCGAGGAGCTGATGCGTGCCCAGGGGCTGCTCGGTGAGGACGACTCGCTCTACGCCGCCCAGAACCTCAATCTGCTGCAGCACATGCACTCGGCGCTGCGTGCGCGTCACCTGTACCACCCTGACGTCGACTACATCGTCAGCGACGGCCAGGTGGTCATCGTCGACGAACACACCGGGCGTACCATGCCGGGACGTCGCTGGTCCGAGGGCCTGCACCAGGCGGTGGAAGCCAAGGAGGGCGTAACCGTCCAGCGCGAGAGCCAGACCCTGGCCTCCACCACCTTCCAGAACTACTTCCGCCTGTACGAGAAGCTGTCCGGGATGACCGGTACCGCCGATACCGAGGCCTTTGAATTCCGCCAGATCTACGGCCTCGACGTGGTGGTCATCCCCACCAACCGGCCGCTGGCGCGCAAGGACATGAACGACCTCGTCTATCTCAGTGCCGAGGAGAAGTACGAGGCGATCATCGAGGACGTCAAGGTCCAGGTCGAGGCCGGTCGTCCGGTGCTGGTGGGTACCGCCTCCATCGAGACCTCCGAATATCTGGCCGAACTGATGCGCAAGGCAGGCATCGACTTCAACGTACTCAATGCCAAACAGCACCAGCGCGAGGCCGAGGTCATCGCCCAGGCCGGGCGTCCGGGTGCGGTCACCATCGCCACCAACATG
>DJIP01000079.1:1586-5292 GCA_002433675.1 Halomonas halophila
GCCACCAACATGGCCGGTCGTGGTACCGATATCGTGCTCGGCGGCAACTGGGAGGCTGAAGCGGCCAAGCTGGAAAACGCCAGCGACGCCGAGAGAGAGGCATTGAAGGAGGCCTGGCGCGAGCGCCACGAGGCGGTGCTGGCCGCTGGTGGCCTGCACGTCATCGGCTCCGAGCGCCATGAGTCACGGCGCATCGACAATCAGCTGCGTGGTCGTAGTGGCCGCCAGGGCGATCCGGGCTCGACCCGCTTCTTCCTGTCGCTGGAAGACAACCTGATGCGTCTGTTCGGTTCCGAACGGGTGCAGAAGCTGATGCAGGCGCTGGGCCTGGAGCGGGGCGAGGCCATCGAGCACAAGATGGTATCCAACGCCGTCGAGCGTGCTCAGAAGAAGGTCGAGGGACGCAACTTCGACATCCGCAAGCAGCTGCTCGAGTACGATGACGTAGCCAACGATCAGCGTCGCGTGATCTACGAGCAGCGCAACGAGATTCTGGCCGCTACCGACGTCTCCGACAATGTCATGGGCATCCGTGAAGAGGTGCTGGACGAGGCCATCAGTGCCTATGTGCCGCCCCAGAGCCTGCCCGAGCAGTGGGACCTGGCGGGACTCGAGGCCCACCTCAAGAGCGAGTACCAGCTCGAGGCGCCGGTGGTGCAGTGGGCCGAGGAGGACGAGCGCTTCCATGAGGAGCAGCTGCGCGAGCGCCTGCAGACCCAGCACCGCGAGACCTACCAGGCCAAGGTCGCCATCGCCGGCGAGGAGCTGATGCGGCGCTTCGAGAAGCAGGTCATGCTGCAGGTGCTGGACACCCGCTGGAAGGAACACCTGCAGTCCATGGACCACCTGCGTCGCGGTATCCATCTGCGTGGCTATGCCCAGAAGAATCCGAAGCAGGAGTACAAGCGCGAATCCTTCGAGCTGTTCCAGAACCTGCTGACCAATATCAAGGCCGATGTCACACGTATCCTCAGTCACGTGCAGGTGCGTGCCCCCGAGGAGGTGGACGCCCTGGAGCGTCAGCGTCGCGAGGCCCTGGCCCGCGAGAGTGCCCAGGCGGCCAGCCGCCACGACGCGCCCGCTGCGACGGACGCCGAGATGGCCGATGAGGGCGGCGAGCGTCACGTCAACGAGGTCGCCGATCAGCGCCCGGTGCGTCGAGACGCCCCCAAGGTGGGCCGCAATGATCCCTGCCCCTGCGGCTCCGGCAAGAAGTACAAGCAGTGCTGCGGCAAGCTCAGCTGAGCAAGCCCCGCAATCCATGACGACGGCGACCCCGGGCTTCAAGGCCCGGGGTCGTGTTTGACGCAAGGAGGAAGCAATGGCAGTCGGTGACAGCAGTTTTCCGGCCATGGCGCCGATCCCCGGGGTCCGGTTGGGCAGTGCCATGGCAGGCATCAAGAAGCCGGGCCGGCGTGATCTGGTAGTGATCGAGGTGGCCCCGGGGGCCAGGGTCTCCGGCACCTTTACCCGCAACGCCTTCTGCGCGGCGCCGGTCCATGTGGCCCGTCAGCATCTGGCCACCGGCGACGCGGTACGCTACCTGGTCATCAATACCGGCAACGCCAACGCCGGCACCGGCGAGATCGGCATGCGCGACGCCCGCGCTACCTGTCAGGCGCTGGCCGAACTCGCCGAGGTGTCGGCCGACCAGGTGCTGCCGTTCTCCACCGGTGTCATCGGCGAGCCGCTGCCGATGGAGCGTCTTCTTGGTGGCCTGCCTGAGGCGCTTGACCAGCTCGATGACGGTGGCGACGCCTGGGCCCGGGCAGCCGAAGGGATCCTGACCACCGATACCCGGACCAAGGGCGCGACCCGCCAGGTGAGGCTCAAGCAGGGCACCGTCACCCTCAATGGCATCGCCAAGGGGTCGGGCATGATTCGCCCCGACATGGCCACCATGCTGGGCTTTGTCGCCACCGATGCGGCAATCGAGCCCGAACGTCTCGATGCCCTGCTCAGGGAGGGCGTCAAGCGCTCGTTCAACAGCATCACCGTGGACTCCGATACCTCGACCAACGATGCCTGCATGCTGATCGCCACCGGCCAGGGCGCTGCGCTTGCCGATGACGATGACGAGCGAGATTTTCGTCAGGCCCTCGATGAGGTGCTGGTGGAGCTGGCCCAGGCGATCATTCGCGACGGCGAAGGTGCGACCAAGTTCGTCACCCTGGACGTCAGTGGTGCCCTGAGCGTCGAGGAGGCGCGCGAGGTAGCCTTTACGGTGGCCCATTCGCCGCTGGTCAAGACCGCGCTCTACGCCAGTGACGCCAACTGGGGGCGTATTCTCGCTGCGGTGGGGCGTGCCCGGGTCGAGGACTTCGACGTCGATCGGGTGACCATCGATCTGGGCGATGTGCGCCTGGTCGAGAACGGTGGGCGCGCCGAGGGCTACAGCGAAGAAGCCGGCAGTGCGGTGATGGCGGCAGAAGAGATCACCATCGCCATCGACCTGGGGCGTGGTGACGCCGCCGCGCGGGTGTGGACCTCCGACCTGTCCCACGACTATGTGTCGATCAACGCCGACTACCGTAGTTGATCCCGTGCGGGTTCGTCCGCGGCAGATGAATCTCGGCGAGTGAATCGGTATCCTGTGTCGGCTTTTTTGCCTGCCCGGCGGGTAGCCGGTGGAGCCGATCCATCGGAGATGCATCAGTGGCAGATGAATCTCGGCGAGCGAATCGGTATCCTATGCCGACTTTTATCGCCCTCCCGACTGAAAACTGGTGCGGGCGTGGCCCGCGAACCGAAGCTGGTATTGTTGAATGAACACTATGGTGAAGAGAAGGGTGCACGTGGCGGCGGCCGCCATCATCAGCCCGAACGGTGACGAAGTTCTGCTGGCCCGGCGTCCTTCCAATGTGGACCACGGCGGCCTGTGGGAGTTTCCCGGTGGCAAGCTGGCGCCCTACGAGACCGGGCTTGAGGCGCTCAAGCGCGAGCTGCACGAAGAACTCGGCATCGAGATCCGTCGCGCCCAGCCGCTGATTCGCATCCACCACGAGTACTCCGACAAGCACATCCTGCTCGACGTCTGGCAGGTCAAGGACTTCTCCGGTGAGCCCTTCGGTCGCGAAGGACAGGCGGTGCGCTGGGTACCCATGGGCGAGCTGATCGGCTATCCCTTCCCGGCCGCCAATCTGCCGATCCTGCGTGCGGTGATGCTGCCGTCGGAGTATCTCATCAGTGACGAGGAAGCCGACGAGGACGCCTTCGACGCCAAGCTCGAGCGAGCCCTCGAGGAAGATGGCGTGCGCCTGGTCCAGTTGCGCGCCAAGACCCTCGACGAGGACGCTTACGTGGCCCGTGCGGAGCGCGCCCTGGCGCTGTGCCGTCGTTACGGCGCCAAGTTGATGCTCAACGGTGAGCCCGAGCTGCTCGAGCGGGTCGACGCCGATGGTATCCATCTGACCAGCGAGCGGCTGATGGGACTGGAACGTCGCCCCATCGCCGAGGCCAAGTGGTTGGCGGCCTCGACCCACGACAAGGCCCAGCTCGACCAGGCCCACGCCATTGGCTGCGACTTCGTGACCCTGTCACCGCTGCGCACCACACCGTCCCATCCGGAAGTGGCACCGATCGGCTGGCATGACTTCCAGCAACTGGTCGAGCGCGCCGGCATGCCGGTCTACGCGCTGGGTGGCATGACGCGCCACGACGCCAGCCATGCCCGCGCCGTGGGGGCCCAGGGGATCGCGTCCATCCG
>DJIP01000188.1:0-9734 GCA_002433675.1 Halomonas halophila
GAATTCCCATGCCAGTCTCCTCCCTCAGCCGACCTGAACCGCGATGCGGTGACAGGCATTGTTGAGGTAGCCCTTGGGGTTCCAGCCGGGCACCACCATGGGCTGGGATTGGCCGTTTGCATCCACCGCCCGGGCCCACACCTCGTAGTAACCCGCCTCAGGGAACTCGACCTGGGTGGTAAAGCGCTGCCAGGCAAGGCGATTGGGCGCCTCGTTCAGGCTGGCCTTCTGCCAGGTGGCGCCGAAGTCGATGGAGGTA
The DNA here is from genome assembly GCA_002433675.1 of Halomonas halophila. Taxonomy (GTDB): domain Bacteria; phylum Pseudomonadota; class Gammaproteobacteria; order Pseudomonadales; family Halomonadaceae; genus Halomonas; species Halomonas salina_B. Next base: position 260 of record DJIP01000188.1, read on the forward strand.
TGCACCTCGGACACCGACAGGTCTCCTGCCCAGGCGTGGCCACGCACCTCCATCGGTTGCCCCTGGGCGTGCTCGATGCCCGATCGCGGGTAGGTGATCAGTGACTTCACTGGCATCGACTGGATGGTGACGAAGTCTTCCTTGGCCACCTCGGTGCCCGGTGCCACCGGGTTCGCCGGCACGCTGTAGGAGGGCGGCGCCATCTTGGCCCCATCGTGCTTCTGGTTGCGCACGACGATTTGCTTGAGCCACTTGCCCGATACAGAGCCCGGCCAGCCGCCGCACACCAGGCGCAACGGGTAGCCGTTCTGGTAGGGGATATCCTCGCCATTCATCGCCCAGGCGATCAGCGACTCGTCTTCCAGGGCCTTTTCCATCGGCACGCCGCGGGAGATCGCTTCCTTGTCGGCGGCGCCGCTGGCATGGCGATCGGCGCCGTAATAACCGATATAGACGGCGTCGTCGGCGATGCCACAGGCCTCCAGCACATCGCGCAGTCGTACCCCGGTAAAGGTGGGGCAGGCCACCGCACCGGTGGTCCACTGGTTGCCGCTGGCGGCGGGGACGTACTCGCTGCGGCCGTTGCCGCCGCACTCGACCTGAAGCTGGTAGGTGTGCTCGGAGAAGCGCTCCTTCAGTTCGGCGATGGTGAAGGTGGTGGGTGTCTGGCACGACTCGCCGGTGATTTCCAGCGTCCAGGTGGCGGGGTCGATCTCGGCTCGCTCCGGAGGCAGGCCGTTGTTGCGCACGAACATGTAGCGCGCCGGGGTAATGTCATCGTCGAGCAGATGGGCCGGTGTCTCGGCGTTGATCGGACGGTCGTTGAGGACCCTCAGACCCTCCTTGCCCTCGATCTCGAAGGCTTCGTCGCTCTGGGCCAGGGCGGCGGGAATCAGCCCTCCCGGCATATAGCGGGCGAAGGGAATGCTGGCGCCAAGTACCGCGCTCATCGCCAGCAGGCTGGAGCCGGTGAGAAATCCACGACGGCTGACGGGATCCACCTCCCGGCCCCACAGCTTGCGATCGGCGTCCACGGGATCCTTGGCGTAGAGGGCGTGCAAGCCCTTGGTCTGGCGGCGCATGCAGAACTCCTTATATTTTAATTGTAGGTCGTTATTCCAGGGGATCCTTGTAGCGTAGGTGGTGGCACTGGCGACGGCCAGGGACAGTTGGAAGGCGGCAATGGGTCCAGCGCTGGCGTATAGCGGCCTGGAGGTGGTGGCAACTCGCCAAGCGTTATCCGAAACGTCGACGAGCGAAGCTTAGACAAGCCTTAGAACAGGGATCCCTGACGGTGGGGCGGCCTGAAGCTCTCGGTATCAAGCTCACCATCAGTATCAAGACCGCTATCGAGGCCACTATCACTACGTCGTGACAGGCCCAGTCGACGGCAGGCCTTGCGGAAGCGCTGATCGAGCAGTTCGGCGAAGACGCCCTGGCCGCGCATGCGGTGGCCAAAGCGACTGTCGTAGTCCTGGCCGTTGCGACATTGGCGGATCAAGCTCATGACCTTGCCAGCGCGCTCAGGATAGTGAGCCTCGAGCCAGGCCTCGAACAGTGGCGCGACCTCGCGCGGCAGGCGCAGCAGCATCCAGCCGGCGGTGCTGGCGCCGGCGTCCCTGGCGGCCTGTAGCAGGCGCTCGAGTTCATGGTCGGTAAGCCCGGGAATCACCGGTGAGACCAGGGTGCCCACCGGCACACCGGCATCGGCAAGCTCGCCGATGACCCTGAGTCGGGCCCGGGGCGAGGCGGTGCGCGGCTCCAGCTGACGCTTGAGTTCGGTGTCCAGGCTGGTGAGGCTGACCATGACCCGCACCAGGCGGTGGCTTGCCAGTTCGCCCAACAGGTCCTTGTCACGCAGGATCAGCGCGCTCTTGGTTACCAGGGTGACCGGATGACGCCACTCCAGCAGTCGTTCGAGCAGCGCCCTGGTGGTTCGGTGTTCGGCCTCGATGGGCTGATAGGCGTCGGTGTTGCCGGACAGGTTGATCGGACGACAGACGTAGCCGGGCTTGCACAATTCTTCGGTGAGGCGTTCCACCAGGCCGGTGCGGGCGATCAGGCGGGTCTCGAAGTCGAGACCAGGTGACAGGTCCCAGTAAGCGTGACTGGGCCGCGCGTAGCAGTAGATGCAACCGTGTTCACAGCCACGGTAGGGGTTGATCGAGCGATCGAAGGGCAGGTCTGGCGAGCGGTTCCACGACAGTGCGCTCTTGGCGCTCTCGGTGGCGGTGACGGTGGCGATGCGATCAGGCGTTGCCTCTTGCCACCAGCCGTCGTCCACCTGTTCGCTGCGTGAGGGAGCGAAGCGATTGGCGGGATCATAGGTCGCGCCCCGGCCCTTCAAGGGGCCCGTAGCGCTTTTTTGCTGGCCGTCGTCGTGATAGTGATCCATGCCGGCAAGGCTAGCTGAATGCTGTTTATATATCCAGTAATGTGATGAGTCGAGCGAACGTGGCGAGCCGAACGAGGAGCAGAGCTAGGGGCTGGATAAGGAGCGGAACGGGGGCTGAATAAGGAGCTGAACGAGGGTTGAGCAAGGAGCTCAAGGGGAGCACAACGGCAAGAGGCCGCCCAATGGGCGGCCTCCTGTCTGCTTGCTGATGGCGCTGTTACTGCTTCGGCGTAAAGGAGCCGGCTTCCTGACGCTGTGGGTACTCTTCGAAGGTGGCCATGAAGTCTGCCACGATCTTGCCTACCGGGCCGAAGGCGTACATACGACGCAGTTGCCAGTCGTCGTAGTAGGAAGAGTCTTCCGGCGCCATCTCGAACGGATCGGCACGCAGGTCGATCAGCAGCGGTGCCTTGAGCGGCGTCTGCTGGCGGCGCCACGCATCCATGCCCTCGTGCTCCTGGATGCTGAAGTGTGCCTTGTACTGGCCGAAGCGCACCGCACCCAGGGAACCATCATCGACGAAGGCGAAGAAGGTGTCGCGTGGCCACTCGCCGGCATCGTCCTCACCGGTCAGGTGGGGCAGCATGTTGTAGCCATCCAGGTGTACGTTGAAGTCCTTGTCACCGGCGGTGTAACCGTCAAGCAGTTGCTCCTTGATGTCCGGTACGCCAGCGGCGGCGACCAGGGTCGGGAACATGTCTTCGAGCGAAAGGATGTCGTTGGACACCTGGCCCGGCTCGATCTGCCCTGGCCACTTCATCATGAACGGCACGCGGATGCCGCCTTCCCAGGTGGTGGCCTTCTCGCCACGGAAGGGCGAGGTACCACCATCCGGCCAGGTAAACTTCTCGGCGCCGTTGTCGGTGGTGTAGATGACGATGGTGTTCTCGTCGGCACCCAGCTCCTCCAGCTTGTCGAGCAGTTGGCCGACCAGGGCGTCGTGCTCGGTCATGCCATCGGCGTAGACGCCAAGCCCGGTGCGGCCTTCACTCTCTTCCTTGAGGTGAGTGAAGATGTGCATGCGGGTGGTGTTGTACCACACGAACCAGGGGGTGTCGGAGGCTTCCTGGCGCTCGATGAAGTCTTCGGTGGCGGCCAGGAATTCCTCGTCGATGGTCTCCATGCGCTGTTGGGTCAGCGGGCCGGTGTCCTCGATCTGGCCATCGGCGGAAGAACGAATCACACCGCGGGGGCCGAACTGTTCACGGAAGCCGGGATCGGTAGGATAGTCGGGATTTTCTGGCTCTTCCTCTGCGTTCAGGTGATAGAGGTTACCGAAGAACTCGTCGAAACCATGGTTGGTCGGCAGATACTCGTCGCGATCGCCGAGGTGGTTCTTGCCGAACTGACCGGTGGCGTAGCCCATCGGCTTGAGGATCTCGGCGATGGTCGGATCTTCCGGCTGCAGGCCAAGCGGGTCGCCGGGCATGCCGATCTTGAGAAGACCGGTACGCTTGGGTGACTGACCGGTGATGAAGGCAGAGCGACCGGCGGTACAACTCTGCTGGCCATAGGCGTCGGTGAAGCGGATGCCTTCTTCGGCGATGCTGTCGATGTTGGGCGTGGTGTAGCCCATCATGCCGCTATTGTAGGCGCTGGTGTTAAACCAGCCGATGTCATCGCCCATGATGACCAGAATATTGGGCTTGTCTGATGACGCCTCGGAGGAGCTTTCTTCTTCGGTCGCGGACGCTGGCTGAATGCTGGCTGCCAGGCCGACCGCAGCAATCGATGCCGCCACGATGCCCTTCCAGGGCGAAGGTATTGCCGACGAATACACTTTCATGATCGTTCCCTTAAATTAAATGATGTCATTGACATGGCATTGATACAGCGGACTGATGTATTGGCCTGCTCCCCTTGCTGTTCGACGTATGCCTTGCTGGTCAGGTCCCGACTGGCGGCACGAAAACGCTGGCTGCCTTGTTGTTTTCCTCCGATCCCCGCCGGCTGGGCTGGATCCAGGGGGAGGGAGGGCTGAGCCTGCCGGCTCAGCTGAAAGTGTGCCTTGCTGGGCACACAAAACAGCATAGTAAAAGCTCATTGCTTGTGCGTGACCAACTTCCTCGAGCCTGCCCAGAGGGCGCAAGTGCATTGGATTTCCTGTCGCCGATTCGACCGTCGCGGTGCCAGCGATCTTGCTCCTGGCGTCGTCCGTCGCATCCCTGTGCCTCCTTCTTCCATTGCTGAGTGTGAACCGCTGTTTCTGCCTGGGCCCTCCCTCGGGTGGGGCGGGCATCCGGGGACACAAGAGGGAGCAAAAGCTTGCGCCACGACAAATAGGTCCCTCTCATGCCTGAATGTTTGTCCAGTAGTCTAGGGGCGGACACCTGGCGCATGCGTGCCGAGAGTTCCCGGGACGGTGTCCTTCGAAGGCGAAGGAGAGCGAAGGCAGATGAACATTGGCTTGAACGCTGTGGAAACGATGGCACTGGCACTGGTGCTGCTGATGGCGGGCATTCAGCTTCGGCGCCGAGTGGAATGGCTAGAGCGTATGTGCGTACCGACGCCGGTGGTCGGGGGTATCGGTTTCGCCGTGCTGGTATGGCTGCTGCGATCGATGGGCGTGGTGACGTTTGATCTGGACACCAGCGTTCAGGATCCGATGATGATCGCCTTCTTCGCCACGGTAGGGCTCGGTGGCAGCTTCACGGTGCTGGCCAAGGGGGGGCGTTCGCTGGTGATCTTTCTTATGACCTGCTGGGCTCTGGTGCTGGTACAGAATGGTATCGGTATCGGCGTCGCCTCGATGATCGGGCTCGACCCCTTGATCGGCCTGATGGCAGGCGGCCCTTCGCTGGAAGGCGGCTTTGGCGGGGCGGCGGCCTTCGGGCCAGAGGCGGAAGCACTCGGTGCCGACGGCGCCCTGACCGCCGCCATGACCGCGGCCACCTACGGTGTCATCACCGGTAGCCTGCTGGGTGCGCCTCTCGCCCGCTGGTTGATCGAACGGTTCAAGCTTCGCATCGAGGCCGAGGAGGTCGGCGGGCTCGCCGATCTGCACGAGGAACACCTCGGCGAAGAGGATCATACGCTGACCCCGCAGCGTGTACTGAAGGCCATGGCGGTGGTGGTACCGGTGATGGTGATCGGACTGGCCTGCCGCGAATTCATGAAAGAGATGCTCGGCATCGTGCTGCCAAGCTACGTCGGCGCCATGTTCGTGGCTATCGTGCTGCGCAATCTGAACGATCACTTACGTCTGGTCGAGGTGTCCGAGCGCGCCATCAATCTGCTCGGAGAGGTCAGCCTGGCGATCTTCCTGACCATGGCGATGATGAACCTGAAGATCTGGCAACTACAGGGCATGGGACTGGGCCTGGCGTTGATCCTGATGATCCAGACGCTGGTGATCATGGCCATCGCAGCGCTGGTGGTCTTTCGATCGCTCGGCAGCAACTACGACGCCGCCGTGCTCTCCGCCGGTTTTATCGGCTTCGGTCTGGGGGCGACCCCCAACGCCTTCGCCAACATGGGCGCCGTCTGCGACCACTACAAGGTGGTATCGAGCAAGGCCTATATCATCGTTCCGCTGTGTGGCGCCGTCTTGATCGACATGGTCTCCGTGCCCGCCATCACCTGGTGTCTCAACGTCCTTGCCTGAGGCCCCGCTCGAGCGGTTTCACGAGTCGAGCCGTTTCATGAGCAGAAACCGACGCCGCGCCCACCCGGGCGCGGCGTCGGTCGTCCTGGCGAACCATGATGCATGCGGTGGATGCCACCAGGCCTCGACCAGGCAAGGTGGTGAACCGCGGTCACTCCGTAGCCACCGCCTGGACTCTCGATCGCAGATCCGTTGTCGAGGGAAGATCGCCTTTCGGTGATCTGCTAAGCTCGGCGGCTTGTTGCCCGCCTGATTACGTGTCTAAAGGCTCGGGCGGTCTTTTTTTCACTCTCGCCGCCAGGGCGGCGTTCGTGCCATCAGGATATCGCCGTGCGTGACCAGTCTTCGTCCTCGTCTTCTACTCCCGCCTCGCCCCTTGCATCGCCCCCAGCCTCGACGCTTTCCTCAACTCTTTCCTCCAATATTGGCTGCATTCCTTCGCTGGATCCTGAGGCCCGCCGCCTGGCCTGTGAACGTCTCGATAGCCTGACCAAGCCCCCCGGTAGCCTGGGTCGGCTTGAAGTGCTTGCGGCGAATCTGGCGGCGATGACAGGGGAGCCGTTACCCCGGGTCGATCCTGCGGCCATCATCGTGTTTGCCGCCGACCACGGAGTGTCGGCGGAAGGCGTGTCGGCCTTTCCGTCCTCGGTCACCGCCCAGATGGTCGCCAACTTCGCCCGCGGGGGCGCCGCCATCAACGTTTTCGCCCGCCAGATCAATGCCCGGCTCGAGGTCGTAGATGTGGGCGTAACCACGCCCTGCGACCAGGTGCCGGGTGTGGTGCTCGATCGGGTGCGCGCTGGCAGCGGCAATATCGCTTGCGAGGATGCCATGAGCCCGGGTGAAGTAGAAGCGGCGCTTAAGGTCGGCATTCGTGCCGTCGAGCGCGCCCGCGCCGCGGGTGCCCGCTGTGTCATCCTGGGTGAGATGGGCATCGCCAACACCACCGCCAGCAGTGCTCTGTTGGCCGCCTTTACCGGCCTTTGTGCCGAGGCGGTGGCGGGTCGCGGCACCGGTATCGACGATGCGCGCCTGGCCCACAAGCGCAAGGTCATCGCCAGGGCACTGGCACGGGGCACTGGCGATACCGCCCTCGATACCCTGGCGCGTCTGGGCGGGCTCGAGATCGCCGCCATGGCGGGGGCCTGCCTGGCCGCAGCGGCGAGCCGTACGCCGGTGCTGGTGGACGGTTTTATCGCCACCGTGGCGGCCCTTGCGGCGACCCGGCTGGCGCCAGGTGTGCGCGATTACCTGGTGTTTGGTCACCGCGGGGAGGAGGCCGGTCATGCCGAGGCGCTGGCCGCGCTGGGCGCAGAGCCGCTGTTGTCGCTAGGCCTGCGCCTTGGTGAAGGCAGCGGGGCGGCGCTGGCCTATCCGCTGCTCGCCAGTGCCTGCGCCATGCTCAGTGAGATGGCGACCTTCGCCGACGCCGGCGTCGAGGGCGGCCCGTCGGCATGAGGCAACCTGACGTCGTGAGACTCGATGACGACAGCGCAGCCAAGGGGCAGGGGGCACCATGACGCTGGCGCCGCTGAGCCTCGAATTGCTGTCTCTGGTGCTCGCTGCCCTGGCGCTGGACCTGTGGCTGGGGGACCCACGTTGGCTGCCGCATCCGGTGGTCGGCATGGGGCGACTCATCGGCGCCCTGGAAACGCGGCTCAATCGTGGCTCGCCGCAGGCCCGTCGGGCCAAGGGCGTTGTGCTCACGCTGGTGGTGGTGGGGCTTGCGTGGGCGCTGGCCACCCTGGCGATCGGCCTTGCCGGCATCGCCTCGCCCTGGCTTGAGCTGGTGGTGGAGGGCTTGCTTTTGTGGACCTGCCTTGCCTGCCGAGGCCTGGTGCAGGCGGCCCGCGCGGTGGCCAAACCGCTGGCAAGGGGCGACTTGCCCCAAGCGCGGCGGGCGGTCTCGGCCATTGTCGGGCGCGATACCCGTGAGCTTGACGAGGCCGGGGTGAGCCGAGCCTGCGTCGAGAGTGTGGCCGAAAATACTGTCGACGGCATCACCGCCCCCCTGTTCTGGGCGTTACTCGGCGGTGCGCCCCTGGCCTTGGCCTACAAGGCCGCCAATACCCTGGACTCCATGGTTGGCCATCGCAGTGATCGCTACCGTGAGTTCGGCTGGGCCTCGGCTCGCTTCGATGATCTGGTCAACCTGCTGCCGGCTCGGCTGACAGCGCTGGCCATGTGGTGTCTTGCTCCGGTGGTTCCGGGCCTGCGCAGGCGTGGCGCCTGGACGGCGACGTGTCGGCAGGCACCGGCTCACCCCAGTCCCAACGCCGGTTGGCCGGAGGCCATGGTGGCCAATCTGCTCGGCGTCGAGTTGGGCGGGGTAAACCGCTACGGCGACCAGATCAGCGACCGGGCGCGTCTGGGTACGCCCACCGAGACGTTGAAGGCGCGTCATATCGACGCCGCGATTCGCTGTCTCTATGCTGGCACGGCCGGCATGCTGACGCTGCTGGCCCTGATCATCCTGGTGCTGGAGGCCGTGCGATGACATCGACCCACCCTCGGCACCCGAGCGATACAAGTGTGAGCCAGACGCCAACGCCGTGTCAGGAGACCTGGCCCGACCACGGCGGCCAGGGCGCGGCGCTGCTCGACAGACTTGGTCTGTCATCGGTGACGCCGACCATGGATGTGAGCGCCAGTCTCAACCCGCTGGGCCCGCCGGCCTGGCTTTCTGATTGGCTCGCCAGCGCCATGAGCGAGGTGCGTCACTATCCCGACCCCGAGCACCGAGACGCCTTGGCGGCCCTGGCGGCGTCGCTGGGGATAGCGCCGCCGTCGTTGGTGTTGACCAATGGCGGCGCCGAGGCGATCCACCTGGTGGCCCGGGCCTATCGTCGCGCCCGCGCCTTGATCGTCGAGCCGACCTTCGGCGAATACGCCCGGGCATGCCGACTCAACGATATCGAGATCGAGCGGGTGCAGCTCAGCGGAGATGACTTCCGGCTGGACGTCGAGGCGCTCTCGGCGCGCCTTGCGTTTGTCGATCTGGTGTTTGTGTGTCGCCCCAACAATCCCACCGGCACGCGCCTTCCCAGATGCGACGTGGAAGCGCTGGTGGCGGCGGCCAGGCGCAGCGACACCCTGGTGGTCATCGACGAAGCCTTCGTCGACTTTGCCGACGACGAAGCCCCGCTCACCGATCTGGTGGAGCAGGGCGAGCCGCTGGTGCTGTTGCGCTCGTTGACCAAGTTTTACGCCCTGGCAGGGCTGCGGCTTGGCTATCTGGTGGCGTCCCCGCAGCGCTGTCGGGCGCTGCAACACCATCAGGTGGCCTGGAGCGTCAACGGCCTGGCTGCTGCCGTGGTGCCTGAGCTACTGGCCGATAGTGACTTCGCACGTCGCACGCGCGACTGGCTTCACTCCGAGCGCGCCTACCTGACGGCAGGCCTGCGCGATCTGGGCCTGACGGTGGCGGACTCCCAGGCCAATTTCGTGCTGTTCAGGCCGCCGGGCCTGGCGTCGCA
>DJIP01000188.1:10058-14005 GCA_002433675.1 Halomonas halophila
GCCAATGGCGAAGCCTTGTTAGCGTATCTGGCCCGTCATGGCTGTCTGGCTCGCCACACCCACACCTTCAACGGGCTGGATGGCGTCTGGATTCGCGTCGCGTTGCAGCGCCGCGCCGACAATGATCGCCTGCTCAGCTGGCTTGGTGAATGGCTCGGCGACGGGCTCAGTGAATGGATCGACGACGGGCTCGGCGACGGGCTCGAGTCCTTGCCGGAGCAAGGCGATGCCCTGTCTCGTGGAGAGCACCGATGATCGTCTTTGTCAGCGGTGGCGTGCGTTCGGGCAAGAGTTACGTGGCCGAGCAGGCGGCGCTGGCGCTCCACGCCGACAAGCCCCGGGGTCAGCTCTGGTACCTGGCGACCGCCAGGGCCGAGGAGGGCGAGATGGCCACGCGGGTGGCGCGCCATCAGGCCCGGCGCGACAGCCGCTGGCATACGCTGGAGGCGCCACAGGACCTGATGGTCGCCTGGCGTCAGCTGGGCGCAGGCGACACCGTGCTGCTCGATTGCCTGACGCTGTGGTCGAGTCAGCGGCTGTTCGCCGATGGCCTCGAGCGTGACGCCCGGCGCGCTGCGGCGAGAGACGCCTTTAACCAGCTGGCAGCGCTGCTCGCCGACGCTCGCCCACGTGATATCGCGCTGGTGGTCGTCTCCAACGACCTCAACGAGGAACTGCCGCCGAAGGACGCCCTGGTGCGCTGGTACCTGAGCGAGCTCCAGCGTCTGCACCTGCTGTTGGCGCGGTGCGCCGATCGGGTGGTGGAGGTGGTCGCGGGGCAGACCATCGAGTGGAAGCCGGCGGGACAGCATCCCGCGGGCATGACGACAGAGGTGGGTAACACGCTGGGTAGAGGAGAATCGCGTGAGTGATCTAAGGCCGCGAGCGTTGCCGGCGCTGGCCGGGCTGGGGCTGGCGATCCAGTTTCTGACCCGGATACCGTTGCCGGTGATGATCGACTGGAACGGCGCTAACCGCCGCTGGGCGGCGCGTTGCTACCCGCTGGTGGGGCTCTTGATCGGCGTGCTGCTGGCCGTTGTCGCCGCAATGACCTCAGCGCTGCCGACATCGATCCAGGCATTGGTGCTGTTGACGCTGTGGGTGGCACTGTCCGGCGGGCTGCACCTGGACGGTGTGATGGACCTGGCCGATGCCCTGGGCAGCAATGCGCCGCTCGAGCGCCGTTGGCAGATCATGAAGGACCCGCAGGTCGGCAGTTTTGGCGTGCTGGCGCTGGTGTTCCTGCTGGCCTGGAAGGCGGTCCTGTTGTGGTGGTGGCTCACGACCGACGGGGCTCTGCTGTGGCTGGTCGTGGTACCCGCCCTGGCCAGGGCCGGTGCGGTGGCGCTGCTCATCGGGGTGCCCGCCGCTCGCCCCGAGGGACTCGCCCATAGCTGGCAGCAGGGCCTTGGCTGGCGCGACCTGACGCTTGCCCTGGTTCCTCTTCTGGTGGTTGTTTCCGCGGGACTGCTGCTGGCGCCGGGCGGGACGAGCGTAGCCGGGATGGTGGGGGTACTGCTCGCCACCGGGGGCTTTACCTGGGTCTTCGCGCAGGGGATGATCCGAGCCTTTCACGGCATCAACGGCGATATGCTGGGCAGTGCCATCGAGGGAGGAGAACTATGGCTTCTGATGTGTGTCTCGAGCTGGTGGTGGTTCGTCACGGGCTGACCCAGTGGAACCTGGACAAGCGCTACCAGGGCCAGCGCGATATCGAGCTGTTGATGCCCGACGCCCTGGCCGATATGGATCGGTTGCGCCTGGAACTGGAAGGGGAGCGCTTCGACGCCGTGGTGTCGAGCGACCTGACCCGCTGCCGCCAGACCCTGGCCCATATCGCCGAGGGACGGGGCTGGCCGGAGCCTCGCCTGGACGAACGTCTGCGCGAGAACGACTTCGGCGAGTTCGAGGGACGCAACTGGGAGGAGCTCAAGGACGATCCGGTCTACCGGGAGTGGATCGACAGCGCCGGTGAACTGGCACCTCCCGGTGGTGAATCCGCCCAGGACCTGCGTGATCGTCTGGCGCTGGCACTCGACGCCATCTTCGATGCCGCCGTCGAGGCCGGCTATCGGCGCGTGCTGGTGGTCACCCACGGCGGGGTGATCCGTGAGCTGCGCCGGGAGTTCGAGGGCGTACCGTTCTGGGAGGGCGTCGTCGGTCAGGCCGCCGGTCGGCGTTGGACACTCAACCGACAGGCAGAGGACATCACATGCACGTCTTCATCGGCGGTACCGCGTCAGGCAAGCGTCAGCGGGTAGCCGAGCGCTACCCCGAGGCACGTTGGCGCGACGCCGGCGAGATGATGAGTCGGGGGCCCGGTGCTGGCGCCGGTCCCGGTACCGGTGCTGGCGCTGGTCCCGCCAGCGGCGATGGCGACACCCTCGTCATCAGCGGCTGGCTGGCCTGGCTCGAGGCCGAACTTGGGACCGAACATGAGAACGAGTCGGCAAGCGCCGACGATGACCGGCTGGGCCAGCGCTGGCGCCAGGCTTTTGCCGGCTGGGCCAGTTCGCCGGCACAGTGCGTGCTGGTGCTTGACGAGGTGGGGCGCGGCATCGTCCCGGTGGACCCGGCCCAGCGCCGCCTGCGCGATCTGATGGGCTGGCTGTCCCAGGACGCGGTGCGCCTGGCAAGCCAGGTACACTACGTACGCCATGGCCTGACCATGCGGCTCGATGGGAAGGAGGCTACCGCAGCGGGCCGAGCGGACTGAGCGAACAGACCCGGCATCGAACCAGTCGAACAAGCCGAACGGCGCTTTTCGTTGACGCCCGCTGTGCCGATTGCTAGCTTACGCGCACTCTCAGGTGCCCCGAAACGTGCCAGCATGACCACGGCGTCAGTCCTTTCTGACGCAAGACGCCGTGGCCAGAAGTAGACACGAGGGGTGAAACGGGAAGTCGGTGCCAATCCGACGCTGCCCCCGCAACGGTGATCGAGTCAAGCGCGCTCACCACGCCACTGTGACAGGGTCCTTGACCCCTGATGCGACCGGACCCTGTGTCCCGCTCAGCCAGTCACGGGAAGGCGAACGCGCCGAACCGTCGAAACGTCTTCGATGGTTCATCTCGTCAGCCCGGAGACCGGCCTGAAGAGCCATGCCAAGGGGCGGTGGGGTCCCGACGCTCAGCGCTTGCCTGTCAGTTTGGTGTTCTTGACGCTCCCGGGTGTCCTGTCCAGCGTTCTGTGTCCCCTGTTCGCTCCTCGGCCTTCGAGGGTCTACGCCGTGCGGGTGCGCACGGTGCCAAGGGATACACCATGTCGTCTGCTTTTTTCGCCCCTGCTCGTCTTTCTGTTGCCTGCCGCTCCCGTGGCCTGCGTCTGTGCGTCGGCCTTGCCGCCGCCCCCTGGCTGTTGGTGAGCCAGGCCAGCGCCCAGCAGTCTGCTTCCTCTGAGGTGACGAGCGCCGAGCCGTCCTCCGTCGAACAGGCGTCTATTGGGCCTGCCACCGAGACCGCCACCGAACTCGACCCGCTGGTGGTGTCGGCGACGCTTTCGCCGCGTACCGCCAGTCAGTCGTTGTCCTCGGTCAGCGTCATCGACGAAGAGACGCTAAGGCGCCGCGATCCGGTCAGCATTCCCGACGCCCTGCGCGGACAGCCCGGTGTGGATATTTCCACCAACGGTGGCTTCGGCAAGCAGGCCAGCGTCTATATCCGTGGTACCGGCAGCACCGCCTCGGTGATGATGATCGACGGTATCCGCCTGCGCTCGGCCACCAACGGCGGGCCCGCCTGGCAGTACCTGGAGCCGCGCATGTTCGAGCGTATCGAGGTGGTACGCGGTCCCCGCGGTGCGCTCTACGGCGCCGACGCGGTGGGCGGGGTAGTGCAGTTGTTCACCGACAGGCCCGAAGAACAGGGGCCGACGCCCAGCGTCCAGATCGGTACCGGCTCCTTCAATACCCAGCGGGCCTCGGCCAGTCTGTCGGGCCGCGAGGGCGG
>DJIP01000289.1 GCA_002433675.1 Halomonas halophila
GAGCCGAAGTTGCCCTGGCCATCGACCAGCACGTGGCGCATCGAGAAGTCCTGGGCCATACGCACGATGGTGTCGTACACCGCACTGTCGCCATGGGGGTGGTACTTACCGATCACGTCACCCACCACACGGGCAGACTTCTTGTATGGCTTGTTCCAGTCGTTACCCAGCTCGTGCATCGCAAACAGCACACGCCGATGAACCGGCTTCAGGCCATCGCGCACGTCCGGCAGCGCTCGGCCGATGATCACGCTCATCGCGTAATCGAGGTACGACTGCTTCAGTTCGTCCTCGATATTGACTGGCAGAATCTCTCTGGCGATGTCACCCATGGGTCGTCAAGTCCTTTGCACAGCAACAGGTAGGCGCGTCACGCAGCCGTGACAAGGCGCACAAATACAGCGGCCTAGCATACCACCCTTGGGGCCTTTCGCGCAGCGTCTGTCGATGTGTCCGGCGCCTTTAGCGGTGCCGTCATGACACCACCAGCGGTGCCAGGGCATCACGCAACTCACCCTCGATTGCCACTGCGCTATTGCTGGCCACGTCCAGCAGCACGAAGGTCAGCTCGGCGCACGCCACCAGGGCGCCGTCGCCCCGACGCAGGATCTCATGGCGCATCTTGGCACTGCGTCCACCCAGCGCCGACAGACGGGTGGAGATGTCCAGCTCGTCACCGGCCACCGCCGCCTGGCGATAGTCGATATTGAGATTGACCGCGACGAAGGCGACATCTCCCTTTCCCAGCCGAGACATCAGCGCCGGATGCTTGTCGAAATAGTCCCAACGCCCTTCCTCCATGAATTCCAGATAACGGGCGTGATTGACGTGGCCATAACCGTCCAGGTGGTAACCACGAACCTTCAGCGAAGTGGTGCTGATAGCGTCTTCCATGTCATTGCTCCTCATTTAAACTACTGTTTGATTCTGACCTCGCGCGGGCAAAGTGGCAACACTGTCACCAAAGAGGGACGGGCGCCGGCTAAACAGCCTGCTAGGCTTGGCCGCAACCCTGTTCAGTTGACCATTACGATGGCAGGCAACTGGCACCCGAAGGGACCATTCGCCATAATGTGCCTCCTTTTTGACCCGAGAATTGCTCCATGTGGTTCAAGCACTTGCACCTCTACCGTCTGCACGACGCCAGCACCCTGGACAGCGAGCAGCTGGAGACGGCCCTCGCCGAACAGGCCTTCCGCCCGCTCGGCGGCACCGAAGCCCGCCGCATCGGCTGGACGACCCCTGCCGGGCGAGGTAGCGATCGCTACCTCCACGAACTGCAGGGCCAGCGTTTGATGACCGCGCTGCGCCAGGAGCGCATCCTGCCCGCCTCGGTGGTAAGGGAAGAAGTGGACGAGCGCGTCGAGGTCATCGAGACCCAGGAAAGCCGCAAGCTACGCCGCCAGGAGAAGCAGGCGATCAAGGAGCAGGTCTACGAGGAACTGCTGCCCAGGGCCTTCGTGCGCAGCCAGAAGACGGACCTCTGGTGGGATACTCGGCGAAACTTGATCGCCGTCAACAGCTCCAGCCGAAAGCGCGCCGAGGAGCTGCTGGATCTATTGCGCGAGTCCCTGGGCAGCCTCAAGGTAACGCCGTTGTCGGCTCAGACACTGCCGATTCGCGCCATGACCACCTGGCTCAACGACGCCTCCACGCGCCCCGCCGACATGTTGCTCGGCGACCAGGTCGAGCTCAAGGCCAAGGGCGACGACGGTGTCCTCAAGGCACGCCAGGTGGATCTGGACGGCGACGACATTCAGCAACTGCTGGAAAGCGGTCGACAGGCCAGCAAGTTGGCGCTGGGCATGGAGGGACGCCTGCGCTTCGTGCTCCACGACGACCTGGCCGTCAAGTCCCTGGCCTTCGATGACGCCCTGATCGACGAAGCCAATCAGGCAGATGACGGCGACGATGCCGTGCTGCGCATGGAAACCGACTTCATTCTGATGGCCCAGACTCTGGGCGAAAGCGTCGACCGCCTGATCGACTGGCTGGGCGGCGAAGCCCAGAGTTCTTCCGTTACGGCTACTGACCTCACTGCGACGACACCATGACTTCGACATCCGATGCCCCGCAGGATCCCTGGCACGATATTCGCCCCTATCAGGACGACGAGGTGGCGGCGACGCTGACTCGCCTGGCAGAGGACCCGGAGCTGCTGAGCGCCCTGACCCGCTACCGGCTGCCGCGCCTTTCCCGCATGACGCCGCGCCTGTCACGCACTCTGGCCAGCTGGGCGATCAAGCGCGAGACCCGCGACGTCACCAGCGTGACCGCGTTTCAGCAACGCATCGCGGCCTATATGCAGCGCATGCTGAAGACCTCCACCGACGACTTTCGCGTCGACGGCCTCGATCGTCTGGACCCCGGTACCGCCTACCTGTTTATCGGCAACCATCGCGATATCTCGCTGGATCCGGCCTTCGTCAACTATGCGCTGTACCTTGCCGGTCGCAACACCGTACGCATCGCCATCGGTGACAACCTGCTCAAGAAGCCCTACGTCACCGACCTGATGCGGCTCAACAAGAGCTTCATCGTGCCGCGTAGTGCTCGCGGCAAGCGCGCCATGCTGCAGGCCTACCACAAGCTGTCGAGCTACATTCGCCACTCCATTCAGGACGACAATCACTCGATCTGGATGGCTCAGCGCGAAGGCCGGGCCAAGGACGGCATCGATCGTACCGACCCTGCAATCATCAAGATGATGACCATGGCCCACCGTGCCGACAACCGTCACGCCCCGCTGGGGGAAGGCATCGAGGCCCTGCGCCTGGTGCCGGTGTCGATCAGCTACGAGTACGACCCCTGCGACGTGCAGAAGGCCAGGGAACTGAAAGCCGTCAGTGAAGACGGCAGCTACAACAAGAGCGAATTCGAGGACATCAGCTCCATCGTCGCCGGCATCACCGGCCACAAGGGGCGTGTCCATCTGCGCTTCGGCACGCCGATCGACCGCAGCTTCGATACCCCGGAAGCGGTCGCTGCCGAGATCGACCGCCAGGTGCTGAATGGCTATCACCTCTTCCCCAGCCACCATCTGGCGCTAGAGGCCCTGGGCACCCATCCAGAGCTGGTCGACCTGTCCGAGGTGTCAGAGGCCGACCGCGATCGATTTGCGCAACGTCTTTCCGAGGTCCCGGAAGACCTCAGATCCTGGTGGCTGGCCCAGTACGCCAACCCTGTCATCAACTGCGCGCGGAGCGAGCCTTCGTCGTGAGCCAGAAAAGCCAGCCGGGGCGCTCCAGACACGCCTTTGCCTGGACGGCCCAGGGCGTCACCCTGATCGGTGCCGGCGTGGACCTTGTCGTCGGCGTGCTCAAACTGGTCACCGGTGTGATCGTCGGTTCGGCCGCACTGATCGCCGACGGCATCCATTCCTTTTCGGATATCCTCACCGACGCCTTCGTGCTGGCGGCCACCCACTATGGTCGCCAGGCGCCAGACCGCGACCACCCTTATGGCCACGGCCGCATCGAGACCCTGGCGACGCTGTGGCTCGGCAGTGTGCTGATCTTTGTCGCCGGCGCCATCGCCTGGTCGAGCGTCGAACGCCTGCTCGATCACGCTCCAAGCGCCGCACCCGGCCTCGTTGCCATCGCCGTGGCCGTGGTCTCACTGCTGGCCAAGGAAGCGATCTACCACTACACCCTGCGCGCTGCGCGCCGCTTCGACTCATCGCTACTCGAGGCCAACGCCTGGCACTCACGCACCGATGCCATGTCTACCCTGGTGGTACTGGTTGGCCTGGTGGCCGGCCAGTTCGGCGTCGGCTGGATGGACGCGGTGGCCGCCATCGTGGTCGGCCTGATGGTGGGCTGGGTCGGAGGGCGGCTGATGTGGCAATCTTCGCGGGAGCTGATCGACACCGCCCTGCCGATAGAGGAACAGCGAGCCATGCGTCAGATGGCGGAGTCGGTGCCGGGCGTCAAGAGCGTGCACGATCTGCGCACCCGCCAACTCGGAAGCGACGTCGTGCTCGACCTGCATATCGTGGTCGCCCCCAGGGTCACGGTGTCCGAAGCCCACGAGATCGGCAATGCGGTCAGTCGACAGCTACGCGAAGCGCACACCCGCCTGAAGGATGTCACCTTCCACATCGACCCCGAGGACGACGAAGGACAGACCGAACACAGCCTGCGCCCGGGCTTGCCGCTACGCGAGGAGATCGAGCAACTGCTGGATGAGCGCTGGTCGCATCAGCGTGCCTGGCAACACCGGACGGCGCTGAACCTGCACTATTTGGATGACCGCATCGACATTTCGTTGTACGTTGACTCTGATATCCATCATGGGGATCTCGATGAATTGGCTCATCAATTGTGCCGAGACCTCGACACCCTGCCCTGGGTGGGCCAACTCAAGCTGTGGCAAGGGCCCGGCAAGGCCTGACCTCCGCCCGGCTTGGAACTCGCCATGAGCCCAGATGCCGTCTTGTCTCGCCCGTCTCGCCGCCGCCCCCCTTCCTGGCTCGCCTGGGGGACTTCGAGCCTGTTGGGCGCCTTCCTGGTGCTGGCACCCGCACCGGTGGACGCGACGCTCGACCATGCGCGAATGCGCGCGGCCATGAGCGCCGAGTACGGCAGTCAGGGGGTAAGAGATCTGGACGAATGGCTCAACCTGATCGATCGCCTGAGAGGCGCCGACCTTCGGACCCAGCTACGCGACGTCAACGACTTCTTCAATCGCAAGATGCAGTGGCTCGAGGACCGCACCATCTGGCGCCAGAGCGACTACTGGGCTACTCCCATCGAATCGCTGGGACGCGGCGCAGGCGACTGCGAGGACTACTCCATCGCCAAGTATGTAACCCTCAAGGAACTCGGCATACCCATCAGCAAGTTGCGCATGATCTATGTGCGTGCTCGACTGGGCCGTAGCCAGGTCACCCAGGCCCATATGGTGCTCGGCTACTACGAGACGCCAGGCGCCGAGCCCCTGATTCTCGACAACATTGCCGCCGGCATTTCCCGGGCCAGCCTGCGCACCGACCTGGACCCGCTATTCAGCTTCAACAGCAGTGGCCTGTGGGCGGGTGGAACCACCCAATCGCGGGCAGATCCCCTGGCGCGCCTGTCGCGCTGGCGAAATGCCATCGATCGCATGCGCCAACAGGGAATCCAGTGACATCATGCCAATCCTTCATCTAGAGACGTCGCCATGTCGTTGATCAAACAACTCTGGCTCGCCATCATCGCCATCCTGCTGGTTGCCCTGATCGGCAGTCTGATGGTGGCCGTATCGGGCAGCCGCGCCTACATCGAAAAAGAAATACTGATCAAGAATGCGGACAACGCCAATGCCCTGGCGCTGAGCATGAGCCAGATGCCTGACAAGGATGAAGTGACGCTGGAGCTTTTGATCTCGGCCCAGTTCGACACCGGCCACTACCGCAAGATCCAGCTGCTGGACACCCAGGACAGGCCGATCATTCGTCGCGTCTCTTCCGCCCCCGAGGATACTGGCGTACCGGGATGGTTCCGTGAGCTGGTCGCCTTCGAGGTCCCCGCCGGCACCGCGGTCATCCAGGATGGCTGGCAGCAGCTTGGCACCTTGCAACTCGAAAGCGCACATGGCTTCGCCTACCAGTCGCTGTGGCAGAGCACCCTGCGCATGGCCGCCTGGTTCGTGGCTGCAGGAGCCCTCAGCCTGCTGATCGCCTACCTGCTGGTACGCCATATCCGCACCCCGCTGAAGACCCTGACGCGCCAGGCCAACGATATCGGCCAGCGTCGATTCACCGTCGCCCCGCTGCCCCGCACGCTGGAACTGCGCGAAGTGTCCAACGCCATGAACCGGCTGTCGGAAAGCGTGCGCGAGATGCTCCAGCGCGAGAGCGAGCAGATCGACCGGTTACGCCGCCAGTTGCTGCACGACGCGGTGACCGGGGCCTTGACCCGGGAAGCCTTTATCGACCGTCTCAACTACAGCCTCGAGCAACAGGGTGAATCCAGCTACGGCGTGGTGGCGATGATCCGCGCCACCGACCTGGCCGCGCTCAACGAGCGTCGCGGCCACTTGCACACCAATGGCATGCTCAGCGACCTTTGCCAACGTCTGACCGCCATCGCCGAGGCCCATGGCGAAGGCTACGTGGGTCGCCTCAATGGCAGCGACTTCGCCCTTATGCTGTGCGGCAACGTCGACGAAAGCTGGGCCCGCGAGCGGCTGGAAGATAATCTCTCGACCCTGGCCGAACAGAACGCTCCGGTGCTGCGGCTGCCCGCTGCTCTGGCGACCTACCACCACGGCCAGGAGCGCACCACCCTGATGGCGGCACTGGATGGCGCCCTGTCGCTGGCCGAAACTCGCTCGGGACAGGCGATCGAATCCTGCCACAATGTGGAACAGGAAACGCTCTACCACAGCCGTGCCGAGTGGCGCTCCTCGCTGGTCGACGCGATGGAGCACGGCGTGCTGCTGGGGCAGTATCCGGTGCTGGATCGACGCGGGCAGCTGCTGCATCACGAGGCCCCTGCTCGACTCAACATCAAGGGCGAATGGCGTCAGGCGGGTGTCTTCATGCCCTGGATCGCCCGTCTGCGCCTCCACGACAGCCTGGATATCAAGGTGATCGATGCCGCCCTCGACACCATCCATCACCACCGGCAGCCGCTGGGCATCAACCTGTCCCATGCCGCCATCACCCAGCCCAATGTGGTGATCGCCCTGCAGCAACGACTCAGCGCCCGCCCGGACTCGGCCCCCTTCCTATGGATCGAGGTGCCGGAGTCGATCGCCCGAAGCGATCTCGAGAGCTTCCGTTATCTGTGCCAGTCGCTGGCCCCCTTTGGCTGCCATCTAGGCATGGAACACGTCGGTGCGGCCTTCCGCCAGCTGGGAGATCTGCAGGATCTTGGGCTGTCCTACATCAAGATCGACGCCACCCTCTGTCGTGGCGTGTCGGAGCGGCCGGAGCAGCAGACCATTCTCAGGGGCATGGCAACCCTGTGCCATTCGCTGGCGATCCAGGCCATCGCCGAGGGCATCGACGAGGATCGCGATATCGACACCCTGTTCGACCTGGGCCTGGACGGTGTCACCGGCCCCGCC
The DNA here is from genome assembly GCA_002433675.1 of Halomonas halophila. GTDB lineage: Bacteria > Pseudomonadota > Gammaproteobacteria > Pseudomonadales > Halomonadaceae > Halomonas > Halomonas salina_B. Next base: position 7,054 of record DJIP01000289.1, read on the forward strand.
GTGTCCGCCAGGATGGAGCCTGACAGGCATGCGTGAGCGTCGAAGCAACAGGACACACCGCGGAAAGTGCCAAGGCAAAGAAACACAGCAAAGGGCCACCCGAAGGTGGCCCTTTGTGTTGCGCCAAGCTGGCGCATTCGTCTTCAGGCGAGCTTAGCTCAAATGAGGGGTTCGTCGTCCCCCACCAGATCCACATCGTTGTAGCGACGACGCAGTGACTGGCGGTCCATGATCTTGCGGCGCGCCGCGTCAGGCAGATCGGTGAAGCTGATCACACCCTTGTCCATCAGCAGATCGAGTACGTCCTCGAGTACCCGCACAAAGGCCAGGTCCGAGGCATGGAAATGGGACTGATCGTTGCGGGCATTTCCGTCTGACAGGAAGAACAGCAGTTCCTGATCATCCGGCGCCATGAATTCGTCGCAGGTCGCCGTAGGCTCCCGGCTGACACAGACAAGCTTTCCTTCCCCGTCACGCTGGACGTACATGTCACGTTCTCCGCAATCTTAGTTGGTCGAGCATATATCAAGTTTCTCTTGATCAGTAGCCCTCGGCGCTTACCGCCGAGGGCCCTGCTCGTTTCACGCTATACGGCTAAGTCGAGCGCCTGCCTAGACATCCAGCTGGCCCTGATTGAGCAACTGGGTCAGGAAATCATCGGGGCTCGGAGCCGCATTGGCTACACCTTCCAGGGTAATCACCTGATCTGCATTCGCGTTGTCATTTGCCAGATCCCCATCGCTCTTGACGTACAACACGATATCATCCCCTTCCTGCTCGGCGTGGATATAGTCATTCAGCGATTGCTGGTCATCGTCCTTGTCGTAGCCTTGCAGCAACTCGCTGAGATCCAGCACATCCGCTTCTGGGTCCTCGCTGGCGTCGACACCGGTCGGAGCCACATGAAAGTCGCTGATGACGTCGTCGGCGGGATCCCC
>DJIP01000140.1 GCA_002433675.1 Halomonas halophila
ATTCAGATAACGGCAGCCCGATGAAGGCGGCGACCTTCCTGGAGAAGCTCTACGACCTGGGCATCACCCCGTCGTACAGCCGACCAAGGGTCAGCAATGATAACGCCTTCGCCGAGTCGGCTTTCAAGACGCTGAAGTACCGGCCGGGCTTCCCCATCGACGGTTTCGCGACCCTGACCGAGGCCCAGGAGTGGGTCCAGCGATTCACCGAGTGGTACAACCACGAGCACCGGCACAGCGCCCTTCGCTACGTCACGCCGAGTCAGCGTCATAACGGCGAGGCCAAAGGCATCCTGGCGCAGCGCCGGGAGGTCTTCGAGGCGGCGAAGCAACGTCACCCAGAGCGCTGGTCGGGTGACATCCGGAAACTCAGCCTGCCAGAGGTAGTGCACCTGAATCCCGAGAAGGGCCCGGTGCCGCAGGCAGCAGGGTTTTAAAGAGCCAGAACCACTTTATGTGCCAACTATGTTGACAGACTCCGAACACGATGCCCATGATCGAATGGCACGTACTGAAACGGAGACAAGGTGCGCTTATGAATCACGGCAACGGCGGTCACGGCCATGCGGGGCACATGCCTTCCAGTGGATCTGGAATGGCGATTTCGGCCTGGCTGACGGGGATCTACTTCTTCATCGAGATGGGCATCGGTCTTTGGACCGGCTCGGTCGCGGTGATCTCGGACGCCTTCCACACCTTCTCGGCGGTGGGTGGCGTGCTGGTGGCCATCACCGCTGCCCGGCTCGCCCGCCGCCCGGCTGATGAGGACCGCAGCTTCGGCTGGTATCGCGCCGAGATCGTGGGTGCCCTGGTCAACGGCGGCTTTTTGCTGGGCATGGCGCTGATCGTGGTCGTGATGGCCGGCATGCGGATGACCGACCCCATTGATCTGTCCACGGCACCCATGCTGTGGGCGGCGGCTGGCGGCCTGCTTACCGAGATCGTCTCGCTGGGCCTGATCTGGAAACAAAGCCGCAGCGACCTGAACGTCAAAGGCGCATTGTGGCATATCATCCAGACTTTCGTCGGCAGCCTGCTCATCATCGTCACCGCGCTGGTGATTCGCTTCACCGGGTTCTTGCTGATCGACCCGCTGCTTGGCATGGCCTTCGGCTTCGTACTGTTGTGGGCGAGCTGGGGTATCCTGCGCGATGCCACCCATTTGCTGATGGAGGGTACGCCCTCCGAGATTCGACTGGCCGAGGTGACGGAAGCACTGATAGCGCTTGACGGCGTGGAAAATGCTCATCACGTGCACGCCTGGGCACTGACCAGCGGCCGTTACGTATTCTCCGGTCACCTGCGAATCTCCGACGGCACCGATCCACAGGCCGTGCTCAAAGCCGGCTATAGCATGCTCAAGGATCATTATGGCTTTTTCTTCGCCACACTGCAGGTGGAGACCACCTGTCTCGACGAGTCAGGTGCCGAAGTGATCGATGTCACGCGACCGGCGAGCAAGGGAGGGCAGGCATGAACACCCTCCTTCTGCTTGCGCTGATCACGGTCTCCGAGGCGACCATCGGTGTGTTCGTTAAGCTTACCGACGGGCGGATTCCGATCCAAACTTTGACCTTCTATGCCATGGCCTTCGCGGCGGCCTTCCTATTCATAGCGCGGGCCCTGGCAACTCGGCAATGGCCTCGGTTTCCCAAAGGCAACGTCAAGGATACCGCCATCATCGGCGTACTGATCGCCGCCCAGGGCGGCGTCTTCAACTTCGCCATGTCACTTGTGCCGATCGCCAACGCGGTGATCTTCTGGAGCATCGCGCCATTCTTCGTGTTCATCTTTTCGGCGCTGTTCTTGGGCGAGAAGGCGCGCAGGAGCTATGTCTTGATCTTCGCCATCGCCCTGATCGGTATCGCGCTCGCCAATCCGCTCGGCGGCGGCCATATGCTGGGCAACCTCGTGGCGCTGGCCACCGGGGCGATCTACGCCGCGATGGTTACCTACATGCGCTATGAGGGCAAGACCGAGACCGGGAATGACATCGCCTGGTCGCTGCTAGTCGCGGCGCTGGTGCTCTCGCCGTTCCTGTTGATCGCGGGTCCCGGCCAGGTGGCGATGACGATCGCCTATCCGGCACTCGGCGTGGAACTGCCGGTGATGCTCTGGGCCGCAAGCCTGGGCATCGTGTCCACGGGCTTCGCCTATTTCGGCATCTCCATCGTCTTGAAGTCGCTCAATGCCAACGTCTATGCCCTGGTCGATATCATCGTCTCGCCGGTGGTGGCCTCGAGCCTGGGTTTTCTGATCTTCGCAGAGGTGCCGGGCCGAGGCATGATCTATGGCGGCGCCTTGCTGCTCGGCGCCGGCTTCTGGCTGACCCGCGAGATGTCGCGGGGTCGGGAAAGCCAGGCCGTGCATCCCTGTCAGTGCGTATAGATTTTACCGAGGACGAAATACTTCGGCTGTTTGCCGCGAGCCTCGCCGGTGGGCACGCACCAACGGGTGCGTACCTGGGGATTCGGACGCTGCGGCACCAGCCCGCACTCGGTGAACAGCAACCCGACCCTGAAAGGGTCGAGCCCGATCGACTGTCGCGCCTGCAGGCTGAGTCCTACCGCGAAGGCCCCAAGGCCGAGCATCGCCAGCAGCGTCAGCGTCAGGAAGCCACCGATGAGCCGGCTGTTCGTGAACATGATGGTAGAGCAACAGCCACATCGCACCGGCGAGTCCTGCCGTGACCACGAAGGGCCAGGCCACGGGCCCGCCGAGCAGCCTCTCGGATTGCGGCATCACCATCGGTATGCTGGCGAGCCAACCGTTGAGCATGGGGCCGGACAAAAACCCCAGTGTGGAGGCGGCACTGAGCCAGGCAAATGCCACGGTCCATCAACGGCTCAGCCAGCTGGACCATGAGGATCAGCGAATGGCAGGACACCGTCATCGATTCCACGAAGCCCTCGGCCGAGCAATCGGTGAGGCGTCCATGCAGCTCCTCCTTGCGTGCCCAGGCGGTGGAGTGTATGAGGAAGTCCAGCCCCCCAACGCTGGTAGATCGCTTCGAATACCGCCTCCAGTTGCCTTGGCACCGTCCCGCCCTATGGCGGCCGCGGCGGTTGACAGCAGGGTTCCGTCCAAGCAATAGCCCACGCCGTGGACAGGCTGCGCCGGGTAGATGGCCGTGATCGCGTCGAGGGCCGCGTAGTGCACCAAGGTTCAGCCGTCGACGATGGCCAGACGGTCGTCCTGCTGGTCGATGCGGCCCGGCTCGGTGATGGATGAAGATATTTCATCTTTTCGACGTGGACTCATTCGACGCTTCCAGCGGTGCTGCCAGTTCGAGTCCCGCTTGTTGGGCCAATCGTTCTATCTCCCGGTAGTGACGACGATACTCGCTGGAATCCAGCGGGGCGTAGTTGAGGTTCTTCATCTCGCTGGCCAGGGCGGTGAAGTACTCGCGAATGGCGTCCTTCTCCTCGAAGGCGTATGTCGCGTTCACCAGCGGATGGATCAGTTCCAGGCTGCGCCGCTGGCGCGCCGGGGAGGTGCTGCCATCCACCGCATCGAAGGCATCCTGCTGGAGATAGACCAGATCGAGGAAGGCGGCCTTGTGGTAGGTGAGGAAGTCCTCGAGTGTGATGCCCTCGTCCCCGGTGACCTGCATCATCTGGTTGACGTCCTCCCCATCGTGAAGCAGCTGTAATAATTCGTCGATTCGCCCCGGCCACTCCTTGCCGAGACGCTCGGCGATGGCGGGTTCGAGCTCGGCTCGATAGCGTGACCAGGAGAGCAGGGGATCTACCGCCGGATAGAAGCGCTTGTAGGCGCGCTCGGATGACAGACCGAGAAACGCCTTGACCGTACTCAGGGTCGCCTGGGTCACCGGCTCCTCGAAGTTGCCGCCGGAGGGGGAGACGGTGCCGATCAGGGTCAGGCTGCCGCTGTCGCCGGCGTTGTTCCGAATCACGCCGGCGCGTTCGTAGACGCTGCGCACCGCCGAGTCCAGGTAGGCGGGGTAGGCCTCCTCGCCGGGAATCTCCTCCATGCGTCCGGAGGTCTCGCGCATCGCCTGGGCCCAGCGCGAGGTGGAGTCGGCGATCAGCAGCACGTCGAGCCCCATCTGACGATAGTATTCGCCGAGGGTGATGCCGGTGTAGATGGAGGCCTCCCGGGCGGCCACCGGCATCGAGGAGGTGTTGCAGACGATCACGGTGCGGTCCATCAGCGAGCCGCCGGTGGTCGGGTCGCTGAGTCGCGGGAACTCGGTGATGGTCTCCACCACCTCGCCGGCCCGCTCGCCGCAGGCGACGATGATCACGATATCCACGGTGGAGTAGCGGGCGATAATGCGCCGCTTTTCCGTGATATCGATACTAAATTTAAGGCCGAAGGCCTTTCGAGGTGGGGAGGGCTCGCATGGTTCTGTTCGCAGACTACGGGGAACATAAATAAGGCATTGGTTGCTGGCGGTGGTGTCAGCGAAGAAATTAAGGACTTGGCTCTAAAGACTGCGGCTATAGCTTTCCTGCTCGGTAGGTCTATTCCCGGCTTGAGATTGACCCAGGCGGACATGGGCGCCATTAGCAACGCTTGTGAGGCAGCAAGTGAGTGGCTGGAAGTGACAAGATAGTCGGCGCGGGAGGCATCGTCGTCTCCAACCACGGCGGCGTCAACTTGATGGCGTGCTGTCTTGGCCGGGGCCCGGCGCGCTTCGATTGACACAAACTACAGTGTAATTACATCGTAGTGTGAGGCTGTTTGTCTGACCGTGGCCAACAAGCGCGAGCAAGCCAGCTATGAGGAATACCGCCATGCGTGATGACTACGATTTTTCCAAGTCCACCAAGAATCCCTACGCCAAGAAGCTCAAGAAGCAGGTCACGATCCGGCTGGATGAGGATACCATCGAGTACTTCAAGGACCTGGCTGAGAAGAAGGATCTGCGTAAGCGTCCGGCCATCACACCTTGTCAGGCAGAGGCCGGCGTCCAGTTGTGAGGCAGGAGTTCGTCGATGGCGCTGTTCTTCTGCGTCGGCAGGCGAGCCAGCACATCCTTCAGATAGGCATAGGGATCGTGGCCGTTCAGCTTCGCCGACTGGATCAGGCTCATGACGGCGGCGGCGCGCTGGCCGCTGCGCAGTGAGCCCGCGAACAGCCAGTTGTTGCGCCCCAGCGCCCAGGGCCGGATCTGGTTTTCCACCCGGTTGTTGTCGATCGGCACCGCGCCATCATCCAGGTAGCGCGTTAGCGCCGCCCAGCGTTTCAGGCTGTAGTCCAAGGCTTTGGCCGTGCCCGAGCCGTCCGGGACTTTTTGCCGTTGCGCGATCATCCATTGATGCAAGGCATCGGCGATGGGCCGGGCCTTTTCCTGTCTTAGCCGCTGTCGGTCTTGATCAGGCAGGTCCTTCGCCTCTCGCTCGATCCCGTACAGTGCGCCGATGGACTCCAACGCCTGGGCGGCCAGTTCACTCTTGTTGGCCATGTGCAGGTCGTGGAACTTGCGGCGGGCGTGGGCCAGGCAACCGATTTCGGTGATGCCGCTGCCGAAGCCCGCCTTGTAACCGGCGTAGTCGTCACACACCAGCTTGCCGTGCCAGTCGCCCAGGAAGGCGCGGGCGTGTTCGCCCGCCCGGCTCGGCGCGAAGTCGTAGACGGTGGCCTTGAGGTCGGCGAACGACGTGCTGCAGTAGGCCCACACGTAGGCCCGGTGGGTCTTCTTCTTGCCCGGCGCCAGCATGGCCACCGGGGTCTCGTCGGCGTGCAGCACCGGCTGT
>DJIP01000233.1 GCA_002433675.1 Halomonas halophila
TCAACATGGAGCTGTTCGTGCCCATGCTGGTATTTGTGGTGCTGGCCGACCGCCAGGCGCCGCTTGAGGACTACGCCTGGCTGGCGTTGGCCGGCGCCGTGGTGGTAGTGGGGTCGGGGCTGCTGGTATGGCCGGTGGTGAAGTGGCTCAGGCTCGAGCCGAAGACCTTTGTGCCGCCGATGATGTTCAACAATTCCGGCAACATGGGCATCCCGCTGCTGATCCTGGCCTTTGGTGAGCAGGCGCTGCCGGCGGCGGTGGTGCTGTTCATCGTCGAAATGCTGCTGCACTTCTCGCTGGGACTGAAGATGCTGAGCCCGCATACGCCGTTGTGGCGGCTTCTGCGCATGCCTATCGTGCTGGCGAGCCTCGCGGGTCTGGCGGTCAATCTGTCCGGGCTTTCGCTACCGGGCTGGCTGCTGGAGGCGATGCATATGCTGGGTGGTGTATGCATCCCGCTCTTGCTGTTCGCCCTGGGCGTGCGGATGCTCGATATCGACTTCGGTGACTGGAAGACCGGGCTGCTCGGCGCGGTGCTGTGCCCGCTGTCCGGGCTCTTGCTGGCCTGGCCGTTGATCATGCTGCTGGAACTCGAGGGACTCAAGGCCGCATCGCTATGGGTGTTCGCCGCTCTGCCGCCGGCGGTGCTCAACTACCTGGTGGCCGAACAGTATCGTCAGCAGCCGCATTCGGTGGCGTCGCTTGTGTTGATCGGTAACCTCGGTAGTCTGATCGTCATGCCGATCGTGCTTGGCCTGGTGTTTGCTCATGTGATGCCGCCGGTGTCGTGAGCCGGCAGCGAGACAGGGCTGTGCGCAACGAAGCTGGGAGGTTATGCTGTCGGCAGGCTGCCGATTCGTCGGTTCCATGCTCAATGGTTAGGAGGACTAATATGCAACTCAGGACTTTGCTGGCGGGATCCGCCATGCTCGCCCTTTTGGCCGGCTGTGCGAGTGGCCCCAGCGACGAGGGTTCCGGTGGTGAAGCCATCCAGGCAACCTCGGCGACCTACCAGGGGACTCTGCCGTGCCGTAACTGCGACGGCATCGCCCTGACGGTCACCATGGAAGGTGAAGACCAGAGCGCCCCGGCGCAGCGCACCTTCGATCTGACCGCGGCCTACCAGAACCATCCCCAGAATCCGCCGAACGAGAACTACTCCGGGAACTGGGATGTGCTGACCGGTACCGCCGACAATCCGGAGGCCACCGTCTACGAGCTGGTCCCCAACGGTGAAGGCCAGACCTACTACTTTATGCGCGTCAATCCGCAGACTCTGGAGCTGATCGACCCCCAGCGTCGTCGCTTCCAGAACAACGACATGCTGCAGCTGACCCGCCAGCAGTAAGTCGCACGACATGCAAGTGTCGAACACAAAGGGCGGCCCCAGGTGGGCCGCCCTTTGGCGTCTTGACGTGATGGTATTGTGCCGCCCAGCCCGCTCGTCACCGCCTGGAGGCTGTTTCGAAGCGCCGGCGGTGCTCGCGCTGATCGCAGGGCTCATGCCCCACTGGGCGATTCGCCTGGAACGGCAGCCGCGCTCCCTTGGGCCTTCAGCCGGGCAAGCACACTCCTGGCGTCCATCGATCCCTCGAGGATACCCGACGCCCTGAGGCGTCGATCTAGATCCTGGCCGCTGGTCTCTTCATCCAGCTCCTTGAGGGCCGTCGTGACCTCGGACTGGTGTTCCTGAGACGCGCGGATACGCTCGAAGCTGGATGTGATCTCCTCCATGTGTCCCTTTAGCCCGGTGCTGCAAGCGCCCAGCTTGCGCCCAAGGCCGGCGTTGCCTCGTCGCGCCTTGGCCAGTGTCAGTTCGCGCTGGTAGTGACGCAGTGACTGGGCTGCCTGTCCGAGATCCTCGCGCAGGGTCTGTTCCTGTCGCGACAAGGCTTCGGCGTGCTGTCGCTGTGAGGTCAATTGGCTTTCGAGCTCGGCGATGCGGCTGGCCACGGCCAAGGCCAGCGCTTCATCGTCCTGTTCGAGGGCTGCGCGAGCCTGGTGCTCTCTGGCTTCGAGCTGCTCGGCCAGTTGCTGGTTGTGGCGCTCGAGCTGTCTGTGTTCGGCGATCAGGCCGGCGAGATCGAGGCGAGCCTGGTGCAAGGCCTGCTCGGCCTCACGGATCTCCTGGGCCATGATCCGCAAGGCGTTGGCGTCCACCAGTTTCTCGACGGGTTCGTGAGCCGAGGCGCGCATCAGGGTATTCAGTTTCGTCCACAGTGACATGGTGGCTACTCCGTGTATTCCTTGAGAAGCTGCTGGGTGCGTGCCTCGGAGATGCGATTGTGAAAGCGTCGGCTCTCGTGGTCATCGCGCAGGGTCTTTGACAGGGTGATGGTGGTCGAGACCAGAAACAGCGAACACACCCCGAGGTAGCCCTTGACCAGCAGGTCGATGGGCGCCATCACGATACCGACGGCCATGGCGATCAACGCGACGGCAAAGGTGACCTTGACGAAGAACAGCCAGCCTGACGAATTGTTGCTCGCTTCATTTTCCATGGAGATCTCCTGCTTTCAGGGTGGTGGGTCCGACATCGCCAACCGGGTGTGGCGAGTGTGGCGTCGATGGCACTATGGCGAGGCCTGAGCACGGCGCGCCAGCAGGTTCCGCAAGGTAGCGTGTTGTTGAACTGTGGGTCGCGTATGCTGCTACCTTGGCCGGGCTTTCGACGATGGGGACGCGAAGATGGCGCAGACGGTGGCAATCGTGGATACGCTCAAGGCGGCCCTGCGGGCCAATGGCGTCACCTATCAGCAGGTGGCACAGGCGCTTGGTCTGTCCGAGGCCAGCGTGAAGCGGCTGTTTGCCGAGCGTCAGTTTTCGCTGCAGCGCCTGGATCAGGTGTGTGCGCTGATAGGTCTCGAGATCACCGACCTGGTGCGCCAGCTGGAGCCGCAGTCGCTGGTCGACGCGATTGCGCCAGAGCTTGAGCAGGAGCTGGTTTCGGACCTGTCGCTGATGCTGGTGGCCTTCTGTGCGCTCAATCGCTGGCGCTTCGAGGATATCTGCGCGACCTATTCGCTCAGCGAGCCCCAGGTGGTGACGCATCTGGTGCGGCTAGATCGTATGGGATTGATCGAGCTGCTGCCGGGCAATCGTATCAAGCTGTTGATCAGCTACGACTTCCAGTGGCAGCCGCAGGGGCCGATCCAGCGCTTCTTCGAGTCCAGGGTGCAGGAGGATTTTCTGGCGTGTCGCTTCGATCGCCCAGGAGAGATGAGACTGTTCGTCAATGGCATGCTTTCGGTACGCTCTAATGAAGTGATGCAGCAGAAGCTTCGTCGGCTGGCGCTGGACCTTCGTCATTGTCATCAGGAAGATCTGTCGCTGCCGCTGGAGCAGCGCTTCGGCGTCAGTCTGATGGTCGCCATGCGCCCTTGGGAGATGGAGGTGTTTCGCCGCTACCGCCGCCCCGAGAGCGACAAGTGCTATCCAGGACACGGTGCCAAGCAGGATCATTGAGCGTCGCCCACCAACGAACCCGACTTAACCGATAGAGAGAGGATTCATGGCCAAGGCCAAGAGCGCCTTCGTGTGCACCGAGTGCGGTGCCGAGTACCGCAAATGGCAGGGGCAGTGTTCCAGTTGCCAGGAGTGGAACACCTTGACCGAGGTGCGCTTGTCTTCGCCCGCGCGAAGCGGGTCGAGCGCCGGCACGCCGGCGCGCGGTGGCTACGCCGGCAGCCTGTCGCGCGAGGTGGTGGATCTGGCCAACGTGGATCTGTCCGAGGTGCCGCGACTGTCGTCGACCTTTGCCGAGTTCGATCGTGTGCTCGGCGGCGGTCTGGTCCCGGGTTCCGCGGTGCTGCTGGGCGGCCACCCCGGCGCCGGCAAGTCCACCTTGCTGCTGCAGACCGCCTGCAAGCTGGCCCAGCAGCGCAGCGTGCTCTACGTCACCGGCGAGGAGTCGCTGTCCCAGGTGGCGATGCGCGCCCACCGCCTGCAGCTGCCGACCCAGGGCCTCAAGATGCTGGCGGAGACCAGCGTCGAGACCATTCTGGCGGTGGCCGAGCGTGAGCGCCCCGAGGTGCTGGTGATCGACTCGATCCAGACCATGCATCTGGAGGACATCTCGTCGGCGCCGGGGGGCGTGGCCCAGGTGCGCGAATCCGCGGCGGCGCTGACCCGATTCGCCAAGCAGTCCAGCACGGTGCTGCTGCTGGTCGGTCACGTCACCAAGGACGGCAGCCTGGCCGGGCCCAAGGTGCTCGAGCACATGATCGATGCCTCCCTGTTGCTGGAAGGCGGCGCCGATTCCCGCTTCCGTACCCTGCGCGGCCAGAAGAACCGCTTCGGTGCGGTCAACGAGCTGGGCGTCTTCGCCATGCTGGAACATGGCATGAAGGAGGTGAAGAACCCCAGCGCGATCTTCCTTTCGCGTCAGCATGAGCAGGCCCCCGGCAGCCTGGTGATGGTGGTGTGGGAAGGCACTCGGCCGATCCTGGTGGAGGTGCAGGCGCTGCTCGACGAGTCGGCGCTGGGTAACCCGCGTCGCGTCGCCGTGGGCCTGGATGCCAATCGTCTGTCGATGCTGCTGGCGGTGCTGCACCGTCACGGTGGCCTGTTCACCGGCGACCAGGACGTCTTTCTCAACGTCGTCGGCGGGGTCAAGGTGCTGGAGACCAGTGCCGACCTGGCGGTCTTGCTGGCGGTGGTGTCGAGCCTGCAGGGCAGGGCACTACCACGTGAGCTGGTGGTATTCGGCGAGGTCGGCCTGTCCGGCGAGATTCGACCCGTGCCGAGCGGCCAGGAGCGTATCGTCGAGGCCGCCAAGCACGGTTTTACCCGCGCCATCGTGCCCCGGGGCAATGCCCCCAAGACATCCCCGGCAGGGATGGAGGTGGTGGCCGTGGACAAGCTCGCCGACGCCCTCGAAGTGCTGTAACCCCATCCATGAACTGATCACCAGGGCGTCAGACCATACCCTGATCACCGCCTGTTACCCGTGACGTGATCAGGAGGATGGTGACTGCGCCGTGCCGATTCCGCCGGTCCTGCTGGTGTAGAATGGGCCCATCATTGCCAAGGAGACTTCCATGAGCGCCATCCGCTTGACCCAATACAGTCACGGTGCCGGCTGCGGCTGCAAGATCGCCCCCGACGTGCTCGACAGCATCCTGGCCAAGGCCGGCCCGGGAGCGAGCCACTCGAAGATGATTGTCGGCAACCAGGGACGCGAGGACGCCGCCGTCTTCGACCTGGGCGATGGGCGCGGCATGATCAGCACCACCGACTTCTTCATGCCGATCGTCGATGACCCCTTCGACTTCGGCCGCATCGCCGCCACCAACGCCATCAGCGACGTCTACGCCATGGGCGGGGACCCGGTGATGGCGTTGGGCATTCTGGGCTGGCCGCTGGACAAGCTGGGCGCGGACATCGCCGGTGACGTGGTGGCCGGGGCTCAGGCGGTATGTCGTGAGCTGGGTCTGGCACTGGCGGGCGGCCACTCCATCGATGCCCCGGAGCCGATCTTCGGTCTCGCGGTCAACGGTCTGGTGGAACTCAAGCACCTGAAGCTCAACAAGGGCGCCAAGCCCGGCGATCTGCTGTTTCTGACCAAGCCGCTGGGGGTGGGCATGCTGACCACGGCGGAGAAGCAGGGGCTTCTGGAAAGCGGTCACCATGGCCTGGCGCGGGAAACCATGCTGATCAGCAACCGCATCGGTGCCGCTCTTGCGCGCATCGAAGGGGTGCGTGCGATGACCGACGTCACCGGCTTTGGCCTGGCCGGGCACCTGTCCGAGGTGTGTGCGGCCAGCGGGGTGGCGGCTCGCATCGACTTTCGCCGCCTGCCGCGCCTGGCTGAGGCCGAGGCTTATCGGCGCCAGGGCGCGGTGCCCGGCGGCACCCGTCGCAACCGTGACGCCCTGGGGGGCAGCCTGCCGCAGATGGACGAGGCCCACTGGCAGTGGCTGTGCGATCCGCAGACCTCGGGCGGTCTGTTGATCTCGGTACACCCGTCCTGGGAGGACGACGTCGAGCGGGTCGGCCGCGAGTTCGGCATCGAGCTTGCGCCCTTCGGCGAGGTCGTCGAGGCCAGCGGCGAGGCGCTGATCGAGGTGCGCGGATGAAGCTGCCGCTGGTCCCGGCGGATCCCGCCCTGCTGGTCGAGGGGCGCACCCTGATCGACGTGCGGGCTCCGGTGGAGTTCGCCCAGGGCAGCCTGCCCGGGGCGGTCAACCTGCCGCTGATGAACAACGAGGAACGCCATCAGGTCGGGATCGCCTACAAGGAGTCCGGCCAGCAGGCCGCCATCGCCCTGGGCGAGCGGCTGGTGTCCGGCGAGATCAAGGCCGAGCGCATCGAGGCCTGGAAGCGCCAGCTCGAGGCTGTCCCTGACGCCATCATCTACTGCTTTCGTGGCGGCCTGCGCTCGCAGATCGCCCAGCGCTGGCTGCTCGAGGCCGGCGTCGAACGGCCGCGCATCGAGGGCGGCTGGAAGGCCATGCGCCAGGCGCTGTGTGCGCGCATCGATGACGCCGCCGCCCAGCCCATGCTGGTGGTGGGTGGCCTGACTGGCTGCGCCAAGACGTCCATCGTGCAGGCCCTGGACAACGGTCTGGATCTGGAGGGATGCGCCCGTCACAAGGGCTCGGCCTTCGGCCGTCATCCATTGATCGCCCCCAGCCAGATCGACTTCGAGCACGCCATGGGGCTGCGGCTGTTGGCATTGCACGGTCCACTGGTGCTGGAAGACGAGTCACGCCACATCGGTGCGGCCAATATCCCGCTCGAGTTCTGGCGGGGGATGGAGCCGGCGCCGAGGATCCGCGTCGAGATGCCGCTGGACTGGCGCCTCAACCAGATTCACAAGGACTACATCGACGACCTGTGGACGATCTATCGCAACCAGTTCGGTGAGCGCCTCGGCTGGTCACTGATGCGTAAGCAGCTGTCGACGGCGCTGGGGCGACTGAAAAAGCGGCTAGGCAGCGCGCGGCTGGCCCGCCTGCAGCGCCTTCAGGCACTGGCCTTCCGTGAGCACGAGGCCGGCAACCGCCAGGCCCACGAGGCCTGG
>DJIP01000017.1 GCA_002433675.1 Halomonas halophila
CGCCGACACGATCAGCAGCGCACGGCGGCCGTAGCGATCGGCCAGGCGTCCAGCGAAGAAGGCGCCGATGGCGCAGCCCAGCAGCATCGAGGCCACGTTGAAGCCGGTGCCGACACTGTCAGAGTCGAAGGCCGTCTGCAGACCATCTACGGTGCCGTTGATCACGCCGCTGTCGAAGCCGAACAGAAAGCCGCCGATGGCGGCGATACAGCAGATGGCGAACACATAGCGTTGCCGCTTTAGCGAGGCGGCGTCCGCCGGTGAAGATACGATAGGCATGCTGAACTCCTTGTTGTTGTGGTATCGCGGTCGAAGTGAGGCTGGTTCACAGCCAGCCGGCGTCCACCCAATGGTTGTGCGCGGTACAGCCGCTGGCCGCGTCGGAGGCGAGAAACACCACCATCGAGGCGACGTGATGTGGCTCGAGGCGCACCTTGAGCTTCTGCTCGGCGACGATCTGGGCCTCCTGCTCTGCGCTGTACCAGCGCGACTGGCGCGGCGTCTTGACGTTGCCGGGAATCACGCAGTTGACGCGGATGCCCTGTTCACCCAGTTCCTGGGCCAGCGCCCGGGTCAGCCCCTCGATACCGGCCTTGGCTGTCTCGTAGAGCGCCAGGCCTGCCTGGCCCAGGTGCCAGCTGATCGAACCGAGATTGATCACCGCACCGCCGCCACGCCGGGCCATGCCCGGCGCCACCGCTTGGGTGGCAAACACCAGGTGCCGAAGATTCACGGCGATGCGCTCGTCGAAATACGCCGGGGTGATGTCCGCCAGACGATGGCGATCATCATTGGCCGCGTTGTTCACCAATACGTCGACGTCACCGATCGCACTCAACACCTCGTCAAGACGCGCAAGGTCGGTGAGGTCACAGTGATGAAAACGCAGCCGATCGCGGCCGGCACCCTGCTCGTTCAGGCGCGCCACCAGCGCCTGGGACGGCGCTTCGGCGAGGTCGAGAAAGTGCACTTCGGCACCCTGCTCGACAAAGGCCTCTACCAGCCCCTCACCGATCCCAGACCCGCCGCCGGTGATGACCACCCGCCTGCCAGCAAGTCCTGGATAAAGCGCCACCGGCGCTCGAGATTCCTTCGTCATGTCAGCGTGACTCCCGTTGCTGTTGTAAGGGCTGTACCGCGGCTCCCCAGGGCTTGCCTGAATGCGCCTTTGCTCGTCGATGTTTCGGATCGCACCCGTTGGAGGCAGCGTCCGTAACCGCTTTCGCCTTTCGATTAGCGAAGCCTTTCGATTGGCGAAGCCGTTCGATTGGCGAAGCCGTTCGTTCGCCGAGCGCTTTTGTTAGTTTTCTTTACTAATATTTGGTTAGTAATCGCTCCTAACTAAGTGCACAGTCTTGTCGAGTTGGACGCGTTCTGCCATTGCACTTATGTCGAACAGACGTCGGCCTGCAGAAAGGAGCTTGATGGCGTCCGGTGCTCTGCTGAATCCAGTGCGTTTCTGACATCCAGTGCTCTTCTAAAAAGCGGCACAGGCGTCGCGCGGTTTTCCTCAGGCTCCCTGATCTGGCGATGCAGTCGGCCGATGCCGTCAAACGCTGCTGTCCAGCCGATGCCGTCGGACGCTACTGTCCGGCCGATGCCGTCGGACGCTGCTGTCCGGCCGATGCCGTCGGGCGCTGCTGTCCGGCCGATGCCGTCGGACGCTATTGTCCGGCGCCAATGTCCGGCGCTGCGGCCCGTCGCCCGCCTTGGTACACTCGACGAGCCCTTTCCCATCCATATCAGGGTCGGAGACCTTTCGTTCATGACCGCCTCTTCCACCACCGGCGACCTTGGTGCGCTCAAGTCACGCAACCGCACCTCTCTGCTGGAGTGGCTGCGCCGCCAGCCCGGCCTGACCCGTGCCGAGCTTGCCCAGCGCAGCGCCCTGACCAAGGTAACCGTCGGCGCCGCCGTGCAGACGCTGCTGGACCAGGGCTGGCTGGTCGAAGGCGATCTGCTGCGCGGGGGGAGTGGCCGTCCCGGACGGGCGCTGTCCCTCAATCCAGACACCCATGCCATCCTGGGCATCGAGATCGGGGTCCATGGACTGCATGTGCTGGCCATCAACTTTCACGGCCAGATCCTGGCGCAGCGCCACCAGGCCGTGGTGCCGACCCGGCCGGATGACACCCTGGATCAGGTCGTGCCCATGGTGCGCGAGCTGATCCGGACGTCGCTTTCACACAGGACGTTGCTCGGCGTGGGACTGGCGGTGCCGGGGCCGACGTCGCCGGAGCAGTCGCGGCTGAGCCTGGCACCCAACCTGGGCTGGCGCGACGTCCCGCTGCTCGAGATGCTCAGGCAGCGCCTGCCGGAACTCGGCGATGATTCGAGGCGATTGTGGTGCATGGACAACGAGGCCAAGGCGGCGGCCTTTGGCGAGCTCTATTGCAGCCCGTCCAGCGGCCCGGATGCCCCGACGCCGTCATCGCTGTTGTACGTCAGTGCGGCTACCGGGATCGGCAGCGGGCTGGTGGTGCAAGGCACGCCGCCCCGCGTGATTCGCGGGGTGCATGGGCTCGCCGGCGAGATCGGCCACACACTCCTGGCGCCGGGGGGCAAGCCGTGTCATTGCGGCAACCACGGCTGCGCCGAGACCCTGGTCAGTGGCTGGGCCCTGCGTGACGCCCTGGGTATCGAGGCCGGCGCCTCCTTGAGCGAAGGCATCAAGCATCACCGCGACCCCGACCTGGTGGCCGAGACCCTCAGGCACGCTGGGGAAGCCCTGGGCCTGCTGCTGCTCAATCTCCACCTCACCCTGAATCCCGAACGCATCGTCATCGGTGGCTCGCTGGTGAAGCTGGGCGCACCGCTGCTGGACTCGGCGCTTGAGTTCTTCACTCGTCATCAGAACCACCTGCTGCCACAGGCGCCGCCGATCCCGGTGCGCATCCTCGACGACAGCCTGGCGACCGCCGCCCGTGGCGCGGCCGCCCAGGTACTGTGCCAGCTGCTGGCCCGCCACGACGAATTCGCCACAGACGAATAACCCGCTGTTTCTGAAGGATTCAGCTCACACCAAGTGAGCGACGGCGTCGAGTGTCATCGAGAGTTCGACGCCAAGTGCTGTGTTCACGCGCTGCCATCGCCATCGACGAAGGCCTCGGTAGCCTGACGATGCCCCAGCATCAGGGCGTCGGCTACCTGCTGCAGCGGCGTGATGTCCATATCGCTGTGGCCAGCCTCGAGCAAGCTGTGAAAATGCGCGTAGACCCCCTGGTATTCACGCTCCGGCTCATCGATCAGGGTCTTGCCATCGACGATCAGACGGGCGCCCCCCGCCTCCAGGGTCAAGGTTCCCCCATCGGTGACGAAGGTCATCTCCCAGCACGGCGGGTCCTCGTGGCGAAAGTCGAAAGCTCCGCTCAACAGAACGCCATCGGCGGTACGCCATTCAAGCGTCGCCGCGATGGGTGTCTGGGCGTTGGCGGGCACCACCAGATTGGCCCGCTTCAAGAAGAACGGATCGGGCAGCAGTGCGGTAACGATGGACAGGGCGTTGATGCCGGGATCGAACACTCCCATGCCGCCGGCTTCCCACAGCCAGGCCTGGCCTGGGTGCCACACCCGCACGTCCTCGTGCCAGCGAATATCGACGCCCTCGACCCGGCGGCCAGCTAGCCACTCGGTGGCCGCAGCGATGCCCGGGGCAAAGCGCGAGTGCCAGGCGGCAAACAGCGTTAGTCCTGCCTTTTCGGCCTGTGACTTGAGGTCCTGCACCTCGGCCAGGGTGGCACCCGGCGGTTTCTCCAGCAGCACCGCCTTGCCACGGGCCAGCGCCTGACTGGCGAGCCTGTGGCGCAGATGGGCCGGGGTGCAAATCGCCACGGCGTCGATGTCCGGCTCGGCGTCGAGCATCTCCTCGAGACTGGCGTAGGACGCCACGCCATCGAGGCGCGAATGAGGGTCCGCCGACGCCACCAGCTCGAGACCCTCGGTGGCACGGATGGCGTCCAGATGCTGGTCTCGGACGATCTTGCCGGCGCCGGCCACGCCCAGTCGGAACGGCTTCGCTTTCATCTGTTCCTTCTCTCCTCTGTCATCCCACTTTTCCCCCTCATCCATCTTTTCCACCTCCATCAGCGCCCCCGTCTTCTGTCTTGCCGCTCTTGGCTCTCTTTCCTCTATTTCCTCTCCCCCCTCTTGCCTTCCTCCCGTCGACGCACGCCACCGTCAGACGGGTCGACGAAAGGCCGCCAGCTTAGAGCAGGGGCCGGCGCCAGGCCAGACGGCCTGCCGTCGGACCAGGGGCTTCAACCACCCAACAGGCCGGGGCGGTGGGCACCGGAGCTGGACCACTGCTTGAACGCGGAGGCCACTTCATCGGCCAGGGCGTCGACCGCAACCGAAGCCCCTGGCGTTCGCAACAACACCAGTTGATAGTGCCCCAGGGGCGGCAGCCCTTCGGACTCTGCCAGGGTGACCAGTGGTGGCTCCACCAGGCTGTAAGGCAAGGCAGACACCGCAAGGTCAGCATCGAGTATCGCCAGATGGCCGGCGCAGTTCTCGCTGACGTAGGCGATGCGATAGTCGAGATCGGCTCCATCCAGCGCCGACAGGGCAAGCTTTCGCCAGGCACAGCCGGCGTTGGCCACCGCCAGCGGCAGCGGTCGCCGCTGGTGCGCCGCCCCACCTCCGCGCCCGACCCATGCCAGCGCTTCCCGGTGGACCACCTC
>DJIP01000359.1 GCA_002433675.1 Halomonas halophila
CTCCGAGAACAGGATCGCCAGGCGTGTCTCGAGCCCCGGGATGCCATTGGGGATACAGGAAAAGCTCGCCTCCTCGCCATGCAGCTTCTTGCCCTTGTCGTCCTCGTAGCGGAAGGGCGCATGGTCCGACGAGAACACTTGAAAGACGCCGCTTTCCAGCGCCTCCCACACCGCCTGCTGGGCTGCGGGGTCCCGGGGCGGCGGGCTGCACACGCACTTGGCGCCTTCGAAGCCGTCCTGGTCCAGGTCGTCGGCGGTCAGCATCAGGTACTGGGGGCAGGTCTCGCCGTAGACCCGAAGGCCGCGGCTCTGGGCCCAGCGGATCTGTTCGATCGCCTGGGGGCCGGATACGTGGACGATCAGCAGCGGCACGTCGATCAGCTCGGCCAGCGAAATTGCACGGTGGGTGGCTTCGCGTTCGGCGATGGAGGAGTGGGCCTCGGCGTGGTAGCGCGGGGCGGTGTGGCCCTGGGCCTCCAGCAGTTCGGTCAGGTAGGCGATGCAGTCGGCGTTTTCGGCGTGGACCATCACCATGGCGCCCTCGCGGCGGGCCAGCGCCAGCACCTCGAGCACCTCGCGGTCGTTGAGTTTCAGGTCGTCGTAGGTCAGGTAGATCTTGAACGAGCTGTAGCCCTCCTCGATCAGCGCCGGCAGTTCTTCGCGCAGCACCGTCTGGTTGGGGTCGGTGACGATCATGTGAAAGGCGTAGTCGATCATCGCCTTGCCGTCGCTCTCGCGGTGATAGTCTTCCACCGCGGTGCGCAGTGACTGTCCCTTGAACTGGGCGGCGAAGGGAATCACCGTGGTGGTGCCGCCGGCCGCCGCCGAGCGGGTGCCACTGGCGAAGTCATCGGCCATTACCGCGCCGTCACCCAGCGGCTGGGCCAGGTGGCAGTGGGCGTCGATGCCGCCGGGCATCACCCACAGGCCGCTGGCGTCGATGGTCTCGCCGACCGGGCCTGCACCCTCGGCGAGTCCTTCACCGAGGGCGACGATACGCCCGTCGCGAATGCCGATATCGGCGACAAAGCGGTCGGCGGCGGTGATCACGGTGGCGTTGGTGATCAGAGTATCGAGGCGTTGCATCTTGCTCTCCAGAGTCCGGCTCGCGCCGGTGTTATTCATTGTTGTTCAAGTGCGTGGGCCGGGGTCTGGCGGATGTCGTTGATCATCCCATTACCCCCGGCAGCCACAGCACGATGGCCGGCCAGGCGGTGATCAGGGCGACGAAGCCGAGCATCACCGCAAGGAAGGGCAGGCTGCCGATCATCACGTCGACGATCGAGCCGCGCCCGCGCACCCCCTGCACCACGTAGAGGTTCATGCCGATGGGCGGGGTGATCAACGAGATTTCCATCATGATCACCAGAAACACGCCGAACCACACCGGATCGAAGCCAAACTGCACCACCATGGGCACCACGATGGGTACGGTGGCGATCATCATCGACAGGGTCTCGAGAAAGCAACCCAGCACCAGATAGAACACCACCAGTGCCAGAATCAGCCCCAGCGGCGACAGTCCCAGTTCCGAGACCCACTGGGTCAGGGCGAAGGGGATGCCGAGGATGCCGACGATATAGTTGAGAAAGAACGCCGCAGAGATGATCAGCATGATCATGGCGGTGGTGCGTGCCATGGACAGAAAACACTCGTGAAGCATGGCGATGGTCAGCTTGCGGTTGAGCGCCGCCAGCAGTAGTGCAGCCACCACCCCCAGGGCGGCGGCCTCGGTGGGGGTCGCCCAGCCGCTGTAGATGCTGCCGATGACGATGGCGAAGACGAACGCCGGCGGCAGCAGATCGACCAGCGAGCGCAGACGTTGGGCCATAGGAACCCGCGGCTCGCGCTCGCCGGCGACCCCGGGGCGCAGCAGGCTGGTGCCCATGATCACCAGCATGAAGGTGGCCGCCAGGGCGAGCCCGGGCACGATGCCGGCGATAAACAGGGCGCCGATGGAGGTGTTGGTGATCGCCCCGTAGATGATCATGTTGATACTGGGCGGAATCAGGATGCCCAGTGTCGCCCCGGCGGCCAGGGTGCCCAGCGCCAGGCGCTCGCTGTAGCCGCGCTCGGCGAAGGCCGGCAGCGCCACGGTGCCGATGGTGGCGGCGGTGGCCACCGACGAGCCGGACATGGCGGCGAACACCGAGGAGGCACCGATGTTGGTGTGCAGCAGGCCGCCGGGCAGGCGGTTGAGCCACACCGACAGCGCCGAGTACATACGCTCGGTGATGCCGGCCCGCAGCAGTAGCTCGCCGAGCAGGATAAACAGCGGGATGGCGGTCAGAATGAAGTCGTTGAGGGTGCCCCACAACAGGTCGCCGAAGGAGAACAATAGCGGGGTGCCCAGGTAGAGCATGGCCCCGAGAGCGGCGGTGGTGAAGATGGCCACCGCCACATGGATGCCCAGCGCCATCATGGAAATCATCAGGGCAAAGCCCAGCAGTACCTCGGTGACGGAGATCATGGTGTCTTCTCCCGGCCGGCTATCTGGCCATCCGCCGAATGGCCAGGCGTGGCTCCCTTGGATGCAACATAGTGGCGGCGGGCCTCGTCGAGCTCGTCATCGGCGCTGAGCGGGTCGCAGCCGGCGTTGAGCGCGCCGATCTCGCCGCGCGCAAGCTGAGTGCCGGCCCGGACGGCGGCGCGCAGGGTGACGATGGCGAACACCGAAAGCCCGATCAGCCACAGCGACTGGGGGATCCACAGCGGCGTCTGCAGTGGGGTGCTGGCCAGGCTGGAGAACTCCAGGGTCTCGCCCAGGGTCGCGCCCGCCCGCCACAGCATAAACAGCGAAAACACGCACAACAGCACCAGCGCCACCAGGTTGAGCAGGGCGCGCAGTCGCGGCGGCAGTCGCGTCAGCAGGACGTCGACTCGGGTATGGGCGCGCTGGGTCAGGGCGAAGGCGAAGCTGAAGGCGACACCGATGGCCAGCACGTAGCCGCCGATCTCGTCGACCCCCTGCAGCGAGAAGGCGAAGAACTTGCGCGCCAGCACCTCGAAGGTGATCAGCGCCGACAGCAATAGCGCGCCGTAGCCGGCGGCCAGGGCGGCGGAGCGGGACAGCCGGGTGAGTCCCCGGTCGAGTCGGGAGTCGGACGATGCAGCCGTCGATGCGGCAATGGATGCAGCGCCGGGCGATTCGGTGTCGGGTGGAGGATGCGCGCCGGAGGGACGGGAATCGGACATCGGGAGGCTCCTGGGGGCGGGGCCGCCGCACGGGCGGCCCCTGATCGTGGGCAACAGGGTCGATCAGCCGCCACTCAGGGCGCGCTGGCGCTCAGGCCGGTGACCTCACCGACGCTTGCGTTCCACAGCGCCGTGCACTCGGGGTAGCGGGCGTCGCAGGTCTCCGCCCACACCGGCAGCACCGCCTCGGAGGTGATCTGTTCGATGCGCGCGCGGGAGTCCTCGTCGATGTCCACCAGGGTCATGTCGTAGGCGGTGTGGTTCTCGCAGCTCGGCTGACCGGTATTGCAGGCAATGGCGTCGTCGTTGACGGTGTAGGCCAGGTCCCACATCTGGTCCTCGAGGCGGGCGAAGGCTTCGCTCAGCGACGCCTGCTGCTCTGCATCGAAGCCGTTCCAGGTGTCCAGGTTCATGAAGTGGCCCTGCACCGAGTAGGACAGCGGCAGCGGTACGAAGTGATCGGTCACCTCCGGCCACTTGCCGTTGCTGCCGGCCGACGGCGCGGTCACCCCGCAGTCGGCGACGCCGCGCTGCAGCGCCAGGTAGACCTCGCTGAACTGCAGCGTCACCGGCACCGCGCCGAGTCCTTCCACCAGCCGAGACATCGACGGGGTGAACACCCGTACCTTCTTGCCGGCCAGGTCGTCGGCGCCATTGATGTCGCCGTTGCAGAACATCATCTGCGGGCCGAACGGCCATAGCGTCATCAGCTTGGCGTTGAAGCGTTCCTGCAGGCGGGCATCGAAGTCGGCACGGAAGGCGTCCACCGCCTCGCGTTGCTGGTCCAGGTCGGCGGTGACCCCGGCCAGATCGATGCCCTCGAAGAACGGCTCGTCGCGGGAGGCCATCCCGATCTGCACCGACATCACGTCGAAGGCGCCGGAACGTATGTTGCGAAGGGCGTCGGCGGCCTCCACGCCGATGGCATCCATCGGGTTGTAGCTCACCGCCAGGTCGTCACGGGCATCGAGCTCGGCGAAGAAGGGCCGCTCCACGTTGTCCACGTGAAGCTTGTTACCGGAGAAGTTGCCGGCCACCCGCAGCAGGGTTTCGGCCTGGGCCTGGCTGGCCGCCACCAGCAAGGGGGCGGCGATCAGGGCGCCGAGGGTAAGCCGGCGGGTCGCCGTCACGAGGGTGGGAGTCGTCATGGGAGAACCTCATCTTGTTGTTGGTTGTTGTTGCGGGTGCTGATGTTGCTGTTGCTGTTGCTGTGGAGAGGGGGGGGATGTCAGCCGAGCCGCGGATCCTGAAACAGCTGGCCCCAGCCGTTGATGGCGCCGGGATCCTGGCCTGCCAGCAGCAGGCTCTTCCACACGGTGACGCTGACCGAGTCATAGATGGGGATGCCGAGCTCCCGCTCCAGCTCCTCGACGATGCCGGCACCGCGCAGGTTGGTGCACAGGATGGTGATCGCCTCCGGCTCGGCCCGGGCGACCTCGCGGACCATCTCGGCCAGGGTCTGCTCATCGTACTCGGAGAACGAGAAGTTGCCGCGGTCGTTGAGGTGACGCTCGGCCACCACCTCGATCCCCTCGCGCCGGTAGTTGTCGACGATGGCGGCCTGGATGTCGTCAAGGTAAGGCGTCACCAGCCCGAGGCGCTTGACGCCGGTGCGCTCGAGCACCTCGTTGAGGGCCAGCACGCTACTGGTCGCTGGTATGCCGGTGGCCTCGGTGATGGCGGCGCACAGGCGGCGGTCGGCGTCGAACCCGAGCCAGCTCGAGGAGGTGCCGTTCCAGGCGATCACGTCCATGTGGGCGTCGCTGAGCAGGCGCGCAGCATCAATCTGCGGTGCGGGGTCGAACTGGGCCAGGGCCGACTCGCTCAGCGAGATTTCCTTGACCGTGAAACGCTGAAAATGGGCGCTGACCGCCGGCATCAGGTCCTGCAGGATGGCGCTGGTGTAGGGCTCCAGCACGGTATTCGACGAGGGGGTCAGCATTCCGAGAAGGGTACGTTGCATGGGCGTGGCGATCCTGTGCAAGGACGTGTTGTTGTTGTGGGGGTGTGCGCTGCAGGCGGCTGGCGGTGGCCGGTCCTGACTGTGACGCGCTACACTGAAATCATATAAGAAATTCGGAATTCCAAATTTCTACGACCTTTTCAGCATTGCATAACGTCGAGTTTTTGCAAGTACACTGCATCAATTGCCGTGAAAAGTTGCTGTGGAAGCCGTGGTGAACGGGGCGCGAAAGTCGTGGCATCAAAGCCTTTCGATCTTCGATGTGGTGTAGAAATAACTTTGATTTCAGCGCTTTGTTGAGTGCTGCTGGATGACGGTCGACGTGCTGAGGCGCTGGGTACCAGCGCCAGAGCCCGGGCGCTTCGGGCTGACGCGACGCCCGATGAGTCCGCCGCAGACATCCAGCAGGAGCACCCAGGAGCAAAAGGAGCCGCCATGAACGAGTCCCTGGATCAGGACGTGTTGTCACCGCCTCGCTCGGCGCCGCTCAAGCGCTCGAGCCTGTACGAGGCGGTGGCCGAGCGCCTGCGCGAGATGGTGCTGGAAGGAGAGCTGGCCCCCGGCAGCCGGATCGCGGAAAAACCGCTGTGCGAAGCCTTTGGGGTATCGCCGACGCCCCTGCGTCAGGCGCTCAAGGTGCTGGCCAGCGAAGGGCTGGTCGAGATGCTGCCCCATCGTGGAGCCCGCGTGACCAGGGTGGATCGTGACGAGGTGCGTGATCTGTTCGAGGTCATGGCGGCGCTGGAATCGCTGGCGGGTAACCTGCTGGTGGTGCGCGCCAGTGATGCCGACATCGCCGAGATCCGCCGACTCCATGACGAGATGATGGGCTATTTCGCGGACAATCAGCGCAAGCGCTACTTTGCCCTCAACCAGCGCATTCACCAGCGGCTGGCCGACCTGTCCGGCAATCGGGTGCTGAAGGACCTGGAGCAATCGCTGACCCTGCGGATCACCCGGGCGCGCTACATGGCCAACCTGGACGCCAGCCGCTGGGAGGAGTCCGCCCGCGAGCACAGCTACTTCGTCGAGGCGCTTGAGGCGCGGGACGCCCAGGCGCTGTCCGAGGCCCTGAGCCTGCATATGCGCAAGACCGGCCAGGCGGTGCTGCAGGGGCTGCCCGACCACGCTGGCGACGACTGACGGCAGGCGTTGCCTGGCGCGGGGCCGCAAGTGCTCGCCGCGCCCCTGATCCTGAGCCCCTGATCTTGAGCCCCTGGCTTCGAGCCCTTGGCCTCGAGCCCGCTTCTCACGAGTCCTTTTTCCACGAGCTTGTTTCCCTCCGAGCCGTTTCCCCTCAAGCCCTGCACCAAGTGGCTTTGGCGCACGGCTTCTTGCAACTGGCTGCTCGCCTCCCGCCTGGGGTCTCCGTCTGCCTGCCGCCGACCGCGCGTTACCCACATGCTCGTCATCACCGACAGCCCGCCACCGGCTCCTTGCTTTCGGCTTTTCGCCTTTTCGCCTTGACGGTTCGCCGCACCCGGTTCGACGCCCATGGGCCGGCACCGCGAAGACTTGCTGCCTGCTGGGCCTCCTTGGGCGCGAGCTGCCTATGTTGCTTTTTTTAAATTCATAAATAATTGAAATATCTATGATTTATAAAAAATAGTATTCAAGATTTGAAATTCTTGTGCGTATTCGACTAAGGTCAAAACAGGTGGGCTCGCTTGAGCGTTCCACCACCGATTCCTTACCCAATACCAACAACAAGGATTGCGACATGACGACTCCCTCCCGTCTTTCCCTGCTGGGTGCCGGCGTGCTGGCTCTGGGCCTTTGCGCACCGCTGCTGGCCCAGGCCGAAGACCTGCGCTTTGGCGGCAACTTCACCGATGACCACTCCAGCAGTCGCGCCATGGCGCGCTTCGCCGAGACCCTGGCGGAGCAGAGCGATGGCGATCTGACCGCCCAGCTGTTCCCCAACATGCAGCTGGGTGGTGCCGGCGAGAATCTCGATCAGGTTAGTTCCGGCGCCATCATGGGCACCTGGATCGGTATCTCCTACCTGTCGCGCACCGTGCCGGAACTCGAGGCGCTGAGCCTGCCGTTCGCCTTCGACAGCCGCGAGGACGCCTTTGCGCTGATCGACGGTGAGGTCGGCGAGCTGCTCGACGAGAAGCTGGCCGAGGCCGGGTTCGTGGCGCTGGGCTACATGGAACTCGGCTTCCGCCACGTCACCAACGCCGAGCGGCCGCTTGAATCGATCGAGGACTTTCAGGACCTGAAGATCCGCCTGCAGCCCAACCAGACCCACCTGGACACCTTCCGCGCCATCGGTGCCAATCCGGTGTCGATGGATATCAAGGAAGTCTACGGCGCGCTGCAGCAGGGGGTGCTCGATGGCCAGGAGAACCCCTACAGCATCATCGAGACCAAGCGACTGGACGAGGTGCAGCCGTACCTGTCCGATACGGGTCACTTCTACGACTACATCGTGGTGGTCGCCAATCGCGACAAGTTCGAGGACCTGAGCGACGACCAGCGTGCCACCCTGATGGCGTCCATGGACGAGGCGGTGGCCTGGCAGCGCGAGACCGCGGCGGCCGAGGACACCCAGGCCCGCGATACCCTGATCGAGCGCGGCATGCAGTTCACCCCGATCAGCGACGAGACCCGCGCGGCCCTGCGTGAGGCCAGCCAGAGCGTGGTGGATGATCTGCGTGAAAAGCTCGGCGCTGAACTGGTCGACAAGGTGCTCGAGGAGCTGGGGGCATGACACGGGCCTGGCAACGCCTGGAGGCCCACGCGGGCCATCCGGTCCGGCGCCATTTCCTGCATCTGCTGGCGTGGCTGGACCGTGGCTCCTACTACGCCATCCTGCTGGCCATGGGCCTGATGACGCTGCTGGTGTGCGCCCAGGTGGTGGCACGCTACCTGCTCGGCACCAGCATCGACTCCGCCGATGAGCTGTCCCGGCTGTGCTTTGTATGGGCGATCTTTCTGGCCATTCCCCACGGCATCAAGAGCGGCATCCACGTCGGTATCGATGCCCTGGTCAGCCACCTGCCAGCCGGCGCCCAGCGCCGGCTGGCCCAGCTGATGGCGGCGCTGGGGGTGGTACTGATGGTGATCCTGGGGGTGGTTGGAACCGGTGCGGTGATCGACAAGTGGCCGCAGCTGATGCCGACCATGCCGATCACCGCCGCGGTGTTCTATATCGCGGTGCTGATCTCGGCGATCCACTGTGCGCTACACCTGATTGCCCAGTGCCTGGAGCTTGAACCGCTGCCTTCCGCTCCGGCCGGCCCCGACTCAGGCCACGACCGCGGCGAGGAGGTGCGCCCATGACTCTGGCGATTATTCTGAGCTTTGCGGTACTGGCGCTTCTGCGTATGCCGCTGGCCTTTGCCCTGGGCCTTGCCTCGCTGGTGGGGCTGGTGGTGGGCGGCATGGACCTGGCGGTGCTGCCCCAGCGCATGATGCACTCGGTGGACAGCTTTCCACTGATGGCGATTCCGCTGTTCATGCTGGCCGGCGAGTTGATGGTGGCGGCGGGAATCCTCCAGCGTCTGGTCGACTTCGCCAATTCGCTGATCGGCCGCGTCCACGGCGGGCTCGCCCACGTGGCGATCGTCGCCGGCATGGTGCTGGCGGCGGTCAGTGGTGCAGCGGTTGCCAGCGCCAGCGCGCTGGGCAGTTCGCTGGTGCCGTCCATGCGTCAGCAGTACGACACCGGCTACAGCAGCGCGGTGGTCGCCTCGGCGGCCAACCTGGGGGCGATCATCCCGCCCAGCAACGCGATGATCGTCTACGCCCTGATGGCCGGCTCGAGTGTCTCGGTGGGCGGGCTGTTCATGGCGGGTATCGTGCCTGGGCTGGTGCTGGCGCTGGGTTTCATGGGCCTGGCGAGCTTCCTGTCGATGCGCCGTGGCTATCCGCTGGCCGGTGGGGTCATCGGGCTACGCCACGTGCTGGTGCAGACCTGGCGGGCGCTGCCCATCCTGCTGATGCCGATCGTCGTGGTCGGTGGCATCGTCGCCGGCGCCTTCACCCCGACAGAAGGGGCCGGCATCGCGGTGCTCTACGCCCTGGTGATCGGCTTCTTCGTCACCCGCCAGCTACGCCTGTCGCACCTGCCGCGGGCGATGTTCAACGCCGCGGTCACCGCCGCCATGGTGGGGGCGCTGATCGCCTTCGCCTCGACCATGACCTTTGCCTTCACCATCGACCTGGTGCCGATGCGACTGACCAGCGCCCTGCAGGGGCTGACCAGCGACCCGCTGATGTTCCTGCTGCTGGTGATGGGGCTGTTGATCCTGGTCGGCATGTTCGTCGAGTCCAACGCCGCCTACATCATGCTGGTGCCGCTGCTGGCACCGATCGCGCTGTCCTACGGCATCGATCCGCTGCTGTTCGGCTTTCTGTTCGTGATGAATCTGGTGGTGGGAATGATGACGCCGCCGGTAGGCGTCCTGCTGTTCGTGATGTGCGGCATCTCCAATATCAGCCTGAACGAGCTGATGAAGAGCGCCTGGCCGTTTATCGTCTTCCAGTACGTGGTACTGGTGGCCTGTATTGCCTTCCCCTCGCTGGTCACCTGGCTGCCGCGGGCACTGGGGTACTGAATGATCGAGGTACTGACGACTGAAGTACTGAACGACCGAACGACAAGCGACGACATGGCCGAGGTGTCGCATCCGGCGCCTCGGCCCGTCCCATAACAAGAGACTGCCATGAAGCTTCTGGTCATCAATCCCAATATCTCCGACGACGTCAGCGCGCTGATCGAGCGTGAAGCGCGGGCAAGCCTGCGCCCGGGCAGCACCTTGAGCATGGCCACCGCGCCCTTCGGCGTGGCCTACATCGAGACCCGCGCCGAGGCGCTGATCGGCGGCTACGCGGCCCTGGGGCTCGCCGCTGAGCACTACTCCGGCCACGACGCCGTGGTGGTGGCCGCCTTCGGCGATCCCGGCCTGCCCGCGCTGCGCGAAACCCTGCCGATCCCGGTAGTGGGGCTGACCGAAGCGGCGCTGATGAGCGCCTGTCAATACGGTGGGCGGTTCTCGATCATCGCCATCTCCCAACGCATCCAGGCCTGGTACCGCGAAACCGTGGACAGCTACGGCCTGGGCTCGCGGCTGGCCAGCATCCGCGCCCTGGATGAACCCCTGGCCGCCATCGGCAGCGTGCAGCAGGACCAGGGCGGGCGGCTGATCGAGCTGGCCGAACGCGCGGTCAGAGACGACGGCGCCGACGTGCTGATCCTGGCCGGCGCCCCGCTGGCGGGGCTGGCCCGCCAGGTCGCCGCCAAGCTTCCGGTACCGGCGCTGGACGGCGTGACCTGCGCCATCACCCAGGCCCAGGCACTGGTCGATCTCGGCCGCGAAAAGGCCACTGCCGGCAGCTACGCCGCGTCCCCTGACAAGCCGCACAAGGGCCTGAACAGGGAACTGGCAGCGCTGATCGGCCGGCGTTGATCTCTCGTGTCCGGGCCGGCCTCGTCGCTATACTGGATCGCTGGCCCTATCCTTGTTCCTTTCCTTCACCGGTCGCTGGATCCTGCCCATGACGTCGACAACCGACGACGCCACCGTCGCTGCACCCTCCGATAGAGGCGCGCGTCAGCGAGCGCCTCACCGCCGCCGTATCCAGGCGCCATCCCTGGCCGATGAAGCCTACGATCTGCTCAAGGGATTGATCGTCCACGGCGAGTTGTCCCCGGGGGAGCGCCTGCTGGAGCCGGCCCTGTGTCGGCGCCTGGGGATCTCGCGCACGCCCCTGCGCGATGCCTTGAACCAGCTGGCGAGCGAAGGCCTGGTGACCCTGCGGCGCAATCGTAACGCCCTGGTCACCCGGCTGGACGGTGACGAGCTGCGTCATCTGTTCGAGGTCGAGGCCGGGCTCGAGGCCATGGCGGTGGAACTGGCGGCCGGGCGCATGACAGAGACCGAGCTCAAGCGGCTGGCCTCGCTGCAGACTCGCCTGGAGAAGCAGCACGCCAAGGGCGATCGTGACGGCTACTTCGCCACCAATACCCGTATCCACGCGCTGCTGGTCGAGGCGGCGCGCAATCCGGTGCTGGTGGAGACCCACCAGCGCCTGCTCGGCCGGCTCGAGCGGGCGCGCTATCTGGCGCTGGATCGTCTCGGCCGCTGGCAGGAGTCCACCGACGAGCATCGCGCCATCCTCGACGCCCTGATCGCCAGGGACGCCGACCTTGCCCGCCGCCATATGCACGACCACGTCATGCACACCGGCGTCGCCATCAGCGCCTTGCTGACGCGCTGACTCCCGCTGCGGACATGGCGATGGCCGCGCTCGACGGACCATTGCTGACGCGCTGACTCCCGCTGCGGGCATGGCGACGGCCGCGCTCGACGGATCATTGCTGACACGCTGACTCCCGCTGTGGGCATGGCGATGGCCGCGTGCTTCTTCTGGGCGCTGAACATCGATGATCAGGACGAGCCTTGACAGGCCATGCAAACACGACCATATTGCAAACGCTAATGATTCTCATTGTTTTGGGCTATCAGCGTCTGCAGGAGGTCGTCATGTCCTATCGCATCAAGACCGCACTTCACGGTGCCAACCCGACCCTCGAGATCTTCGACGTCAGCTCGGGCTCCATGCGCATGGCCTGGGAGTACCCGAAAGAGGTGGGCAGCGAAGAGAAGGATCCGGAACTCGCCTCCCTGCGCCGAGAGGAGGCGATCCACGAGCTGTTTCGACGGCTGTTTCTGTTGACCACCGAACAGTACCTGAAAGGCGAGCTCGGCAGGGACGACAGCGAGGCCTCAGGGTCACACGGCGGTGGGCACAAGGCGCATTGAATCCACGGCCTGGCAGGGCTTGCCGTGGCGCAGCCACAGCACCTTGTCGGTGAGGTCCATGACCACGCTGAACAGCGTTTCCATACGCTCTGCTTCAGGTACGCTCGAATCGAAGTGACGACACAGGCTGTCCTCGCCGGGGCTATGATCACCGAGCAGGTCGAACAACCGCTCGGCGCCGAGCGCGGCGCTCTCGCCGGAAGCCGTACTCTCCGTATCAGCACCCCGTTCATCCACCCCCAGGTCATCGAGCAGTTGCTCGACCAGCGCGTCGAGGCGACTCAAGCGGGACCAGGAGTCCGGCTTGGGAAAGTCCTCTACCCAGTGGGTGGCGGTGTCGCTGACCAGGTGATTGGTATGGGTGACGACCCCGCGTGCTGGTGCGATGGTCCCCGGCTGCCCGGGGTGAACCTCGAGTCCCTCCGCCTGGCCGCTGCCGTCGGCCAGCAGGAAGTGGGCGGGTGCACAGACACCGTCGTGGGCGACTTGCCGGGCGGCGTCGAGGGTTTCGCACTCGAGCATGGCGCGCAGAGCGATATGGATCGGCAGCCCCTCGCCACAGGTCGCCGAGCGGATGGCATTGAGGCCGACCCCGACACCATTGGCGTTGAGCCCTATCTTGCCGACCATGCCGGCCTCGCCCACGCTGATCAAAGGCGGCGCGCCGGGAGCCTGGATCTCGAGGATCACCAGATGGTCGAGCTGGTCGGCTCGCCAGTCCCAGTTCTGGGCGAGCCACTGGCGGCCGGCGTGGTAGAGCGAAAAGGCTGAGCAGCCACCGCCGGCGCGGGTCAGCGACACCTCACTGCGACAGTTGAGGGTAAGCACATCGGCCAGATCACCGCCGATGCCCTGAGCAATGCCGTCGAGCTCCTCGAGTATGGCCGGGTAGCGTCGCTCGATCATCGGCAGGAAGCGTTCGGCGTCACGTCGTGCCTCGTGCCAGCGCAGGCCCGCCAGGTCATGAAACAGCCGGTCGTAGATGTCGATGCTGGCAAGAATCGCCTCACGGTGCTGGCTGCCGTGGGCACGGCCGATATCGAGGCGGCTGCCGGAGAGCCTGGTGGGTGTCAACGACGAGTGGGTGGAGGAGCGGGTGGGAGAGGACGTGGAGGGGGTCATGAAGTGCTCCCTGCGATCGAAGCGGCTGCCGCCGGGTCGCTGACATGGGTGGATATCCCCTCAGCGTAGCAGTTCTGCGCCTGACATGGCGTCGTGGAGATGGCTTTCGAGGTGTCTTGGATGAATTTTAATATATTGATATCGTTCAATTTTTACACGATTCGCTACCCTTCTCGACAATTCCTGTCGAGACTCCCACAGGGCGTTTCACTTTATTAGTCTGCGAAGTTGTATGCTGCCAGAGAGCCTTACCGGCCATCTCAGGAGACACAACATGAAGACCAGAAACGCGCTGCTCGTATTGGCCCTGTTGGCCCTGCCGTTGTCCGCACAGGCAGGTGTTGTCGATGGCAAGATCGCCAAGCTGGCCGAGCCGCTGGCCCCCGCACAAGGGCCCTGCGCCAACCATCACACCACCTACTGCGCGGCCGAACACGCTGGTGCCACGCAGGACGCCGGTCTCGATGCCCGCGAGTCGGCAAGCCAGGAGCAACAGGGCCATAGCTGAAAGCGCTGATGCTGGCGGAACCCAGAACGACGATGCCCCGGCCAACTGGCCGGGGCATCGTCGTATGGCAGGGGGCCGGGGTGCTGGTCAGGTCTTGTTGGCGGCGTTGTAGACGTTCTCGTCGAGTTCGCCCTCGCTCTTGCCGACCAGGGTGGTGACCATCAGGTCGCCGGCCACGTTGACGCTGGTACGGGCCATGTCGAGGATGCGATCGACGCCGGCGACCACCGCCAGGGCTTCCAGCGGCAGGCCAATCTGGGCCATGACGATGGACAGCATCACCAGGCCGGCGCCGGGTACACCGGCGGTGCCGATGGAGGCCAGGGTGCCGGTGACGATGATCATGCCGTAGTCGGCCAGGCTCAGGTCGACACCGATCAACTGGGCGATGAATACCGCCACCACCCCCTGATAGATGGCGGTGCCGTCCATGTTGATGGTGGCGCCCACCGGCAGCACGAAGCCGGCGACACCCTCGGACACGCCGAGGTTCTTCGTCGCGCAGCGCAGCGAGACCGGCAGGGTGCCGGACGAGGACGCCGATGAATAGGCCACCACCAGAGCGTCGAGGATGCCTTGCAGGTAGCGCACCGGATTGAGGCGACCGAGCAGCGTCAGCAGCCCGGAGTAGACCACCAGCACGTGGACGACGCTGGCCAGGTAGGCCACTCCGATCACCTTGACCAGGGGCAGCAGCACCTCGGCGCCGTAGCTGCCGGCGACGTGGGCGATCAGACCGAACACGCCGAAGGGCGCCAGCGCCATCACCAGGCTGGTCAGCTTGACCATGGCCTCGGCGAAGCTCTCGAACACCTTGACCACCGGCTCGCCCTTCTCGCCGATCAGGGTCAGCGAGACACCGAGGCCGATGGCGAACACGATGATCTGCAGGATATTGCCGCTGGCCAGGGCGTCCACCGGGTTCTGGGGCACCAGGCCAACCACGATCTGTACCAGGCTGGGGGCTTCCTTGGCGGCGTCAGGGTTGGCCTCGAAGGTCATGTCGAGGCCAACGCCGGGCTGAAACAGCCAGGAGGCGGCCAGGCCGATGGCGATGGCGAAGGCGGTGGTCACCAGATACAGCGCGATGGTTCGTGCGCCGATGCGGCCCATCTTCTGGGGATCACGCATGGCGGTGATACCGACCACCAGGGTCGAGAACACCAGCGGCACGATCAGCATCTTGATGGCGCTGATGAAGATGTCACCGATGGGCTTGAATACGCTGGCGCTCTCGCCCATCAGGGTGCCGACGAGGACACCCAGGGCGAGGCCGACCAGTATCTTCTGCCACAGCGGGATACGGCGCCACAGGCCGGGGGAACGATCGGGGGTGGACATGGGGAGGCTCCAGAAGGACAGGGTGGATGGCCTGCCGTGCAAGGTGGGAAGACGCGATACCCATCGATAGCCAGCAAAATATTCTCGTTGATTGCTATCGGATGGGTGATCGGCACGATGGTGGCGAATTCTACCGAATAATCTTCCTCGGTGTTTTCATCCGTTGCACACCTTCTGGTGCCCAGAGGCCACCTGGGAACGGCTCCCAGGTGTCCGGGCGGTTGACGACGCTAGCGGCTCAGCCCTGATCCTGCTGTTCCAGGGCGCGCCGCAGCAACTGATGGAAGGCCGCCCAGGAAGCCTGGTCGGCCCGAGCCTGGTAGCGATCGCTGCCGAACACCGTGAAGGCGTGGGGCGCACCGGAGTAGACCTGGATCTCGTAGGGGACGCCAGCGGTCTCCAGCTCCTCGGACAGCGCCGCCACCTGGTCCATGCCGATGGAGGCGTCGGC
>DJIP01000064.1:0-2275 GCA_002433675.1 Halomonas halophila
ATTGGCCAGCTCGCCGTCGGTGGTAAACAGCAACAGCCCACTGGTGTTGATGTCCAGGCGGCCAATCGCGATCCAGCGTTCGCCCTTGAGGCGCGGCAGGCGGTCGAACACCGTACGCCGCCCCTCCGGATCCTTGCGGGTACACAGCTCGCCCTCGGGCTTGTTGTACATGATCACCCGCCTCGGCACCTCGTCGGCGGCGCGCAGGGTGATCGGTCGGTCATCGAAGCTGACCCGGTCGCGGGCCTCCACTCGGTCGCCCAGGGTCGCCACGTTGCCGTTGACCTTGACTCGGCCATCGGCGATAGCGGCCTCCATCTCCCGGCGGGATCCCAGGCCGGCACGCGCCAGCACC
This sequence comes from Halomonas halophila, assembly GCA_002433675.1. Classification (GTDB taxonomy): domain Bacteria; phylum Pseudomonadota; class Gammaproteobacteria; order Pseudomonadales; family Halomonadaceae; genus Halomonas; species Halomonas salina_B. Next base: position 356 of record DJIP01000064.1, read on the forward strand.
TTCTGCAGTTTTTCGCTGGTGGTCGTCATTCGTCGTTCTCACTCTCTGTGGGTTCCACCCCCGAGGCAGCGTCATCATCGACGCGGCCCCGGGCGCGTTCGGACAGCCTGGCTTCCAGATCGGCAAAGCTCAGGCGAGCCCGTTCGGACGCCGTCCCGGCGTGCTCGTCGTCGGCCGTCCCGGCCGTCGGTTGATTAACGTCGGGCGCCTGGCCCGCCGTCGTCTCGGCTTCCCCTCGGGAAGCCGTCACTTCATCCTTATCGGGCGATGCCGCCTCGCCTTCCTCGTTTCCGCCTCTTTCTGTTTCACCATCAGCGCTTTCACCATCAGCAGTTTCACCGTCAGCGGCTTGGCCTTCTTCGCTTTCACCTCTTTCGGATTCGCCTTCAGCGGTCTCGTCATCGCCGTCGTCCAGAGGTTCGTCAGCCTGGGCCAGCAGCGCCGAGGGCGGCGGCGGTGGCTCGTCCTCGGTGTCGAACTGCTCGAACTGCTTGAGCTCGTGCATCGGCGGCAGCTCATCGAGGGTCTTGAGCCCGAAATCGTCGAGAAAGCCACGGGTGGTGGCGAACACCGCCGGCCGTCCCGGCACGTCGCGGTGGCCGACCACGCGAATCCAGCCGCGATCGAGCAGGGTGCGCATGATCGAGCCGCTCACGGTGACACCGCGAACCTCCTCGATATCGCCCCGGGTCACCGGCTGACGATAGGCGATCAGCGCCAGCGTCTCCAGCAACGCCCGGGAATAGCGCTGGGGACGTTCGTCCCACAGCCGGGCGACCCAGTTGGCCAGCCGCGGACGGATGCGCAGCTGGTACCCCGAGGCGGTCTCGATCAGCTCCATGGCGCCTCTCAGGTGGCGCTCGGAGAGGCGCTCCAGCGCTTCCTTGAGCGCCCGTCGCGGTGGGCGCTCGTGATCATCGAACAGCTGCTCTAGCCGGTCCAGCGCCAGTGGCTGGCCGGCAGCCAACAGTGCCGCCTCGACGATGTCATCCAGCGCATCGGGCGTCTCCATCACGCTCATGCGGGCTCATCTCCCTGTGTCTTGTCAACCGACTGGCCGGTACGCTTATCCGGCTCGTCAGTATCATCGAAGGCGCCGTCGTCAACAGCACTGTCATCGCCCACATCGTCGTCTAAAGCGCTGTCCTCAGCGGCGCCATTGCCGAAGCTTTCACCAAAGGTTTCGTCGTCGAAGGCGCTCTCGCCCTCGTCCTCGAGCCCTTCGTAGGGATCTTCGTCGCCATCTTCGGCCAATCGTGCCCTGACGTGGATCGGCGACATCGGCGCATTCTGGACGATCTCGATCATCGCCTCCTTGGCCAGCTCCAGGATCGCCATGAAGGTCACCACCACCCCGGCCCTGCCCTCATCAAGCGAGAACAGCGCCTCGAAGGGGGTGTAGTGCTCGTGAGTCAGGCGCTCCATGATCGCCAGCATGCGCTCCCGGGTCGACAGCACTTCACTTTCGATCTGGTGGGCCTGGTTGAGTTCGGCCCTGCGCAGAATGCCAGCCAGTGCGCCAAGCAATTCGTCGAGCTCCACGTCCGGGTGGATGACCCGGGCTTCCACCGGCGGCAACACCGCACGGGCGGGAAACCAGTCACGCCCGACCCGGGGCAACTCCGCCAGGGCCTCGGCAGCGAGCTTCAGCCGCTCGTACTCCTGCAGGCGGCGAATCAGCTCGGCGCGGGGATCCTCTTCCTCCTCGCCTTCCGCTTTGGGAGGGCGTGGCAGCAGCGTCCGGGATTTAATCTCCGCCAGCATGGCAGCCATTAGCAGGTACTCACCCGCCAGCTCAATCTCCATGGCTTTCATCAGCTCCACGTATTCAATGTACTGGTGGGTGATGGTGGCCACGTTGATGGTCAGAATATCCAGGTTCTGCCGCCGAATTAAATACAGCAGCAGATCCAGCGGCCC
>DJIP01000064.1:2398-24901 GCA_002433675.1 Halomonas halophila
CGCGGCAGCAGGGTGCGCGACTTGATCTCGGCCAGCATCGCCGCCATCAGCAGATACTCGCCGGCAAGTTCGATTTCCATGGCCTTCATCAGTTCCACGTACTCGATGTACTGGTGGGTGATGGCGGCCACATTGATCGACAGGATATCCAGGTTCTGCCGGCGAATCAGATAGAGCAGCAGGTCGAGCGGCCCCTCGAAGGTCTCGAGAAAGACCCTGAGCGCCTCCGGGGGAATATACAGATCCTCGGGCAGCTCGGTGATCGGCTCATCGAACAGGCGTCCCAGCACCTGGGCGTGGGCTTCGACCTCGGCGCGAGGGGCCGCACCGGCCTGGGCCTGAGCATCGGAATAGCCCTCGGCGTCAGGCCGAGTCGCAGCACCTTCCTCGTCAGTCCCACCCTGGGATTGTTGTGTCGTCGGCGAGTCGCTCACGCGTGGGGGACCTGGGTTGCCATGGTAGTGGTTGCGATGAACAAGAGAGGATGCGGCCGTTTGGGCCGAGGCGCCACCAATCCCCCAGTCTATCAAGCTCCGCGCGATCTGGCTAAATCAGCGAGGCCCAGCCGGTGCTTCAAGCGGCGCTTCAGTCGGCGCTGTCTGCGGTGCGGTAGCGGCCGCGATAGTCGAACAGCTTTTCGCGCACCTGCCAGTGACGCCCCACCTTGCGCCCGACCACGAAATCCGGGGCTTTGAGCCGTTGCTGCTCGCGACATACCTGCTCGGGTGACGTTGGCGACCAGGGCACACCGGGTGCCCGGGCGTGATCCCGCAGAAACACCGCCTCGAAGGCCCGCCGCTGGGCGGGCGTCTCCAACGCGAACCACTCAGCCAGGGTGGCACCATCCTCGTCATGGTAGGTGACCTTGAGCCGCGGCAGTCCGCGCCCGTTGACGGTGGGCTCGAGCAGCATGCCGCTGACCCTGAGAACCCTGGCATCCTTGAGCTTCAAGGCCTCGCGCAGCTTGTCGTCGGCGTCCACCAGCAGCGTCTGGCACCCATGGCAGCGCCGGGCGGCGATATCGTTCTCGGCGCCGCAGTCGCCACAGGTCTTGAAGCGAAAACGAAAGTCGCACTGGCGCGCCCCCGGCTCGGCGGCGGCCAGTGCTCTGCCTTCGGCGTCGACCAGGCCCTGGCAGCGACGGCCGAAGTGTTCGATCACCAGCTCACCGTCGCGCTTGCCCCAGAACAGATTGGCGTGGCCACACAGCGGACAGGGCACCTGTACCGGCTCGCTGTCGCTGTCCGGCCGCGGGCTGCCGACCTCCGGCGCATACAGGTCCCAGGGGTTGCCGGCATAGTCGAGGATCAGACAGTCGCGCTTGCCGGGCGAAAGCCTGAGCCCCCGCCCGACGATCTGCTGGTACAGGCCAACGGACTCGGTCGGCCTGAGGATCGCGATCAGGTCCACGTGGGGCGCATCGAAGCCAGTGGTCAGCACCGAGACGTTGACCAGGTACTTGAGCCGTTTCGCCTTGAAGTCCTCGATCAGCCGGGTGCGCTCGTCACTGTCGGTATCGCCGGTGATCAGTGCCGATATCTGTGCCGGCAGATAACCGAGGATCTCCTCGGCGTGGGCCACGCTTGCCGCAAACAGCATGACGCCCTGGCGCTCCCGGGCCCGCTCGATGACCTCGGCGATGATGCCCGGAGTGGCCCGGTGCCCGGCCACCACGCGATTGAGTTCTTCCTCGCGATAGAGCCCGCCGGTCCCCGGCGACAGTTGCGAGAAGTCGTAGCGGGCCACCGCCGCATCCACCTTGAGCGGGCTTGCCAGGTAGCCCTGGCGCACCATCAGCCTCAGCGGCTGCTCGAACACACAGTCGCCAAAGAAGCAGTCAGCGTCACCGCGCACCATGCCGTGGTGGTGGCGGTGATAGATAAATCCCTGGCCCAGCCGATAGGGGGTCGCGGTCAATCCCAGCACCTTGAGCGAGGGGTTGCGCGTGCGCAGATGATCGATGACCCGCCGATAGGACGAGTCTGCTTCCAGCGATACCCGGTGGCACTCGTCGATCACCAGCAGCGTAAAGGGGCCATGGGCGTTCTGCTCATCACTCACCGCGTCCAGGTGGCGGACCACCGACTGCACCGAGCCGAACACCACCTGGCGGGCGCTCTCCTTGCGCCCAAGTCCGGCGCTGAAGATGTCCGCCTCGAGGCCGTAGGCCAGGTACTTGGCATGGTTCTGCTCGACCAGCTCACGCACGTGGGCCAGCACCAGTACCCGCCCCCGGGCCAGACGGGCCAGCTCGGCGATGACCAGCGACTTGCCGCTGCCGGTGGGCAACACCACCACCGCTGGTTCGTCGGACTGGCGAAAGTGCCCGATGACGCGTTTCACCGCCTCGTGCTGATAGGGCCGCAGCTCTGGCCTGGCGGCGGCGGAAGGCGACGTTGGCGGGAGCCGGGACTCGGTCTGGGGCATGACGACGCCTTTCCTCTGCAGGGTTCGGCAAATATTGATCCACGACACATCAGCGTGCACACGGCGCCAGTAGCATAGGCGACTGCGCGTCGAACCGACGCACTCTACGCCAAGCGCTCGATGCTCCACAACAGGGCCGGACCCACCCCTACCCTCCGGGCAGCCCTGGGGCACCGGCCTCGGCGAGTCACGCCGCACCTCAGGCGGCTCCGTCTTCAAGGACTCAGCCATGTCGCTTCGCCAACTCTGTCAGATGGCCTCCCTGCTCGTCTTTGCCGGTCTGCCCCTGCTGCAGGGCTGCTCCGAGGGAGATCCCCCCCTGGCCAAGCAGGTCACCCGCCCGGTCAAGCTGCTTACCCTGGACGAGACGGGCAATCGCTCGCTGACCCGGTACCCCGGTGTGGTCGAGGCCTCCGAGCGCAGCGATCTGGCCTTCCGCATCGGCGGTGAACTCAAGGAGTTGAATGTCCAGGCCGGCCAGGCGGTCACCAGCGGCGAGCGCATCGCCCTGCTCGACGATCGCGACGCGCGCAATGCCTTGTCCAACGCCCAGTCGAGCTACGACCTGGCGCTGGCAACCTACCGCCGCATGCAGATATCGCTGGAAAAAGGCGCCATCAGCCGCGCCGCCTTCGATGAAGCCCGGGCGGCCTTCCTGTCGGCCCAGGCCCAGTTCGACCTGGCCAAGGACCAGCTTGGCTACACCGAGCTCAAGGCGCCCTTCGACGGCGTCATCGCCAGCGTGCCGGTGGACAATTTCCAGGTGGTGGCCCCCCAGCAGACCATCGCGGCGCTGCAGCAGCCCGGCAATATCGACGTGACCTTCGATTTGCCCGAACAGCAGATCCGCCAGCTCGACCTCAAGCGGGTGCAAGCCGCGCTCGAGCAGGCCGACAGCGTCGCCTGGGTGCGCTTCGGCGACGATGAGCGCCGCTTCCCTGCACGCTACAAGGAGCACGACACCCGCGCCTCCAGCGGCACCCTGAGCTACACCGTCACCCTGACGCTGCCGACACCGGACGACGTCTACGTGCTGGCCGGCATGAGCGCCGTGGTGTCGATGGACCTCAACGCCCTGACCGGGGAAAGCGACGGCCTGTGGCGGGTGCCGCTGGGCACCGTGGTCACCCTGGAGGACGACCCCGAGGCCACGGTGGTGTGGCGCTATATCGCCGACGACGAAGCCTCGGGCAAGGTAGAGGCGGTACCGGTACAGGTCCGCACCGCCAGCGACGACGGAGTCTTCATCGCCGGTGACCTGGCGGCCGGTGATCGGCTGGTCAGCGCCGGCGCCCATCTGATGCGCGAAGGCCTCAGCGTCACCGCCTGGACCCAGGAAGAGGGGCTCTAGGTCATGGTCGGCTACTTTCTGCGCAACAAGACCATCAGCTGGATGGTCACACTGCTGCTGTCGGTGGGCGGTATCGTCTCCTTTCTCGGCCTGGGGCAGCTGGAGTTTCCCGACTTCACCATCCGCATGGCGCTGGTCAGCACCGCCTACCCCGGTGCCAACCCGCAGCAGGTCGAGGAAGAGGTGACGCTGCGCCTAGAAAAGGCGATCCAGGAGATTCCCAACCTCAAGCGGGTCAGCTCGGTGAACAGCGCCGGGCTTTCCCAGATCACGGTGGAGCTCGACACCGACGTCCAGGGCACCGCCCTGCCCCAGTACTGGGATCTGCTTCGGCGCAAGATCGGCGACGCCCAGGCGGGCCTGCCCCCTGGCACCTCGGAGTCGCTGGTGGTCGACGACTTCAGCGACGTCTACGGTCTGCTGTTCAACCTGTCCGGCGACGACTACAGCCTCTACGACCTGAAGAACCAGGCCGACTTCCTGCAGCGAGAACTACGTCTGATCGACGGCGTCAAGAAGGTGGTGATCGCCGGCGATCGCCCGGAACAGGTGACCATCTCGCTCAACCGCGAGCGCATGCAGGCCCTGAACATTCCCCCGGACGCGCTGATCGGCCTGCTCAACGCCCAGAACGCGGTGGCCGATGCCGGCAGCGTGCGTCGACACGGCAAGATCATCTCGCTGCAGCCCAGCGGGGAATTCGAAAGCGTCCAGGCGCTGGAAGACCTGATCGTCGGTCGACCCGGCGCCAACCCGGTGCACCTGGGCGACATCGCCACGGTGACCCGCGCGCTCACCGATCGTCCTGGCCAGCTCTACCATGCCGACGGCAAGCCGGCGATCTCGCTTGGCCTGTCCTTCGTGTCCGGGGTCAACGTGGTCAAGGTCGGCGAGGCGGTGGACGCCCGCCTGGCCGAGCTGGAATCTCGCCTACCGCTGGGCATGGAACTGACGCCGGTCTACCACCAGCCCGAGGTGGTCAAGGAGGCGGTGTCCGGTTTCGTCATCAACCTGATGGAGTCGGTGGGCATCGTCATCGTGGTGCTGCTGGTGTTCATGGGCCTGCGCTCTGGCCTCTTGATGGGGCTGATCCTGTCGATCACCATCCTCGGCACCCTGATGCTGATGGCCGCCCACGGCCTGCAGCTGCAGAAGGTCTCGCTGGGGGCCCTGATCATTGCCCTGGGCATGCTGGTGGACAACGCCATCGTGGTCACCGAAGGCATGCTGATCGGCCTTGGCAAGGGCAAGAGCAAGCTCGAGGCGGCCAAGGAGGTGGCCGGCCAGAACTGGCTGCCGCTGCTCGGCGCCACCGCCATCGCCATCACCGCCTTCGCCCCCATCGGCCTGTCGCCGGATGCCACCGGTGAACTGGTGGGCTCGTTGTTCTGGGTGCTGTTCTATTCACTGCTGCTGAGCTGGATCACCGCCCTGACCCTGACCCCCTTCTTCTTCGACATCTTCTTCAAGGATCGTGAGATCGACGACGGCAGCCCCGAGGATCCCTACAAGGGAGTGATTTTCCGGCTGTTCGGCTGGCTGGTCGACAAGGGCATTCGCTTTCGCTGGCTGACCATCGCCGTCTGTGTGGGCCTGCTGGTCGGCGCCTTCGCGCTGTCCTCCAACATCAAGAATGCCTTCTTCCCGGACTCCACCACCCCGCTGTTCTTTGTCGATGTATGGATGCCCGAGGGCACCGACATTCTCGAGAGCGAACGGGTCGCCTCGCGCCTGGAGGCCCAGGTGGCGAAGATGGAGCAGGTCGCCCACGTGACCAGCGTGATCGGCGGTGGCGCCCAGCGCTTCACCCTGACCTACTCGCCCGAGGATCGCTATCCAAGCTATAGCCAGCTGATCGTGGAGACCGAGGATCTCGACAGCCGGGCCAGGCGCATGGCCGAGATCATCACCCTGCTGCGCGATGAGTATCCCGAGGTCCAGTACAAGGTCCAGGCACTGCAGGTCGGCCCTGCGGCCAAGGCTAGCCTGGAGGCGCGCCTCTACGGCCCGGACCCGGATACCCTGCGCAACCTCGCCACCGAGGTCAGCGAGGTGTTCCGGGCCGAGCCCTTCGTCGACAGCATCCGCCTGTCCTGGGGCAATCGGGTCGAGGAACTGACGCCCGAGTTTCTCGAGCAGCAGGCGCGTCGCGTCGGCGTGACCCGCCAGGCGCTGCACCAGGCGCTGCTGATCCACAACGACGGCCAGATGGCCGGGGTCTACCGCGAGGGCTCCGACCTGATCCCCATCGTGCTGCGCGATGAACAGGAACAGCGCTACGGCCTCAACGACATCGCCAGCCTCAACGTCTGGAGCGACGAGCAGCAGACCTACATCAGCGCCGGCAGTGTGCTGGGGCCACTGGAGACTCAGCTGCATGACCCGCTGATCAAGCGGCGCGATCGCCAGCGCATGCTCGCGGTCTACGCCGAGCCGCTGCCGCTGTCCGGCGAGACGGCGGCCAATATCCTGGCGCGGCTCAAGCCGAAGATCGAGGCCATCGACCTCCCTGAGGGCTACCATCTGGGCTGGGGCGGTGAGGATGAGACCTCGCGTGACGCCAAGGAGGCGCTGTTCAAGTTGCTGCCACTGGGCATCCTTGGCATGTTCATCCTGACCATGCTGCTGTTCGGTAATCTGCGCCAGTCGCTGGCGATCTGGGCCATCGTGCCCTTGACCGTGATCGGTATCGTCGGCGGTCTTCTGACCTTCAACGCTCCCTTTACCTTCATGGCGCTGCTCGGGACCCTGAGCCTGGTCGGCATGGTGCTCAAGAACGCCATCGTGCTGGTCGAGGAGATCAAGATCCAGATGCCGCTGTACGAGGCGCCCTTCGATGCGGTGATGGCCGCCGCCATCAGCCGGGTGCGGCCGGTGTCGATGGCGGCGATCACCACCATGCTGGGCATGATTCCGCTGTTCGGCGACGCCTTCTTCGCCTCCATGGCGGTGGTCATCGTGTTCGGCCTGGGTGCGGCCACCCTGCTGACCCTGGTCATCCTGCCGGTGATCTACGCCACCCTGTTCCGTATCCACCCTCCAGCCAAAGCCAAGGGAGCTGTGGCCACCTGAACCACGGTGACCCAGGCTCAACTGCCAACTACAACAAGGCCCTCGCGGGCGATACCCGCGAGGGCCTTGTCGTTGGCGTGCGGCAAACGCCGCCGGCACTCAATCGAAGCGCGGCGAACGTCCGTCCAGGCGTGCCCGGGTCGCTTCTCGCTGCTCGCGTCCGGCCAGCAGGTTGCGCTGCAGTTCGGCCTCCATGGCCAGCCGCCCGCGCTCATCCTGGCGCGGTGCCTCACGCCACAGCCGACGCGCCGCGGCCACCGCCTTGGGCGAGCGCCGGGCCATGGACACGGCGAGCTCCAGCGCCGCCTCGCACGGGTCCTCGTCCAGCCGTGAGGCCAGCCCCAGCACCATGGCCTCGTCGCCGGCCAGGTGACGACCGGTCAGCATCAGATCCTGGATCACGTCCTGGCGCAGCGCAGCGGCGGTGACGCTGAGCGCCATATCCGACATCAGCCCCCACTCGATCTCCGGCAGCGCCAGTGTCGCCTCCGGGTGAACGATACGAATATCGGCGCCCAGCGCCATCTGCAGGCCGGCACCAAAGACGTGACCATGCAGCGCAGCCACCACCGGCGCTCCCAGGTCGCGCCAGCCAAGGGCCAGGCGCTGGGCCGGATTGACCCCACTGGCGTCCGGCGTCAGCAGCCAGGCAACGCGCTCGGGGCTTGCCACCACCGAGGCCACGTCCAGTCCCGAGCAGAAGCTCTCGCCCTCACCGGTCAACACCACCGCGCGCAGCCCCACTCGCTCGCCCAGCCAGCGCTGGACCTCGAGCAGGGCGTCGATCATCGGCGGATCCATGGCGTTGTGACGATCGGGCCGCTCGAGGTGCACCCGGGCCACATGGTCGACCAGGGAGACGCTCAAGCGGTCATGAAAACTGCGCTGGGTGGATGAGGACATGGAAGCTCCGTCGATAAAGTGGCCGATATGGGGGTCGGTAAAGGGGTCGAAACTGCGAAAGCGGGAACTTCAACTTGGCACCTGACGCCGCCCGATACAATACCTGGCTTTACCCCAGACACGACAACGCCGCCCGCAGGCGGCGTTGTCGTGGGCCTGGTGGGGCTGGAGGATCAGCCCAGCCACACCCGGGCATTACGGAACAGCCTGAGCCAGGCGCCATCCTGGGTCCACTCGGCCGGCCGCCAGGAGTTGGTGACGGCACGCACCACCCGCTCCGGGTGGGGCATCATGATCGTCACCCGGCCATCCGGCGTGGTCAGGCCGGTGATGCCGGAGGGCGAGCCGTTGGGGTTGGCCGGGTAGCGGGTGGTGCACTGGCCGTGGTTGTCGATATAGCGCAGAGCCACCTGGCCCGAGCCCTGCATGCTGCGCAGGTGGGCGCTATCGCGGAACTCGGCGCGGCCCTCGCCATGGGCCACGGCGATCGGCAGACGCGAGCCTTCCATGCCGGCCAGCAGGATCGACGGGGTCTTTTCCACCTGCACCATGGCGACGCGGGCCTCGAACTGCTCGGACTCGTTACGCACGAAACGCGGCCAGTTCTCGGCGCCGGGGATCAGCTCCTTGAGCTGGGACAGCATCTGGCAGCCGTTGCACACGCCGAGGGCGAAGCTGTCGTCACGACCGAAGAAGTCGGCGAACTGCTCGCGGGCCCGGGGGTTGAACAGCACCGACTTGGCCCAGCCACCGCCGGCGCCGAGCACGTCACCGTAGGAGAAGCCGCCACAGGCAGCCAGTCCCTTGAACTCGTCGAGACTGACACGTCCCTCGAGCAGGTCGCTCATGTGCACGTCGACCGCCTCGAAACCGGCCTTGTCGAAGGCCCAGGCCATCTCCAGGTGACCATTGACACCCTGCTCGCGCAGGATGGCGGCACGCGGACGTGTGCTGTTGACGAAGGGCGCGCTGATGTCCTCGTCGACCTCGAAGGTCGGACTGGCACTCAGGCCCGGGTCGCGGGTGTCGAGCAGGTTGTCGAACTCGTTCTTGGCGCACTCAGGGTTGTCGCGCAGGGCCTGCAGGCGGTAGCTGGTCTCGCTCCAGGTGCGCTGGGTCAGCTGCCGGGTGGTCTCCAGCAACGGCTCTTCAAACAGGGTCACGCGGATCTGGTCGTCGTAGCGCGGACGGGCGATGACACCGCAGGTCTCGATACCGGCGGCGGCGAACTGGGCCAGCACCTCTTCGGTGTGCTCACGGCTGACCTGGATGACCGCCCCCAACTCCTCGCTGAACAGCGCGTCCACCGCCTCGGCGGCCTCGTCGATCAGCCAGTCGAGCTTGATCTCGAGCCCGGCGCGACCAGCGAAGGCCATCTCCAGCAGGGTGACAATCAGGCCACCGTCGCTGCGGTCGTGGTAGGCCAGCAGGCGACCGTCGGCGTTGAGCCCCTGAATGACGCTGAAGAAGGCCTTGAGGTCCTCGGCGTCGTCCAGGTCCGGGCAGTCGTTACCGACCTGGCCGTAGACCTGGGCCAGGGCGGAGCCGCCCAGACGATTCTTGCCGGCACCCAGGTCGATCAGCAGCAGGTCGCTCTCGTCCTGGTCGAGGCGAATCTGCGGGGTCAGCGTCTTCATGGCGTCGGTGACCGGAGCAAAGCCGGTGATCGCCAGGGTCAGCGGCGAGGTCACCGCCTTCTGCTCGCCGTCCTGCTCCCAGGCGGTACGCATGGACATGGAGTCCTTGCCCACCGGCACCGCGATGCCCAGTGCCGGACACAGCTCCATGCCGACGGCATGCACGGCGTCATACAGCGCCTGATTCTCACCTTCATGGTCCGCCGCGCTCATCCAGTTGGCCGACATCTTGATGTCGCCGAGCTGGGCGATGGGGGCAGCGGACAGGTTGGTGATCGACTCGGCCACCGCCAGGCGTGCGCTGGCGGCGGGGTCGATCAGCGCCACCGGTGACCGCTCGCCCATGGCCATGGCCTCGCCGGCGTGGGTATCGAAGCTTGCGGTAGTCACCGCCACGTCGGCCACCGGCACCTGCCAGGGACCGACCATCTGGTCGCGGGCTACCTGGCCGGTGATCGAGCGGTCGCCAATGGTGATCAGGAAACTCTTGGAGGCTACGGTGGGCAGGCGCAGCACCCGGTCCAGCGCCTCGCGCAGGTCCAGGTTGTCGAGCATCACGCCGGGCAGCTCCAGCGGTGCACGCTCGAATTCACGCTGCATCTTGGGCGGCTTGCCGAACAGCACGCTCATCGGCAGGTCCACCGGGCGGGTGTCGAAGTGGCCGTCCACCACCGCCAGGTGGTGCTCTGCGGTGGCCTCGCCGACCACCGCGTAGGGACAGCGTTCGCGCCGACACAGGGCGTCGAAGGTCTCGAGATTCTCGGGTGCCACCGCCAGCACGTAGCGCTCCTGGGCCTCGTTGCACCAGATCTCCAGTGGGCTCATGCCGGGCTCGGCGTTGGGCACCTCGCGCAGGCTGAACAGACCGCCTCGATCACCGTCCTTGACCAGCTCCGGCAAGGCGTTGGACAGGCCTCCGGCGCCAACGTCGTGGATAAAGCAGATGGGGTTGTCGTCACCCAGCGCCCAGCAGCGGTCGATGACCTCCTGGGCACGCCGCTCGATCTCGGGGTTGTCACGCTGAACAGAAGCGAAGTCGAGATCGAAGCTCGACGAGCCGGACGCCATCGAGGACGCCGCACCGCCACCGAGTCCGATCAGCATCGCCGGGCCACCCATCACGATCAACTTGCCGCCTACCGGGATCTCGCCCTTGGCCACGTGCTGTTCGCGGATGTTGCCGTAGCCGCCGGCGATCATGATCGGCTTGTGGTAGCCACGACGCTCGATGCCGCCGGCACCGAGGGCGTCCTGCTCGTAGGTGCGGAAGTAACCGGTGAGGTTGGGACGACCGAATTCGTTATTGAAGGCGGCGCCGCCGATGGGACCCTCGAGCATGATCTCCAGGGCGTTGACGATGCGCTCGGGCTTGCCGTAGTCGAACGCCTCCCAGGGCTGCACGAACTCGGGAATACGCAGGTTGGACACGGTGAAGCCGGTCAGCCCCGCCTTGGGCTTGCCACCGATACCGGTGGCGCCTTCGTCACGGATCTCGCCGCCGGCGCCGGTGGCTGCCCCCGGGTGGGGCGCGATGGCGGTCGGGTGGTTGTGGGTCTCGACCTTGGTCAGGATGTGGATCGGTTCCACCTCTCCGCCATAGCTGGCGCGCTCGCCGTCGCGACCGGTCAGCGGGGTGGCGAAGAAGCGCCGCGCCTCGCTGCCCTTGATCACCGCAGCGTTGTCGCTGTAGGCGGACAGGATGCCGTCCGGCGAGGCCTCGAAGGTGTTCTTGATCATCTTGAACAGCGAGTGGCTCTGGGCCTCGCCGTCGATGATCCAGTCGGCGTTGAAGATCTTGTGACGGCAGTGCTCGGAGTTGGCCTGGGCGAACATCATCAGCTCGACGTCGCTGGGGTTACGGCCCAGCTCGACAAAGGCCTCGACCAGGTAATCGATCTCGTCCTCGGCCAGGGCGAGCCCCAGCTCGCGGTTGGCGACCTCCAGCGCAGCACGGCCGCCATCGAGCACGTCCACCTGACCCAGAGGTGCCGGCTCATGGTGGGCGAACAGGGTGGCGGCGTCGGAGCTGTCGCCAAGCACCGTTTCGGTCATGCGGTCGTGCAGGCCGGCGACGATGGCGTCGAAGTGGGCTTCCTTCAGCGTACCGCGCACCTTGATGCGATAGAGGATGCCGCGTTCCAGGCGGTTGATCTGGGTCAAGCCGCAGTTGTGGGCGATGTCGGTAGCCTTGGATGACCAGGGAGACTGGGTGCCGACACGCGGCACCACCAGCAACGCAAGCCCCTCCACATCGCTATCCTGCTGTGCCGGCCCATAGGCGAGCAGGCGCTCGAGCAGGCTCAGTTCGGTGGCATCGAGCTCCCGCTCCAGATCGGCAAAGTGCACATACTCGGCGTGCAGCGCCTCGATCTCGGGGACGGACACACGCAGTTGAGCCAGCAGCTTGGCGTGACGGAAGGTGGACAGGGCGGGCGCTCCGCGCAGTTCGAGCATATCCAGGAGCCTCTGAAGATCAGCGATAAAAGAAGGGGGCCGCGGCGGGCGAGACGGCATATGATACTGGAAACCGACGGGTGCGAGAAATCGATGCGGATGACAGCGCTCCGGGGGCTGGGTAAGGTGGGCGCTCCACCATGAGCGATTTTGCCCCGATGAAGGACGGTTTCCGTCATGCGCGGCGCCTGCGCATCCTTGCCGCCAGTGGCCTGGGCCTGCTGTGGGCGCTCTGGCCGACACCGCCCGGCCCCACCTCAAGCGCTGCCCTGGAGCGAGTACTGGCACGTGATTTCATCACCGTGCACACCCGCAATACCCCCTTTACCTACTACGAGGGGCGCCAGGGACCTACCGGCTTCGAGTACGAACTGATGCGTCGCTTCGCTGACCGCCTCGGGGTCAGCCTGAACCTGAGCGACGACCATCATGTGCAGAGCGTGCTCGACGCGGTGCGCCATCAGGGCGATCTTGGTGCGGCCGCCCTGCCGCTGGACCCGCTGGCGGAAGGCCTGGTGTTCTCGCGCCCGATCCTGTCGATGCAGCCGATGGTGGTGTATCGACGAGGACTGCAGCCGCCCAAGGCACTCGATGACCTCAAGGACTGGAACATCGGGATCGCCAAGGGCACCGGCATCAGCCGCGTGATGCACGAATTGCAGCGCGAGCACCCCCGGCTCAGCTGGAAGGAAGCGGAAGACCTGGAGATCGCCTCGCTGCTTAGACGGATCGAGGATGGCGAGCTGGACGCCGCGGTGGTGTATGCCCACCAGTTCCGCCTCAATCGCCTGTTCTTCCCCGAGGTGGAAGACGGCTTCGACATCGGCGAGCCGGTGACCATGGCCTGGGCCTTCTCCGGAGAAGACGGCCTGGCGCTGACCGAACGCGCCAATGCGTTCTTCGACGAGCTTCGCGCGGAGGGTGAGCTCGACCGTCTCATCGCCCGCTACTTCGGTCATGACGACTATCTCGAGTACGTCGGTGCCCGGGTCTTCATCAACCACGTCAACAAGCGCCTGCCCCGATTCGATGCGCTGTTTCGAGAGGCCGCTCGCACCCAGCAGTTCGACTGGAAGCTGCTGGCGGCGGTGGGCTACCAGGAGTCCCACTGGGACCCCGAGGCAACCTCGCCCACCGGGGTGCGTGGGCTGATGATGCTGACCAACGCCACCGCCGAAGAAGTCGGGGTATCGAACCGGCTGGACCCGGCCCAGAGCATCGAGGGCGGAGCCCGCTATCTGCGCAGCGTGGAACAGCGATTGCCCGAGTCGATCACCGGCGAGGACCGCCTGTACATGGCACTCGCGGCCTACAACGTGGGCCTCGGCCACCTCTATGACGCCCGTGACATCACTCGTATGCGGGGGGGCAACCCGGATCTGTGGCGTGATGTGCGTGAGGCACTGCCCCTGTTGCAGGAAAGCCAGTGGCACAGCAAGACACGCCACGGCTACGCAAGGGGTGGCGAACCGGTCATCTATGTGCAGAATATTCGCCGCTATCTCGAAATCCTCGACTACGTCGATCGCAGCCAGCAGCAGTTCCACCAGCTGAATGCCCGCCTGCCCGATCAAGCCGACGCCGAGATCTTCGAACTCGTGCCCCCCATGCCCTAGGACACCTTGCCTTCATGTCTCGAATTGCCCTGTCCATGACGCTGCTGGTCATCCTGCTGGCTACGGCAGGACTGATCGTCGATCCCTCGATGATCCAGGATCAGAGCCACAGCGCCAGCTGGACCCTGCTGCTGCTGACCGGCATCGGCCAGGCGGTGTGGTACTGGCGCGGGGTGAGACTGTCGGTCGTGTGTCTGCTGCCGGTGCTGGCGGTGCTGCTGCTGGGCCTGGCCAGCTACCTGCTGCCCGAGGCCCTTATCCCTTACGCCAGGCTCGACCAATGGGCAAGGTGGCTACCCGGCATCCATGGCATCGACGATCTTCGACCGCCATTGATGGAGCTGTTCATCCTGCTGGCGCTGACCGGGGGGCTACTGGGACGCACTCGTGCGAGTCTGGCCGCCCCGCTGCTGCAGGCGCTGGCGGCGCTGTTGCTGGTCACCGAAGTGTGGCTGCTGGTCACCGACGAGATCCGTTCGCCGCAGAACCTGGCAGGCACCCCCGCCAGCATGCTGTTGCTGGCACTGCTGCTGGTCGCCCAGTCCATCGGCGTGGTCTCGGGGTGGCTCCACACCCGGCCCAGCATCCTGCGCAGTCTGATTCCCTCGATCGCCCTGGTACTGGTCAGTCTGTTCGTCTGGAACCAGCAACGTGTGTACGTGGACCAGCAACTGCAAGACGAGCTGCAGGGGGAATCGGATCGTCTGGCGACTCAGCTTGGCGCCGAGATAACGGCCCATCTGGAGGCAGTGAGACGCTTCGCCAGCTTCTGGAGCCTGCTGGAAGAGGCTCCCAGCGCCGAAGAGTGGGAGCGCCAGGCAGCCTTTTACCACCAGGACTTCAGCTACTTTCTCAACATCGCCTACATCGAAACCGACGGTACCATCCGCCTTGTCCACCCAAGCGATGACAGTAACCGGGAGATCGTCGGCATCAATGCACTAGACGTGGACCGCCCCTACATCGACGCACTGGCGAAGGCACTGTCCGACAATCAGGAGGGGCACACCGGCGTCGTGCCGCTGCTGCAGGGGATGCCCGGCATGATCTACTACCTGCCGATCACCTCCCCCGACCAGCAGCGCGTCACCGGCGCTGCGGCCATGGTGCTCAGCCTCCCGGTGCTGGCCGACAAGCTCTACGCCGAGACCCTGCTGGACCGTGAGCATATCCGCATGCGCTTCGCCGTGGGCGGTGACACCATCCGCGACTGGCCAACCAGTGAGTCGCCGGGCCCATGGACCACGCTTAGCCTGATTGTCCTCGACGAACAAGAGCTGACCGTCGCCTTGAGCGCCTCCACCAGCTACCTGCTGGGTCTGCGCTCGCGCCAGCCGGTGGCCAGTCTCAGCATCGGGCTGCTGCTGGCTTACCTGCTGTACATGGTGGTATTCGGCCACCATCGCATGTCGGTGCAACACTCTTCGATGTACCGCTCCAACGAGGAGCTGCGTCGGGAGGTCCGTCACCGTACCGAACTGCAACGCGAGGTGGAGTGGCTTGCAGGCCACGACGAGCTTACGCTGCTGCCCAACCGCCGCCTGTTCATGTCGACCTTGAGAGAGCATCAGGAATGCCGCCCGCTGAGCGTTCTTCTATGTGACATCGATCACTTCAAGAGCATCAATGATCAGCTAGGCCACCAGGCGGGGGACGAGGCGCTTCGTCGCTTCGCCCGGGTGGGGCGCCTGGCAATGCCCGAAGGGGTGGTGCTGGCCCGCTACGGCGGCGAGGAATTCGTGGCCCTGCTGACCGGGGTGGCCGCAGACGAGGCCGTCGAGATCGCCGAGTCCCTTCGCCAGAGCGTAATGAACTGCGGCATCGAACATGCCGATGGGCGCCCCATGACGGTGAGCATCGGCATCGCCAGCCACGATACCGGCGACCTGATCGCCGAAGACCTGCTCCATCGCGCGGACCTGGCCCTTTATCGGGCCAAGCGACAGGGGCGCAATCGCGTCGAGGCGTGCACGTCTCCTGCCTGAGCACTGCCCGCTGGGTCGCGGCCTCGCGCGCAGACTTGAGACACCAGGTGACGACCAGCCCCCACCTGCCCAAGCCCCTCGACGTCCTTGATCCATATCAGGAAAGGCTCGGTTCCGCGCCCACCTGACCGCATTTTCCAGCACAATTCACCGCACGTCTTATCTTCTCGCGGATCGGTTCGGCGAGATATTTCGCCGGCCACAACGCCCGACAACCGCCAGATCCTCGCTCGAAAAGTGGGTACATGCTACGTCTCAAAATCCCGCTGACGCTGTTGTCCCTGGCGCTTTACATCGCTGGCTTCGGCGCCAGCCTCGCCGGGACTACCGCCTCGACCACCTTGCCCACCCTGGTACTGGGCGGCTTGATCGGGCTTGCTCAGCTGGCCTGGTACCGCCAGCGGCTGGTCTTGAGTCTGACGCTGGTGGTGGCGGTGTTGGCCGCTCTGCTGATCGGCGTGGCCGGCGATATCCTGCCCCAGGGCTGGCTGTCTCTGGCGACTTTCGATCCACCAGCGCCGCTCGACACTGGCCACCCACGCCTTTCCTGGCAGTGGCCAGGGTTGGCCGACAGCCTGCTGCCGGCGTGTCTGGCCTTGAGTCTTGCCCTGCGTACCCGAGCCAGCCTGGGCACCCCCTTGCTTCACGCCATCGCCGCCCTTCTGTGGGGGAGCCTGGCCTACCAACTTGCGTCGCCCGAGACACTGCCGCCGCTGGCGCCGCCTGCCGGCCCCTGGGCACTGGCGGGCAACGGGCTGCTGCTGCTGACCCAGTTCCTGGCGGTAGTGACCGGCTGGCGTCATAGCATGCCGAGCTTGCTGCGCGCCCTGGGCCCAGGTCTTCTGATTGCCACGGCAACGGTTCTTTTGTGGTGCCAGCAGGATAGCGAGGCCAATCGACAGCTATTCGAACGTGCTCAGCGGGAAACCGATCGCCTGTCGGCAACGATGACAGACCGCATCGACGACACCCTTCGAGCCATGCATCGCTTCCATCTGGTCTGGGAGATCGATCAACGCCTGCCCTCTGCATCGATGTGGCGCCACGAAGCCCGGAGCTTTCTGAACGACTTCCCGGAGCTGCCCCTGCTGGCCTTGATCGACCCCTCAGGGCGGGTCGACCATCTCTATCCAGACGACAACTCGTACCAGGCCTACCCGGGCATGCAATTGCTGGATGGGGCCCTCGACAAGCCCCTGGTGGAGGTCCTGCGGCAGAGCTTTCACCAGCACGAAGCGGTGTCGTCGGATATTCTGCCGCTCCCAGGCGGGGGCTGGGGCATCATCCACTTTCTGCCGATCCACACGGTGGATGGTGGTCGGCTGCTGGGTTCGGTCGCCATGGTCTTCAACCTCGATGCCTTCGCCGCCAACCTGCTACCCGCGCTCGCCCATGTACCGGATGCCATGACGCTGACCTTGAAAGACGGCGACAGCACCCTATGGCGGGTACCGGCGTCAGCGGCACATTCGCCCTGGAGGCTCGTCAGCGACGTTCGTCTGCTGTCCCACACCCTGCACCTGGAGCTCAGCCCCGACCGCCTTTTGCTGGAGCACCTGAAGCTTCACTATCCGAGTTCCACGCTGTGCACCGGCCTGACCATGGCGATGCTGCTCTATCTGCTGTTGTTCAGCCGCCACCAGCAGCGTCAGCAGCACCGCCAGATTGCCGGCACCAACCTCGAACTACGCCGAGAAATGCGGCGTCGTTCGCGCCTGCAGAAGGACATCGAATGGCTGGCGGGACACGACGACCTCACGGGCCTGGCCAATCGACGCACCTTTCTCGCCAGTCTGCCGACGGATGCCGGACAAAATCCTCTCAGCCTGCTGTTGTGCGACCTTGACCATTTCAAGCGCATCAACGACCAACAAGGCCATCAAGCCGGAGACCAGGCACTCAAGCGCTTCGCCACCTGCGCGCAGAACCTGCTGCCACAGGGCGGCGTGCTGGCCCGCTACGGCGGAGAGGAATTCGTGGTCTATCTGCCACAGGGCGATATCGCCCGGGTACATGAATGGGCAGAACATCTGAGGCGGGAGGTGCAGGCCTGCGGCGTGCAACACGAAGACGGCAGTCCCATGACGGTATGTATCGGCCTGATCACCCAGACCGAAGGCCCCGTTGTGCCAAGAGACTTGCTGCATCGAGCGGATATGGCGCTGTATCGCGCCAAACGGCTGGGTCGCAACCGAGTGGAGGTCGCCTCGAAGGATCCCGTCGCTGAGCCCGGCGGGACCATAGACCCCAACGCCCTGTTGCACTCCTGACTCAGGTCAACCCCTCCGGCGCGAGGCGGCGCACTTCTTCCTGAGCCTCGATCAGCGTCTGGGTATGCTGGACGTAGCGCGGCCAGTCAGGCCGCGAGCCGCCGGGGACGGAACGCCTGCATGTGGTACACCTCGCTACCCGTTGTTCGTCACTATCGACTGCTGAGCCAGGGGTTTACCCTGCTCGCCCTGGTGCTGGCTGCCACCTCCCTCATTGGACTCGATACTCGGCTAGCGTCTCTGCCGGCGAATCAGACGACACTGGCACTGGCCCTGATCGTGGCCATCGGCCAGTGGCGTTGGACACGCCAGGGGGTACTCACCAGTGCTCTGGTGTCATGGCCACTGTGTCTTTGCCTGGTTGCCCTGCTGTTCGGCGCCTGTGCACCAGAAGATTGGCTATCGGTAGAGCGGCAGTCCGGGCTCTTCAGCCGGCTGGTAACGCCGGCGACGCTGCTGGACTGGCGCCCGCCGCTGGTCGAACTGCTCGTGCTGACACTACTGACCCTGGGGGTACTGGCACGCACTCGCTCGAGTCTGGGTGTGCCCTTGCTCCACATGTCCTGTTTCCTGCTGTTGCTGCTGGATCAGACACCCCTGCACCGTTGGCTGCCTTCGGCGGCGCTGCCGCACGACCACTCGCTCATCGTCACCGCCGTCCTCGGCCTGCTGCTCGCCGGCCAATGGGTGGGTGTGGTAAGCGGCTGGCGTCCCACCCGCGACAGCCTCCGACGGGGGCTGTGGCCCTCGACGCTTCTGGTCGTGACGACCCTGGTGCTGTGGCAATACCTGGGGATCCAGGCCGACAACGCACTGCAACACCTGGGACAGCGCGAAGGCCGTGCCATGGAGGAACGCCTGGCCAGCGAATTCAATGACGTTCTGCACTCTCTACAGCAACTTCAGGTCTTTCTCGCGCAGTCGCCGGTGCCCCTCGACTCCGAGCGCGGGAAGCAACTGACCGAACCACTGGAACATCACTTTCCCTACCTGACAGCCCTTCACCTGGAAGGGCTGCAGAGCACCGGGTCAGGGTCCGGGTCCGGGTCCGGGTCCGGGTCCCGCTCAGGGTTTCAATCAGAGCCCAGCCCGGCCACCGCCCGTCGCACCGACTCGCGCCCTCCCCGCGTCGTTCTCGAGCCTCGACTTGCCGCCGACGCCTCCCCTGCAGAGTTGGCAATTGCGCTCTCGTTACCTCTCACCCACCCTGAGGGCCACCCGCTCGGGCGTCCCTTCGGCCACCTCGCGGCCACGCTGTCACTGCCGGCCATGACCGCGGACATGTATCAGCCGGGCCCTGCGGGCGCTGGGACTCTGCAGGTCCGCCTTGCCCACGACGGACACTTGATCCAGGAGTGGCCGACGCGGGGACACCCGTCGCCGTGGGCAGTCTCGCTTCCCCTGAAGGCCATTCCTCTCGACGCGCTCAGTGAGGGGGCAGCAACCTCGGCTACCCGGTATCTCCCGCTCGAACTGACCTTGCGTCCCGACACGCGGCTACTGGAGCGTCTACGCAGCCGCCTTCCTGCCGTCACTCTGGTACTGGGGCTGCTGTTCAGCCAGTTCCTCTATCTGACATTGTTCAGTCAGCATCAGATGGCTTCCCAGCATCGTGCGATTGCGCGCTCCAACGGAGACCTTCGCCGCGAAGTCCGTACTCGCCATCGCCTGCAGCAACAGCTCAGCTGGCTCGCCGACCACGACGAGCTCACCGGTCTACCGAACCGACGTCACCTGCAGGCCACCGCCCAGACCTGGCGGGAGCGCTTGCCTCTGAG
Organism: Halomonas halophila; assembly: GCA_002433675.1. Lineage (GTDB taxonomy): Bacteria > Pseudomonadota > Gammaproteobacteria > Pseudomonadales > Halomonadaceae > Halomonas > Halomonas salina_B. Next base: position 21,892 of record DJIP01000064.1, read on the forward strand.
CGTCATTCTTGTCGACATCGACCACTTCAAGCACATCAACGACTGCCTCGGCCATGCTGAAGGCGATCGAGTGCTCAAGGCGGTTGCTCGACTTGCACAGGAGACCCTGGGAGATGATGGCCTGCTGGGTCGCTACGGCGGGGAAGAGTTTCTGGTGATCCTTCCCGAAGGACGGCAGGCCGATGCCTGCGCTGTGGCCGAGCGTCTACGGCGTGCCATCCGCCAGGCTCCGCTGGCCCATCACGACGGCACGCCACTGACCATCAGCCTGGGCGTGGCTTGTCAGGTTCATTCACCGCTGGATCTGACACGCCTGATACAGCAGGCGGATCAGGCGCTCTATCTAGCGAAGCACCAGGGGCGCGATCGGGTCGTGTCTTTCAACAACACCGCCGACACTGTCGACAGCGCACCGCCTGCAGGCACACCGTCCTTCTCCGCCTGAGCGACGCTCGGCGCCTGCAACGCACGTCCCGGGTGTCTAGTCGGCACCATAGACGGTACCTGCGTGCTCTACGCACCTGCACAGACTCATCGGCGCTCGGCAAAAAACGTCTTCAGCAGGCGCGAGGCTCGGCCCGCCAGCACCCCGCCTTCGACCTCCACACGGTGAAAGTGCCAGGGCTGGGCGAACAGGTTGGCCCGGGACTCGACCATGCCGGAACGAGGCTCTGCGGCACCGTAGACCAGGCGCCGGATCCTGGCGTGGATGATCGCCCCGGAGCACATCATGCAGGGCTCCAGCGTCACGTAGAGGGTGCAGCCCTCGAGTCGATAGTTCGACAGGCTCGTCCCGGCATCCCGGAGCGCCTGAACCTCGGCATGGGCGCTGGGATCGTGACTCGCCACAGGGCCATTGGCGCCGCGACCGATGATCTCCCCGGCCGCGTCCACCACCACCGCACCGACCGGCACCTCTCCTGCCTGGGCCGCGCGCTCGGCCAGTTCCAGCGCTCGATGCATGTAAAATTCGTCACTGCGCAAGGTGTTGCACTCCCGTACACTGAGCCCAGCCAAATGCTGAACCATTGCCGCGGGCACGGCAATCGCCACCGTGTCACCGCCATCGACAAGCCGGGCTGTCCCGGCGCAAGGAGGATACGCGAATGTCGGACGCCTTGAAGGGTCTGGTAGACCTGCTGGGCCTGGAAATGCTGGAAGAGAACCTGTTTCGTGGACGCAGCCAGGACCTGGGGCTGCCCCAGTTGTTCGGCGGCCAGGTTCTGGGCCAGGCGCTGTCAGCGGCCACCCAGACCGTCGCGGCAGAGCGTCAGGTGCACTCGCTGCACGGCTATTTCCTGCGTCCCGGCGACGCCGCCATGCCGGTGGTCTATCAGGTCGACCGCGTACGCGACGGTGGCAGCTTCACCACCCGCCGCATCACCGCGATCCAGAAGGGCCGCCCGATCTTCTTCTGCAGCGCCTCCTTCCATGGCCAGGAACACAGCCTGAGCCACCAGGCCAGCATGCCCGCCCTCGAGGCAACAGAGCCAGACGAAAGCGACGAGATCCTGCGCTTCCCCGGTCACCCGATCGAATTTCGCCATGTGGAAGACACCGCCGAGGACGGCGCGCCCGCGCGCAAGCGGCTGTGGTTCCGGCTCAATGGCGAGCTGCCCGATGACCCCGCCCTGCATCGCTACCTGCTCGCCTACAGCTCGGACTTCAACCTGTTGACCACTGCTCTGGTGCCCCATGGCATCCGTTTCGGCGACCCCAAGCTGCAGATCGCCAGCCTCGACCACTCGCTGTGGTTTCACCAGGACGTGGCCGTCAACGACTGGCTTTTGTACGACATGGACAGCCCCTGGGCCGGCGGCGCCAGAGGCCTGGCCCGAGGCAGTATCTACAATCGAAAAGGAGAACTGGTGGCCTCCAGCGCCCAGGAAGGCCTGACGCGTCTGAGGGAAACAAAGGGTTAGCACACGCGGGGCCTGCCAGAGACGGCACAACCCCGCCAGAGCGGCGGGCAACGGGCCTGTTGTGATCGAGACGGCGACGCCAAGCCGGTGTAGCTCAGCAGGTAGAGCAACGCATTCGTAATGCGTGGGTCGGAAGTTCGAGGCCACGATGCCCGGTGATGCGCCCGAATCTTATCCGGTCAGCATGGCCAGATAGTCCTTGAGCACCACGGCGTTGTTGTGGGTCTCATCCTTCGAGGAAAACACCAGGGTCACCTGGTGCTGCTGGCTGCGCTCGGCCAGGGGTCTGAGGGTTTCCCGCTGTTCCTTCAGCTCTGCCAGATAGCGCTGGCGAAACTCGCCCCAGCCGAGTTCCTCGCTGTGGAAGGCCTTGCGCAGGTCGTCGGTGGGGGCGGCTTCCTTGATCCATTCATCGATACGCGCCTTGTCCTTGGCGAGCCCCCGCGGCCAGAGCCTGTCCACCAGCACCCGGTGGCCGTCGTCGTCGGCGGGCTCATCGTAGGCCCGCTTGAGCAGAATCGTCATCGTGCCTCCACGACCGAGGAATGTCCTTCACCCTTAACAGAGGCATGGGCCTGCCGTCACCCCCAGGGACTTTGGCAGTCGCAGCCGATACAGATGCCAATGCCGATACAAATGCCGATGCCGATCGTCTGACCCGGCGCCAGCGCCCGACTATTCGAGGCGTTCGAGAATGGTGCAGGAGCAATCCCGCTCCCCCACCTCGTCGATCAACACCCGATAGCGCGGCAGACGTATGTCGTCACCGTCGCCTTCGACCAGGGCCGAGGTATCGATGACCTCGGCGGTGTTACCCGAGGACAGCTGGTCCTCGGCTACCATGACCAGGTCACGGGCAATCAGCAGGGTGTCGCCGATGTGCATGGGGGTTTCCTCTTGATGGCTCTTTTTTCTTGATGGGGAGCGGCCACGCCCAAGGGCGAAGCCATCTACCGACATTGGCTGGCGCTGGATCATCCCAGTGCCGGAGTGCGCTCACGCGCCGCCAGATGCTCGGGCCGTGGCGACTTGGCGCCGAAGGGGGTGACCAGGCGGTTGTTCACGCTGTTGTAGACGAAGAACAGGTT
>DJIP01000064.1:25246-25617 GCA_002433675.1 Halomonas halophila
GACAGGTTGCTGTTGGACGCATGCAGCGCGTTGCAGTCGAACAGCAGAATCGAGCCGGCCGGCCCCTTGGGTGCCTCGATGCCCTGTTGTTCGATGATCGGCCCCAGCTGCTCCCGGGTCGGTACACCGATATGCTGCGCCTTGAGCGAGGTCTCCCAGTTCTGGTCCGGGGTGCGTCCCACGGTGGGGACAAACTGGCGATGGGAGCCCGGCACCAGCATCAGCGGTCCATTGAACTCGCCATTGTCGGTGAGCATCAGCGAGACACTCAGTGCGCGCATGCCGGGCATGCCGTCTTCTGCGTGCCAGGTCTCGAAGTCCGAGTGCCAGTCGAAGCCACTGCCCTGAAAGCCGGCCTTGTCATTGATCCG
>DJIP01000113.1:0-15123 GCA_002433675.1 Halomonas halophila
AGCGTGCAACATGGCCAAGCGATACGCATGGACGGCCCTGGCGGGCCTCGCCACCACCAGTCTGGTGTCGTCCCCCCTGTGGGCGGCCCCACCTGAACCCCTGCCGGCAAGCCAGATGGATTGGCAGCCCTGGGGCGATGACCGTCCCGCCGGGACGGTGTGCCGAGGCTACTACGTTCAGCCCGAATACCGCCTTCCTGCGCCGGCCATCGATGGCCAGGTCAACAGCGAATCCAACACCGCCAACTACGGCACCGATGGTGACACCGTGCTCGACGGTGAAGTGGTGCTGCGCAAGGGCGATACCCAGCTTGAGGCGACCCGGGTGCAGGTGCCACCGGAGCGTGACCTGGCCAACGCCAGCGGTCCCCTGACTCTGCGCGACAAGGGCCTGCTGGTGCGCGGCGACAGCGCCGAGGTTTCGCTGAACAGTGACCAGGCCACCATTGATTCGGCCCACTACGTGGCCCACGAGTCGCGTCTTCGCGGCGACGCCATCCAGCTCGAGCGAGTCAGTGACAACGTCTTCCGTCTGCGCGAGGCCAGCTTCACTACCTGTGAGCCTGGCGACAGCACCTGGCGCCTGGTCGGCAACGATATTCTGCTGGATCGCAACCAGGGCTACGGCACCGCCAAGCATGCCCGCCTGGAACTCGGCGATGTGCCGGTGTTCTATTGGCCCTGGGTGCGCTTTCCCATCGATGAACGCCGTCAGACAGGCTTCCTGTGGCCGACTATCGGTATCTCCGACGGTGGTGTCGACTATGCGCAGCCCTTCTATCTAAACCTGGCGCCCAACTATGACGCTACCATCACCCCGCGCTGGATCGACGACAGCGGGTTATTGATGGGTGCGGAGTTCCGCTATCTATTTCCCACCGATCAGGGCACCCTGGAAGGCGCCTACATCGGCGACGACAAGTCCGCCGGGGATGACGACTCCACCACCGAACTCGAAAACGGCGACGAGCGCTGGTACTTCGACTACAGCCACTACGGGCGCTTCAGCTCGCGCGTTCCCTATCGGCTGCGCTATGGCGCCGCCAGTGACGGCCGCTATTTCGATGACTTCGGGCGTACCTTTGGTGAGACGGACACCAGCAACATGGCGCGTCTGGCCCAGATCGACTACCTCGGTGACACCTGGAACCTCCAGGCCAAGGCCCAGGGCTATCAGCTGCTGGACGATCCGGTCGACGAAGGCGACAAGCCCTTCTACCGGCTGCCGAGCCTGACCGCCAACGGCCGCTGGTCCCAGGACCTCGGCTTCTATCAGGAGTGGAACTCCAACGCCACCTACTTCTGGCGCGATATCGAGGGCGACGAGAACGGCTTCTACGACTACGAGGATACCCAGCGTCGCATCCCGCTCAGGGAAGACGTCAAGGGTGCTCGCCTGGATCTGGCGCCGGCGGTGGGCTATCGCTTCGAGCCGAGCTGGGGCTTCTTCGAGCCCCGCGTGGCGCTGCAGCACACGCGCTATGACCTCGACTATGACGATCGCATCACCGACAACAGCGAGAGTCCGACGCTGACCGCGCCGGTCACCACCATCGACGCCGGGCTGATCTTTGAGCGCGACTTCGCCTTCGGTGGCGACGACTGGCGCCAGACGCTGGAGCCACGCCTCAACTACGCCTATGTGCCGGAACGCGACCAGAGCGACTTCCCGGACTTCGACACCGAAGAGCTGTCGTTCTCCTGGGGCCAGCTGTGGTCACCGTACCGCTTCTCTGGTGGCGATCGTCTGGGTGACCTGAACCGCCTTTCCTACGGAGTGGAAAGCCGCTTCCTCGAAGACCAGAGCGGCCGCGAGCGCCTCTCCATCGGGGTCGGGCAGTCGGCCTACTTCGAGGATCGCAATATCGACATGGCCGGTGACCCCGAGACCCTGCCCGGGGACGAGACGTCATTCGATTACTACGATGCCACTCGCGATCGTTCGCCCTGGGTGACCCGCCTCAACTGGCAGATCACCGACAACTGGAGCACCCGTTGGCAGTGGCTCTACGACGACGAGGAGAGTCGCACCGAGAGTACCGGTCTTGGCGTGCAGTACCGCGCCGATGCCGGTCACGTGCTCAACCTGGGCTACCGCTGGGAGCTTGAAGGCTTCGACAACGCCGACGATGACGACGACGTTCGCAACTACAACCGCGAAGAGTACGACATGTCCTTCGCCTACAAGGCGACGGATCGTTTCGACGTCATCGGCCGGGTGCTCTACGACAACACCAACGACCGTGCCCTCGACCAGATGGCGGGTGTGCAGTGGAACGACTGCTGTTATGGTGTGCAGGTCGTGTGGCGCGAGTGGATCGAAGACGAGGACACCGCCAACAACATCGAGGACGACACCACGGATCGCGGGCTCTTCCTGCGCTTTGTGCTCAAGGGCTTCGGTGGTTTCGGTGGCGAAGCGGACACCTACTTCCAGTCTGCAGTGCCCGGTTACCGTCCCGGCCTGAACTAGACACCCTGGCGTATCCCCAACGGCGAGCACGAGACGCGTGCTCGCCGCATCGAATCTGAGTGAACGAGGAAGCATCACTATGCGTAGCCGACCCCTTGCCGCCCTGGCGATGGCCGCCTGTCTGGCACTGACCACCGTGGCGGCCCACGCCCAGGACGGTTACCGCCAGCCGCTGGATCGGATCGTCGCCGTGGTCAACGAGGACGCCATCATGGCCTCCCAACTCGATGACCGTGTCGAGCAGGCCATGGCCAGACTGCGCGCAAGCGACATGGACACACCTCCGGAGCAGGCCCTGCGTGAGCAGATTCTGGACCGCATGATCGTCGAGGAAATCGAGGTGCAGATGGCTGAGCGCATGAACCTGAGCGTCGACGATACCGAGCTCAATCGTCAGGTGCGCGCCGTGGCCAACCAGAACGGTGTCAGCCTGGAGCAGTTCGCCGATCGGCTCGAGTCACAGGGCATGAGCCTGTCCCAGGTGCGTGACCAGATCCGTCGCGAGATGCTGATCATGAAGGTCCAGCAGGCCCAGGTGTCCAGCCGGATCAACATCTCCGAGTCCGAGGTCGAGCGCTATCTGCAGCAGCAAGGCGTCGGCACCAGCCGTGAGGAGGCGCGCCAGGCGATCTTCCAGCGCAAGGCCGGCGACGAACTCGAGAAGTGGGTTCAGGAAATCCGCGGCGAGGCCTTCGTCGAGAAGCGCCTGAACCAGGGCTGATGTCGCATCGAATGAAGGCGCCGATCGTGGTGACCACCGGCGAACCCGCTGGTATCGGTCCCGACCTTGTACTGATGCTGGCCGCGCGCCACGCCACCGACTGGGTCGCCATTGGCGACCCAGAGCTGTTGGGGGAACGTGCCCAGGCGCTTGGGCTGGATGTCGAGGTGGTGGTGACGGCGCCAGGCGAGGTGCACCCGGGCCCGCGCCGGCAGCGTCTGGCGGTGTGGCCAGTCGCGCTCAAGCAGGCCAGCGAGCCTGGCGTGCTGTCGACGGCCAACGCCGACTACGTGCTCGAGACCCTGGATATGGCGGTGGCCCAGTGCCTGGCCGGCAAGGCCTCGGCGATGGTCACGGCGCCGCTGCACAAGGGGGTGATCCGCGACGCGGGGCACCACCACTTCACCGGCCACACCGAGTACCTGCGCGATGCCTGCGGAGTCGAGGAGGTGGTGATGATGCTGGCCACCGACAGCGCCCTGCACGGGCGTGTCGCCTCGGCCGACGCCACCGCTGATCAGCCGCGCCCGACACCGCTGCGGGTGGCCCTGGCGACCACCCACCTGCCGCTTCGCGAGGTAGCCGATGCGCTGTCGCCGGAGAGTCTCGAGCGGGTGCTGCGTATCCTGGCCCGGGACCTGACACACTTCTTTGGTGTTGCTTCTCCGCGGATCGCCGTGTGCGGCTTGAACCCCCACGCCGGCGAGGATGGGCATCTCGGGCGCGAAGAGATCGAGATCATCACCCCGGTGCTCGAGCGGCTGCGTGAAGAAGGACTGGCTCTTGACGGGCCGCTGCCGGCGGATACCCTGTTCACCCCGCGCCATCTCGACGGCGTCGACGCGGTGCTGGCGATGTATCATGACCAGGGTCTGCCGGTGCTCAAGTACTCGGGATTTGGCCAGGCCGCCAACATCACCCTGGGACTGCCGCTGGCGCGGACCTCGGTGGACCACGGCACCGCGCTGGACCTGGCCGGACATGGCTCCGCCAGCCCCGATAGCCTGGCGGTGGCGATTGCCCTCGCCGAGGACATGGGCAGCCGGGTGGCCGAGCGCTGAAGGTCCGTCACCCCAACCCTCGTTTTGCAAAGGATTCAAGCATGTCATCCCGCCCCACGGCGCACCGGGCCCGCAAGCGCTTCGGTCAGAACTTCTTGCGTGATCCCGGCGTCATCTCGCGCATCGTGCGTTCCATCGGGGCGCGTCCTGGCGACCGTATGGTCGAGATCGGCCCAGGCCAGGGGGCGCTGACCGAACCACTGCTCGACGCCACCGACGGTGATCTCGAGGTCATCGAGCTGGATCGGGACCTGATCCCGGGGCTACGGGTGCAGTTCTTCAACCGCCCGAACTTCGTCATCCACGAAGGCGACGCCCTCAAGATGGATTTCGTTGCGCTACGCGGCGAGGGCCAGCCGCTGAGGGTCGTCGGCAACCTGCCCTACAACATCTCGACCCCGCTGATCTCGCACCTGCTCCAGGCCGGCGACGCCATCCAGGATATGCACTTCATGTTGCAGAAGGAGGTGGTGGATCGCCTCGCAGCGCCGCCGGGTGGAGGCGATCGCGGGCGCCTGTCGGTGCTGGCGCAGTACTTCTGCGACGTCGATTCGCTGTTCGTGGTGCCGCCGGAAGCCTTCGTGCCGCGCCCCAAGGTGGACTCGGCCATCGTCAGGCTGACCCCGCGCGAGCGGCCCCAGGGGCGGGCCAAGGACGAGACGTTGCTGTTCGACGTGGTGCGCGAGGCCTTCGGTCAGCGGCGCAAGACGCTGCGCAACAATCTCAAGGGACGCATCGACGGCGACGCCCTCGAGGCCCTCGGCATCGATCCGAGCCGACGGCCCCAGACGCTGGAGGTGGAGGAGTTCGTGTCCATCGCCAACGCCCTGAGTGCAGAGGAGAGTCCGTCATGAGCGAGATGCCCGACGTAAGGGTCGATGTGGAGCCCGCCTATCGTGAAGATGAATCTTCGCCGATGGAGAACCGCTTCGTGTTCAGCTACACGGTGACGGTGCACAACCACTCCCCGGGCAATATCCAGCTGATGGCGCGCTTCTGGAAGATCACCCAGACCAGCGGACAGGTCCAGGAGGTCCGTGGCAAGGGAGTGGTCGGCAAGCAGCCGATGATTGGCCCCGGTCAGACCTTCCAGTACACCAGTCGTGCCATCCTCGACGGGCCGGTAGGGTTCATGGAAGGGGCCTATACCTGCGTGGACACCGCCAGTCAGCGTCCCTTCGAGGTGCCGATCACGGTGTTTCGCCTGGCCACACCCAACCAGATTCACTGATCTGGCGAATCGAACGACCTTCAAGAGCCCCGAGATCCTATGAAACGCTACGCTATCGGTGACCTTCAAGGCTGTCACGAGGAATTCATCGCCCTGCTCGAGGCGCTCGACTTCGACCCTCGTCGGGATCAGTTGTGGCTGGCCGGAGATCTGGTCAACCGCGGGCCGGGGTCGCTGGCCTGCCTGCGCGAAGTGATGGCGCTGGGCGAGGCGGCCAGGGTGGTGCTCGGCAACCATGACCTGCATTTGCTGGCGGTGGCGCGAGGTGGCGCCGCGACCAAGCGCAAGGACACCATCGACGATATTCTCAAGGCCGAGGATCGCGAGACCCTGCTCGACTGGCTTCAGGCCAGGCCGCTGCTGGTGCGCGATGGCGACACCCTGATGACCCACGCCGGGCTGCCGCCCCAGTGGGGGTTGGATCAGGCCGAGTCGTTGGCCGGCGAGGTCGAGTGGATGCTGACCGGTGAGCGTGCCGGCGACTTTCTCACGCGCATGTACGGCAATCGTCCACGCCGCTTCAAGCCTCACCAGGAAGGGGTCGACCGCCTGCGGGCCATCGTCAACACCCTGACCCGGATGCGCTTCATCGACGCCGAGGGGCGTCTGGATTTCGACGCCAAGGAAGGCCTGGACAGTGCGCCGGATGGCTTTGCTCCCTGGTTTCAGTACCCTCGCCAGGATGATCCCTGGCTGCTGTTCGGCCACTGGGCCGCGCTCAACGGCGAGGCGAGCGGCAGTCGGGTGCGTGCCGAGGCGCTGGATACCGGTTGCGTCTGGGGCGGCAGCCTGACCGCGCTGGACCTGGACAGCGGCGAGCGCATTAGCGTGCCCAGCCGCCAGTTTGTCTGACGCCGCAGGCCAGTCGCCGAGACCTGCTTCCGCTTGCCTGACCCTCCCCTTTATCAAGGAGTCCATATGATGTCCGCCGCCTTCGAACATCTGGATATCGAGCGCCTGAGCCAGTGGCTCGATGAGCAAGGCGAGCTGTGTCTCGTCGATATCCGCGATCCCGGCAGCTATGCCCAGGGCCACATTCCCGGCAGCCGCCATCTGGACAACCACAGCGTAGGGCCGTTGGTCGAACAGACGCCGAAGGATAGACCCCTGGTGGTGGTGTGCTATCACGGCCATTCCAGCCAGCAGGCGGCAAGCTGGCTCAGCGCCCAGGGCTTCGAGCGCGTCTACAGCCTCGATGGTGGTTTTACCGAGTGGCAGCATCGCCTGCCCGAACGGGTGAGTCGGACGGCGTCATGACCCAGGATCGCGAGCAGCGCCAGGGCGACGAGCCTTGTGCGGGGCTGGAGGTCTATCGGGTGGGGGGCGCGGTACGCGACGCGCTGCTTGGCTGGCCGGTGAAGGACACCGACTGGGTGGTGGTCGGCGCCACCCCCGAGGCCATGCGCCAGCGTGGTTTTCGCCCGGTGGGGCGCGACTTTCCGGTATTTCTGCACCCCGAGACCCACGAAGAGTACGCCCTGGCGCGGACCGAGCGAAAGTCCGGTCATGGCTATACCGGCTTTGTGGTCCACGCCAGCCCCGAGGTGACCCTGGAGGAAGACCTGGCCCGCCGTGATCTGACCATCAACGCCATGGCCGAGTCGCTCGACGGGGCGCTGGTGGATCCCTTCGATGGCCGTCGAGATCTCGACGAGCGACTGCTGCGCCACGTCAGTCCGGCCTTCGTCGAGGATCCCTTGAGGGTGCTGCGTACCGCCCGCTTTCTGGCCCGTTATGCGGGCCTCGGCTTTCGCATCGCCGAGCCGACCCAGGCGCTGATGCGCCAACTGGCCGAGAGCGGTGAGCTGGACCATCTGGTGGCCGAGCGGGTCTGGGTGGAGACCGAAAAGGCGCTCGGCGAGCCCGAACCGCGGCATTTCTTCGATGCGCTTGCCGCCTGTGGCGCACTTAGGCGGCTGATGCCGGCACTGGGCGAGGCCGGCCGTGATGTCCTCGAGCACTCGCTTGTGCGGATGACGACATTGCCCGAGGCGCTGGCCGGTTCGCCCTGCTGGCGCTGGGGGCGACTGATGGAGGCGCTGAGCGAGCCCGCACGCAAGGCCCTGGAAGAGCGTCTCAAGCTACCCAACGACTATCGCGATGCCGGGCACCAGTTGGCGTTGACCCGGCAACTGGCGACGACTCTTGGACAGAACGATGATCGCTCGGCGCCGGCGATCGCCATGGACTGGCTGGATGGCATCGACGCCTGGCGCCGCGGAGAGCGGGTGGCGCCGCTTTTGTCCGTACTGGCACTCACGCGTCCCGAGGACGCCGCGCGGTTGGCGCTCGGCTACCGTACGGCGCTGGCGCTCTCGCCCAGAGACCTGCTCGATGAAGGCTTCAAGGGTGCGGCGCTGGGGCAGGAGTTACGACGCAGGCGGCTTGCCACCCTGGAAGACGCCTGGCGCTAGTGGGCTTGCGGTGTCAGATCTCGAGAGCCCCCTCGAGTGCCGCGCGTGAAGGCAGCACCCGATCCCCCCAGTGGAACTCGATGGGCCACAACGGCTGGTCGTCCGCCTCGAACGCCTGCCAGATCTCCTGATAGCAGCGCCCGTCGAGGGGGTGTCGGTGTTCCGGCAGCAGCTCGGCCATGGGCCAGAGCACGAAGGCGTGGTGCAGGATTTCGCCTCGCGGCAGGCTGACGCCGTCGATGTCGCCCACCTGCTCGCCGACGGTGAGGATGTCCACGTCGAGGGTGCGAGGGCTGAACTTGGGGCTGTCCTTGCGTCGGCCATTGGCGGCCTCGAGACGTTTGCACCAGGCCTGCAGTTCGCCGACGGACCAGTCGCTGTAGAGGGCAACCACCAGGTTGTAGAAGTTGCGACCGTCTTCGAAGCCGACCGGCTTGCTCTCGTAGACCCGCGAGATGGCAAGCTCGCCGAAGGTCTCCGACAGGGCGTCCAGGCAGACGCGAATATGCTGGTCGCGCTCGATATTGCTGCCAAGACTCAGGGTAACGAGTGCCATCAGTGGCCCCCGGGGCGCTGACCGCGCTCGATGCTGACGCCTACGGCGCGGGCATTGGCCACCGCCCCGGGCTTGCGCAGCGTCATCTTCAGCCAGGGCACACCGAACTCGTCCTGCAGCAGTTCGGCCAGCCGTTCGGCAAAGGTTTCCACCAGCTCGAAGCTGTGTTCCTCGGCGAAGACCCCGATGCGACGGCTGATGGCGTCATAGTCGAGGGTCTGGCTCAGGTCATCGTCTTGCGCCGCCGCGCGGATGTCGGTGGCCAGCACCAGGTCCAGCGTCAGGCGCTGGGTGATGCTGCGCTCCCAGTCGTAGACGCCGATGACGGTATCCAGTTCAAGGCCTTCGATCAGTACCTGATCCATCGGTTATCCCCGGTGATTGTCCTCCCGGCAGCTAAGTACGGACCGGGAAAAGCAGGTGTGACAAGGCGCCCGATTGTACTTGAGCCGACCCCCGGGAAACAGGCCGCGGGTGACTCGCGAGTGCTCGTACTGGCAAACTACGACGGAATGCCCTTGAGTGTGGCATCTTTCGCCAGCACCGGTTGCGTCGGGTCAGGAGTCGCCATGGGTTCATCGTTGGAAGTGATACTGCCCTTGACGGCGCTTGCCTACCTGAGCGGTACCTGGCTGGGCGCCATCAGCGTCTGCCGCTGGGCCGGGCGTCCCGATCCGCGGCTCAGCGGCTCCTGCAATCCTGGTTTCTCCAATGTGCTACGCCAGCACGGCGTGCCCCTGGCGCTGGCGACACTGGCGATCGACGCCCTGAAAAGCTGGCCGGTGCTGCTGCTCGGTCTGTGGATAGAGCTGCCGCCCTGGGGGCTAGGCCTGGTGGGGCTCGGTGTGCTGCTGGGCCACTGCTACCCGGCGTGGTATCGCTTCCGTGGTGGCAAGGCGGTGGCCAGCGCCTTCGGCGTGATGCTGCTGTTGACCCCTGGGGTCGCGCTGGTCAGTGCCGTGATCTGGGCGCTGCTGGCCTGGTGGGCGCACACCGCGGCGGTGGCCTCCCTGACCAGCGCCACCCTGGCCCCGTTGCTGAGCCTGTGGCTGGCGCCGGACTTTGTCTGGGTGGTGCTGGTATTCGCCGGTCTGGTGGTGGCCCGCCACGCCATCAATATCGGCCGGCTACGCCAGGGCAAGGAGCCCCACCTGTAACGGGCGCTGAGCAAATCTCGGGGCTCTAGCTAGTCGACGACGGCGCGCTGAACTGATCCCTGGGGTGGCGAGAGCCCAGCGCGGCACCGCCTTCATCTGACCCACGGTATCGTGTTCTCCCGCCAGCAAGCGCTGGGCTCCTGGGCGTATAGAGAGCGCAATCATGGCCCTTGCCTCTTGCTTGTTGACTACGGCGCGCCTAGCTGATCCCTGCGGTGGCGAGAGCCCAGCGCGGCACCGCCTTCATCTGACCCAGGGTATCGCGTTCTCCCGCCAGCAGACGCTGGGCTCCTGGGCGTATAGAGAGCGCGATCATGGCCCTTGCCTCTTGCTAGTCGACTACGGCGCACTGAGCTGATCCATCGGCCAGCGCGGCACCGCCTTCATCTGACCGACGGTATCGCGTTCTCCCGCCAGCAAGCGTTGAGCACCGGCATAAGCGATCATGGCGCCGTTGTCGGTGCAGAAGCGCCCGCGAGGGTAGTAGGCGCGAGCCCCCTGTTTTCGCGTCGCTTCTTCCAGCTTGGTGCGAAGACGCACATTGGCACTGACGCCGCCGGCCACCACCAGGCGGGTGAGCCCGGTCTGCTTGAGGGCCCGGCGGCACTTGATCGCCAGGGTGTCGGCGACCGCTTCCTCGAAGGCTCTGGCGACATCGGCGCGGGCCTGGTCGTCGAGTTCGTCGGCCTGCTCGAGCTGGCGAATGGCGGTCAGGGTGTGGGTCTTGAGCCCCGAAAAGCTGAAGTCGAGACCCGGGCGATCGGTCATCGGACGGGGGAAGCGGAAGCGCCCAGGGTCGCCGTTCTCGGCCAGGGCTGCCACCCGCGGGCCGCCGGGGTAGTCGAGGTCGAGCATCTTGGCAGCCTTGTCGAAGGCTTCGCCGGCGGCGTCGTCTACTGATTCTCCCAGCAGCTGATAGCGCCCGATGCCGTCAACCTGGACCAGTTGGGTGTGGCCGCCCGATACCAGCAATGCCACGAAGGGAAAGGCCGGCGGCTCGTCCTCGAGCATGGGCGCGAGCAGGTGTCCCTCCATATGGTGAACGCCGAGTACCGGGATGCCGAGTGCGCGTGCCATGCCGTGGGCGGTGCTGGCGCCGACCATCAGCGCGCCGACCAGCCCGGGGCCTGCCGTGTAGGCGATGGCGTCCAGTTGGGTGCGTTCGAGCTGTGCCTCGGCGAGCACCTGGTCGATCAACGGCAGCAGGCGCCGGGTGTGGTCGCGTGAGGCGAGTTCCGGCACCACGCCACCGTAGTCCGCGTGCATCGCTACCTGGCTATGCAACGCATCGGCCAGCAAGCCGCGGTCGGTGTCGTAGAGGGCGACGCCGGTCTCGTCGCAGGAGGTTTCGATGCCTAGTACGCGCATGGATCGGGCTCGGGAAACGGTGAAAGGGGGGAGTATTCTACGCCGTTTTGGCTTTCGCTGCATAAGCAACGGGCGCCGTTTCGGCAGCCAGGGCGCGCCTTGTGGCAGGGAAGCGGCGCTGGCGGCGGACACCGATTGAAGGGTGATAGAGGCGAAAGCATTTGCAAGAAAGCGGGATGGTCACTAAAATACTGTCCGCTGCAAGACTGGGTCGTGCATCCAGGGCTCGCTTCCCCCGTTTCTGTTCCGTTTCAGGTCATGCCCGCAGGGTTCCTGCGCTGAGCTGTTGTCAGCTCAAGGGTTGGCCGAACAAGGAGTGGTGCGGGGTATTGGCCTTGAAGGTGTGCGTACAAACCGAACTCAAGTTACCCAAGGTAGGTGAGTGCTTAATGCCTTCTGTCAAAGTACGTGATAACGAGCCGTTTGACGTCGCTCTGCGTCGCTTCAAGCGTTCCTGTGAAAAAGCCGGCGTTCTGTCCGAGGTTCGTCGTCGTGAGCAGTACGAGAAGCCGACTGCCGAGCGCAAGCGCAAGGCCGCTGCCGCTGTCAAGCGTCACGCCAAGAAGCTCCAGCGCGAGCGCAAGCGTTTCGAACGGCTCTATTGATCCGTACTTGAGTCGAGCGCGGTCCGCCGCCCTCGGTTCAGGAGGACGCCAAGCGGCCGCCATTGAGGTGGCCGCTTGTTTTTCTGACGTTCGTCGCCGACTCCCGCTTCGCTTCCCTTGCTCCTGCGAGTGCATTGTCTAGCGTGTTTCAGTCTAGGCTAGCGCGCTTCTGTCTAGAGAGCTCCTGTCGAGCAGAATATGGCCGGTCAGATTCCCCAGCGTTTTATCGATGATCTCCTTGCCCGCGTTGACGTGGTCGAAGTGGTGGGAGAGCGCGTCAAGCTGAAGAAGGCCGGGCGCAACCATTCCGGTCTGTGCCCCTTTCATCAGGAAAAAAGCCCCTCCTTCACGGTCAGTGCGGACAAGCAGTTCTATCACTGCTTCGGCTGCGGCGCCCACGGCAACGCCCTGCGTTTCCTGATGGAGTACGACAAGTTGCGGTTCCCCGACGCGGTGGAGCAGCTGGCCTCGCGGTTGGGGATGGAAGTGCCGAGGGAGGGGGCGGATGACCCTCGTGCCCAGGCCCGCGAGAAGAAGCGCAAGGAAGGCGTCAACCTGCTGGAGATGTCGGCCAGCTATTTTCGCGAGCGGCTCAAGATGCCGGAAGGCAAGGCGGCGCGCGAATACCTCGAGGGGCGGGGACTGTCCGACGAGGTGCGTGAGACCTTCGGCATCGGCTACGCACCGGCCCAGTGGGAAGCGCTGAAGCGTCACCTGGGCAGCCAGGGCGTCGATGAGTCGGTGCAGATCGAATACGGCCTGCTGGTGCATCACGAGGACAGTGGTCGCAGCTACGATCGCTTCCGCGACCGGGTCGTCTTTCCGATCCGTGATATTCGCGGCAGGACGCTTGGCTTCGGCGGGCGGGTGATGGGCGATGCCAAGCCCAAGTACCTGAACTCGCCAGAGACGCCGGTGTTCCACAAGGGGCGCGAGCTCTACGGTCTCTATGAGGCACGTCAGGCCGATCATCGCCTGGAGCGCCTGCTGATCGTCGAGGGCTACATGGACGTGGTGGCACTGGCCCAGTTCGGCATCCGCAACGCGGTGGCGACGCTTGGCACCGCCACCACCGCCGATCACCTGCGTCGGCTGTTCCGTCTGGTCAGCGAGGTGGTGTTCTGCTTCGACGGCGACAAGGCGGGCCGCCAGGCGGCGGCGCGGGCGCTGGAAACGGTGCTGCCGGAGATGATCGATGGTCGTCAGGCACGCTTCCTGTTCCTGCCTGAGGGAGAGGATCCCGACTCCCTGGTGCGCAAGGAGGGAACCGAGGCCTTCGAGGATCGGGTGACGTGTGCAAGCCCGTTGTCGGAGTTTCTGTTCGAGCACGCCGCCCAGGGGCGCGATCTGGCGCAGCTTGAATCGCGCGAGCGTTACGCCAGTCAGGTGCTGGCGGCGATCGAGAAGCTGCCGCAGGGGGTGCTCAAGTCGCTGATGCTGACCGAGCTTTCGCGTCGTACCGGGGTCGAGCAGTCGCGTTTCGAGGCGCTGCTGGCGCCGCCACCTGAGGACAACGACGTCGCGCCGGTCGATGAGTGGTTCGAACCCGTCGTCGAGGACGGCGAGCCGGCGCCGCGACCGCGCCGCTCCGGTGGCGCCCTTGGCCTGATGGCGCGAACCCTGCAATTGCTGGTTCACGAGCCCAGGCTGGTGGAGCGCTTGCCCGAGTCGCTGGACTGGTGCGGGGGGCAGGACGAGGACGCCCGGCTGTGTCGGGAGGTCATCACCTTGCTGCGCGCTGGCGGCTACTCAAGCGCTCAGGTGCTGCTGATGCACTTTCACGGCAGCGAGGACGGTGAGCGGCTGGCGGCACTGGCGCGACGGGAGCTGTTGATCCCGGTGGCGGCCAGGGCGGCGGAGCTCGATGGTCTGGTGAGCTATTTTCAGAGAGCCAGCCAGACCCCGTCCCGGCAGGAAGAGATCGACGCCTTGCTGAGGCGGCAACAGTCCGGCGAGCGGTTGTCGAGTGAGGAACGCGGGCGCTTGATGGAGTTGCTGGCGGCGGGGCGCTAGGTCGCTTGCGGCAGGGCGCGAACGCTGTCACGACGGCAGGTTCGACTACCACCAATGGTAAGAACCTGTGAGCGATCGACGACAAATATGAGGTATGGATGCGGGTAGGGTTGAATTTTGTCCTACCATCACCATCTAAGGGATACGGCGCTGACAAGTGGCGCAACCAGATAAACTAACACACCTGAGACATCGCGCAAACACTCCAGACTGGCAGAAGTGGCCCCAAAACCGCTATACTGTCCGGCTTACCGAGTTTCTCCACCTTAGCGCTTCAGGTGCTTCATTCTTCTTCGTCGAGATAGGGTTTCTATGGCTGGAAATGCGCAGCAGCAGTCACGTCTGAAGGAGTTGATCGCGCGCGGCAAGGAACAGGGCTTCCTGACCTATGCCGAGGTCAACGACCACCTTCCCGAAGATATCGCCGACCCCGACCAGGTGGAAGATATCATCGGCATGATCAATGACATGGGTATTAACGTCGTCGAGGAGGCTCCCGACGAAGATACCCTGATGATGTCGGATCACTCAACCGATGAATCCGCAGCCGAAGAGGCGGTGGCAGCCCTGGCGGCGGTGGAAAGCGATGTCGGTCGCACCACGGACCCGGTGCGCATGTACATGCGCGAGATGGGCACCGTCGAGCTGTTGACTCGTGAAGGCGAGATCGAGATCGCCAAGCGCATCGAAGAAGGCACCCGTGAAGTCATGTCGGCACTGGCCTATGTGCCGGGTGCCGTCGAGTCGATCCTCGACGCCTACGATGCCACCCAGGACGAGGAAGCGCCGGGACGTCTCTCGGATCTGTTTTCCGGCTTCATCGACCCTGACGAAGGCATCCCCGGCGTCGCCGAGGCCGAAGTGCCGGAAGTGGACGAGCAGGCTGCCAGCGACGACGACGAAGACGGCGAGGAAGAAGAGGACGACTCTGGTGGTGGCCCGGATCCGGAAGAGGCCCGTGCGCGTTTCGGGCAGATTCGCGAGCAGAGCCAGGCCGCCAACGCCGCCATCGAGACCCACGGTCGTCAGTCCCGTGAGGCTCAGGAAGAGCTGGCACGTCTGGCCGAGCTGTTCTCTCCGATCAAGCTGGTGCCCAAGCACTTCGAGCGTCTGGTCGGACAGGTCCGGATCAGCGTCGAGCAGGTGCGTGCCCAGGAAAAGACGGTCATGCAGCTCCTGGTGAAGCAGGCCAAGGTGCCGCGCAAGGCCTTTATCAAGGCCTTCCCGAGCAACGAGTCCCGGCTCGACTGGCTCGACGACTTCATGGCCGACAACGCCCGCTACGCCGATCGTCTCGCGCCGCTCAAGGCCGACGTTCAGCGTGCCCAGCGCAAGATCGCCTTCGAGGAGGAGATGATCCAGCTGCCGGTGAGCGAGGTGAAGGAGGTCAATCGTCGCCTGTCCATCGGTGAGGCCAAGGCTCGCCGCGCCAAGAAGGAGATGGTCGAGGCCAACCTGCGTCTGGTTATCTCCATCGCCAAGAAGTACACCAATCGCGGTCTGCAGTTCCTGGACCTGATCCAG